>JAFYQR010000196.1 GCA_017559825.1 Thermoguttaceae bacterium | reverse complement strand
CGAACCGGTCGACTCGCGGCGGCAAAACGCGCGGTCGCCCCCGTCCATTATAACGAAAAATTTGCAAAAAAGGAAGCCTCTTCGCGCTATTTTCGCAAAACTTCGAACGCTTTGCGACAAATTTCGCGACGAGCCGAACCGCCCGCGGACGACGACGGGCGGTTCCGTTGAAAAAGAAGGCGAGGCCGACGCTTGAAAACGCCGTTTAACGAACCTATCGACGCATCCCAAGAACGCCTCGACGATTCGACGTCGGATCCGTATCTCCGCCCGACGCGAAGCGGTTGTCTCAGCCGCCTCGTTCGAACGCTCGCGCTCCTCTCGGCGCTCGTCGGCACGGGGGCCGCGGTCGTCGGTTTCCTTTATTGGCGCAACGTTTCGCAACCGATCGACGTCGAAACCGCGTCGCCCGGCAAGCTCGTCGGCTGGCTCGCGCTGCGGGATTTGAGCGTCGAAACGCCGGAAACTCGCGAGCGGCTCTTCGAGCGTTACGTCGAAACGCTCGAAGACGAAAACGGCGTCGTCGAGCCGGAAAAACTTGAAATTCCGGAGCAAGCGAAGCGTTTCGCGAATCGATTTTTCGCGAAACGCGACGATTCGAACGCGACGAGCGAAAAAGCGAAGACCGCCGAGCGGCTTCCGGTGATGCGACTCGATTATTACGTCGCGCCGCGAAGCGCCGATTCGCCGATTGCAAGCGATTTCGTTCTCTCAGACGAGGTTCGGCCCGGGCCGGCGCTCCTCGAACGTTGGAACGCGAGTCGAGACGCGCAAAAGAACGGCGCCGTCGAGAAAACGTCCGCCGTCGAGAAAAACATTCGCCTCCTCGTTATGCAGTGGTTCGTCGCGAAACGCCGAGATTACGACGCGGCGCCGGACGCCGAAAAAGAGACGCGACTCGAAGCGATCGTCGACGAACTTCTCGGTTGGCAAGAGCTTTACGGTAAAATTCAAACCGACGCGTCGCGAACCGCCCTGCTCGCCGAGTTTGAAAAGACCGTCGCGAGCTGGAACGAGTTCGAAGAACCGGAGGAACTCGCGAAAACGCTTTGGTTTAAAGACTTAATCGTCGCGACGATCGCCGCGCAAGAGACGCCGCTCGGACAAATCGCGCCGCCGAAACCGCCTCGCGCTCGAAAACTCGCGGCGGAAGAATCGACTCGCCCCGCCGCTCGCGACTTCGGCGCTCGAACGCTCGACGCGGCCCGACGTTTCTTTTTCGGAACGCCGCGCGCCGAAACGCCGTCGCTCTAAACGTTTGTATTCCAAGACGAAACGCCGCGATCGAAACGGGAAATCGAATCGAACGCGGCGTTTTTTCGTTTTTAAACGCGCTTTGCGTCAAGCGGTTTTGAGCGTCAACTCTTTAATTTTATCGCGCAAAATCGACGCTCGCTCGTAATCTTCGGTCGCGACGGCGTCGGTCAGCTCGTTGCGCAAGCGAACGAGCGTCGGGCCGTAATCGACGGAGCCGCGTCGTTTCGGTCTCTTACCGACGTGCTCGTCCGCGCCGTGAACGCTTAAAAGGAACGGTTCGATACGGTCTTGGAACGCTCGATAGTCGTTCGCGCACCCTAAGCGCCCGGTCTTGCGGAACTCTTGGAACCCAAGCCCGCAACACGGACACGACTGGAAATCGGTTTCCATCAAGTCTTCGGTCAGTTCTTTCAGCGTCGCGTCGTCCTCGTCTTCGATTTCGCAAACGTCGGCGCAATCGTCGCAGGAACAAGCGTCTTCGTCGGCGCTTTTCGCTTTGGAACCGTGCAAATATTCGTAAGCGTGCTCGTCGCAGAGATGCAGCTCTTCCGGCTGCGAATCGGTCATTTCGGTGATGTGAAACGTCGCGACTTTATCGCATTTTTGGCATTTCATAACGTCGCCTTTATCGGGTCGAGATCGGACGAGCCGACGAATCGCCGGTCGCCGTCGTGAATCGAGTCGGCTCTTCGAACGCGTCGCCGAATCGAATGTGAACGCTAAGGAAGGATAATCTTTCGAACGCTTCTCGTCAAGAGCGCGAAGCGAAAAAAGCGCCGTCCGCGAAAAAACGGAAACGTCGCAACCGCTCCGCCGTCGCCGCGCTTACCGTTATTTTACGCGCTTCGCCGTTTTCGGAAAGCGGAGAAACGCGATTTTTCCGCAAATTTTTCCGAAACCGACCTCGACGCTCCCCTCAAACGCGAAAAACGGAGGCCCG
The DNA here is from genome assembly GCA_017559825.1 of Thermoguttaceae bacterium. Lineage (GTDB taxonomy): Bacteria > Planctomycetota > Planctomycetia > Pirellulales > Thermoguttaceae > RUG369. Next base: position 50,036 of record JAFYQR010000196.1, on the reverse strand, counting down.
AATCGCTTCGAACCTCCGTTTCGTTTCGTTTCTAAACGCTCGTTTTAACGGCGAACGCGTCAGGCGCTCGCGCTAACGTCGGCGTTTTGCTCGCTCGCTTTATTCTTCGGCGGATACAGCAACTTGCGGTTGAAGACGCCGACGACGAAGACGTAGAAGAGCGGAACGAAGAAGATCGCCAAGAACGTCGCGGCCAACGTCCCGCCGAGAACGCACGTCCCGAGCGATTGTTGGCTGACCGCGCTCGCGCCGTGCGCCTTGACCATCGGCACGACGCCGAGCGCGAACGCCATCGACGTCATAATAATCGGACGCAAACGCAGTTTCGACGCGATCACCGCCGCTTTCAAGAGCGGAACGTTCTCCTTCTCGACCATCTGCTTCGCGAACTCGACGATCAAAATCGCGTTCTTCGCCGACAGCCCCATAACGGTCAACAAACCGATTTGGAAGAAGACGTCGTTCGAAAGCCCGCTGTTGAGCGTCGCCAAAATCGCGCCGAGCGCGCCGAACGGAACGACCATCGCGATCGAGATCGGAACCGACCAGCTTTCGTAAAGCGCCGCCAAACAAAGGAAAACGACGATCATCGCGAGCGCGTACAAACGGCCCGTTTGCGAACCGGCTTGACGCTCTTCGTAAGAAATCCCGGAATAGCTCAACCCGACGCCCTGCGGAAGTTGGTTCTCGACGATATCTTCGACGACCTTCATCGCGTCCCCGGTGCTGATCCCCGGAAGCGGAATCGCGGTGAACTTGACGCTTTCGACGCCGTTAAAACGAGCCAACTTCGGCGCGCCGTTGATCCAACGTCCGGAAGCGAACGCCGAGAACGGAACCATTTGCCCGTCGGCGTTGCGCGCGTGCCATTTTTCCAAGTCGACCGGGTTGACGCGGGACGACGGTTCGCCCTGCGCGTAAACCTTTTTGACGCGGCCGCGGTCGACAAAGTCGTTGACGTAAGCCGAGCCGAGCGCGATCGAAAGGACGTTGTTGACGTCGGTCAGCGTCATCTTCATCGCGCGGACTTTTTCGGGGTCGACGTCGATCTTGTACTGCGCTTCGTCCGGGAGAGCGTTCGGGAACGCGACCGCGAACTTGCCGCTTTGCATCAACGCGCCGAGGAATTGGCCCTGAATCTTGTTAAATTCGTTGTGGCCGACCGCCGCTTGGTCTTGCAGGAAGAATTCCAAACCGGACGCGGTCCCAAGCTCCATAATCGACGGCGGAACGATCGGCGTGATTTGCGCCTTGTTGTAGCCGGCCAACGCGCCCATCAGTCGGTCGCGAATGGAGTAAACGTCTTGCCCTTCCCCTTGGCGTTCGCTAAACGGTTTCAAACCGACGAAGCAAATCGCGGAGTTCGGGTTCATCCCGGAGAAGCTAAAGCCGGTGACTTCGAAGATCGTTTGCACCGAGTCCGCTTCGTTGGCCAAGAGCGTGTCGGTGATGTGCGCGACCACCTCTTCGGTGCGTTCTTGGCTCGACCCTTCCGGAAGTTGCGCTTGCACGAAGAGCGTCCCTTGGTCTTCGTCCGGGAGGAACGCCGTCGGCATCTGCGGATACAACCGCGCGACCGCCAAGACGATCAAGACGAAGAGAACCATAAAGCGCAAACGACGGCGAACGATGTAGCCAACCGAGCGACCGTAACCGGCGGAGCAAGCGTTAAAGCCGAAGTTGAAGGCTTTAAAGAACCAACCGAACAGCAGGCCGAACAGGTCGAAACGCTTTTTGCCGTGCGATTTCAGCATCGTCGCGCAGAGCGCCGGGGTGAACGTCAACGCGATAAAGACCGACAGCGTCATCGCGGAAATAATCGCGACCGAGAACTGACGGTAAATAACGCCGGTCGACCCGCCGAAGAAGGACGTCGGAAGGAAGACCGCGCAGATGACGGCGCCGACGCCGACGAGCGCGCCTTGGATTTGGTCCATCGTCTTCTTCGTCGCTTCTTTCGCGCCCAAGCCTTCTTCGCTCATCAAACGCTCGACGTTCTCGACGACGACGATCGCGTCGTCGACCAAAAGACCGATCGCCAACGTCAACGCGAACATAATGATAACGTTAAGCGACATCCCGCAAGCGTAAATGACGCCGAACGTCCCCAACAACACGACCGGAACCGCGAACGTCGGAATCAACGTAACGCGGAAGCGTTGCAGGAAGAGGAACATAACGCCGAAAACCAAAACGATCGCCTCGACCAGCGTGTGCGCGACCTTCTCGATCGACTCTTCGACGACCGGCGCGTTTTCGTTCGCGTAAGCGATTTTGACGCCCGGCGGGAAGAATTTCGACGCTTCTTCGACGCGCTTCTTGACTTCTTTCGTCGTTTCCAAGACGTTCGCGCCGGCGGACAAACGCAGCGCCATCCCGCACCCCGGGTAAGCCTTCGCGATCGTTTCTCCGGTTTCTTCGTCTTCCGTAACGGCGCCGACGCGCGAGCTGAAGCCGTATTTTTCGCGTCCGAGTTCGAGATCGGCGACGTCCGAGAGGCGCACTTGCGAGCCGTCCGGATTCGTGCGAATCAAGATGTTTTCGAACTCTTCCTTCGAGGTCATGCGGCTCGTCGCGACCATCGTGGCGGTGAATTGCGCGCCTTGGACGGTCGGGTCGCCCGCGAGACGCCCGGCGGAAACTTGGACGTTTTGCTCTTTCACCGCGGCCAACACGTCTTGCGGCGTCATATTGTAGCTTCGAAGTTTGTCCGGTTTGAGCCAAATACGCATCCCGTACTGACCGCCGAAGACTTGGACGTACCCGACGCCGTCGACGCGCCCGACCGTCTCCTTCAACGACGATTCGATAAGGTCGCCCAAGTCGCTTTCGTCGAGGGAGCCGTCTTCGCTGTACAGCGCGACGATGAGGAAGAAGTTGATTTGTTGCTTGTCGACGCTCATCCCTTGCGCTTGGACTTCCGCCGGAAGGAGCGGGGTCGCGAGCGCGAGTTTGTTCTGCACTTGAACCTGCGCGATATCCGGGTCGGTTCCTTGTTCGAACGTGATGATGATTTCGAACATACCGTTCGCGGAACTCGACGAGTCCATATAGCGGTAGCCGTCGAGCCCCGTCATTTGTTGCTCGACGATCTGAACGACGGAGTCGCGGATCGTTTCGGTGGACGCGCCCGGATAAAACCCGTTGACGGCGATCGCCGTCGGCGCGACGTTCGGGTACTGCGAAATCGGCAAACCGACGATCGACAGCGCCCCGGCCAACATAATCAGGATCGCGACGACCCAAGCGAAAATAGGCCGCTCAATGAAAAAATGAGACACTTTTCACCTCCCGTCGCGATTACTCGGCTTGCGCCGGGGCTTCGGCTTGAACCGGCGCGGCTTCGGCGGCGGGCGCTTCGGCTTGAACCGGAGCGACGGCGGCGGACGCGGCTTGTTCGAAGTCGCGAATCACCGGAACGCTCGCTTCGGTCGGCGCGACTTCGGCGTCTTGGCTGATGAATTGGACGCCTTCGACGACGATACGGTCGCCCGCTTGGAGTCCGGAGTCGACGACCGCCGCGCCGCCGAGCGTTCGTTCGGAGACGATCGGGCGTTGCGTCGTTTTGTTGGCCGCGTCGACGACCCAAACGTAAGGCTCGCCCTTGGCGTTGCGGAAGAGGCCTTGTTGCGGAATGAGAATCCCGTTCGGACGTTCCCCGTAAGTAACGAACGCGCGGACGAACATCCCCGGCAGGAGAGCGCCGTTCAGGTCTTTCCAGTTCGGGTTGTCGAAAACCGCGCGGACGGCGACCGTCCCGACCGACGCTTCGACGGAGTTGTCGACGCGCTCGACCGTTCCGGTCAGCGGATAACGCGTTCCGTCTTCAAGCTCGATTTCGACCTTCGCGCCTTGGAAATACGGGCAAAGCGTTTCGCCGTCTTGCGGATGAAGCGTCGCGAGCGCCGACGCGACGGACGGTTTCAAATCGACGTAAATTTTGTCGATTTGTTGAATCGTCGTCATCGCGACGCCTTGGCCGGTCGTAACGAGCGCGCCTTCGGTAACCTTCGAGAAACCGACGCGACCGGAAATCGGCGCTTCGACGCGGCAGTACTTGACGTTCAACTTCGCGAGCTCAAGGTCGGCCTTGGCGTTGGCGAGCGAAGAGTCGGTCGTGTCGACGTTTTGTTGGCTCGTCGCGTTGCCTTCGACGAGTTTGCGAACGCGCTCTTCTTGTTTCGTCCAAAGAACGACTTGCGCTTCCGCTTTCGCAAGGTTTTGAACGTAAATATCTTCGTCGATTTGGTAGAGCTGTTGGTCTTTTTCGACCGCGGAGCCTTCCTCGAACTTGCGTTCCTTAACGAGCCCGCTGACTTGCGGACGAACTTCCGCGACGTTGAACGCGGCGGTGCGACCCGGCAGTTCGAGGGTCAACGGAACGGCTTCCGTCTTCACCGTATAAACGCCGATTTGCGGAATTTTCGGCTCGGCGGATCGAACGTCCGGCCCTGCTTCGGCGGAGCTCTTTTTCAAACCGAGTTTAACCAACGTCGAGTCGAGTTGTTCGCAACCGGAAAACGCGACGAGAGCGGAACAAACCGCGACGGCGCAAATCGGCAAACGCGAAGCCGACGAGAAACGACGCCCGACGGCGCCGAAACGAAAAGCTTGCATTGTTTTCTCAATAATCTTTACTTAGGGCCGCTCAAGAGCGGGGGCTGGGTTCGGCGGGCTCCGTCGCGCGACGTCGAAAGAAGCGACGCGAGGAAACGCCGCCGCCGATAGAATTTTATTCATTATCGCCGACTTTCGCCGAGCGTCAAGGAGGGGAAGACGCGACGAAAAGCCGCTTTTTTACGACTTTTCGCCTCGTCGAACCCGCAAAATCGGCTCGACGAAAGCGCGCAAAAATTCTCCCGCTTAAGTATGCGAAACCGCAAACCGGCGTCGCCGAAAAATTTTCTTTTTTTTTCTTAAATTTTCTTAAAAAATTTTTTTCGCTCTTTTTTTTCCGAGTTTTTCGTTCGATTCTTGGGAAACGCGGGCCTTGGTCGCGCCGCGTTTTTTGCTATAATTAATACGGAGATTCCGTTCCGATTTTTCCTTTTTTACGTCCGTTTTCGATTTCCGCGATGTCCGCCGACGCTTTAACCGCCCGCATTTACCAAACGCTCGCCGACGCGTTCGGCTATCGAACGTTCCGCCCTTACCAAGATGAGATCGTCCGCGCTCTCCTCGACCGCCGCGACGTCTTCGCGGTGATGCCGACCGGCGGCGGGAAGTCGCTTTGCTATCAGCTCCCCGCGCTCCTGACGCCCGGCGTCTGCGTCGTCGTCAGTCCGCTTTTGTCGCTGATGAAAGACCAAGTCGACGCCGCGCAAAAGAACGGTATCTGCGCCGCGACGCTGAACTCGACGACCTCGCTGGCCGAGTTGCGCGAGATTTACGCGTCGATCGACCGCCGAACGCTCGACTTGCTTTACGTCTCGCCGGAGCGGTTCAACACGCCGCGCTTCCAAGAGTTTTTGTCGTCGGTCGAACTCGGTTTTTTCGCGATCGACGAGGCGCACTGCATTTCGCAATGGGGGCACAACTTCCGCGCCGACTACCTCGAACTCGGCCAAATCGCCGAACTCTTCCCGAACTGTCCGATCGCCGCCTTCACCGCGACCGCGACCGACCGCGTTTCGGAGGACGTGCAAACGCTCCTGAAACTCCGCGACCCGTTTTGCGTCCGCGCGTCGTTCGACCGTCCGAACCTCTTTTATCAAATCGCTTACAAAGAGGATTTCGACCGTCAGTTGCTCGACTTTTTGCGGGAGGTTCCGGACGAGTCGGGCGTCGTTTACCGCTCGACGCGCAAGAGCGTCGAAAAGACGGCCGAATTCTTGCGCAAACAGGGCTTTAAAGCGGAAGCGTATCACGCCGGACTGACCGACGCGGAACGGGCCCGCGTTCAAGACGCGTTCGCCAACGACGAGACGCCGATCGTCGTCGCGACGGTCGCTTTCGGGATGGGGATCGACAAATCGAACGTCCGTTTCGTCGTTCACGGCGACTTGCCGAAGGACGTCGAAAGTTATTATCAGGAAACGGGCCGAGCCGGTCGCGACGGCGCCCCGGCGCGCTGCCTTCTCGTGTACGGTTATCAAGACGTCGCGATTCACCGCAGTTTCCTCGACGACTACCAAGACCCGGAGGCTCGCGACGCCGCGTCGCGCCGCTTGAACGAAATGGTCGCTTTCGCCGAAACGGACGGCTGCCGACGCGCCAATCTTTTAAAATACTTTGGCGAAACGTATATCCCGCCGAACTTTAACGCCGACGAAAACGGTTCCGACGCGGACTCCGACGACGCCGCGTCGTCAGAAGGCGCGTCGAAAACCGGCTGCGGTTGCGGCGGTTGCGACTATTGCGTTGGTTCGGTTCGTCGCGTCGACGCGACGGTCGACGCTCAAAAGGCGCTTTCCGCGATGCAGCGCACCGGGAACGCGTTCGGCGTCGGGCATATCGTCGACGTGTTGATCGGCGCCCGAACGGAAAAAATCGAGCGTTTCGGACACGACCGCCTTCCGACGTTCGGCGTCGGGGCCGACCGCGACAAAACGTATTGGCGTTACTTGATTTCCGCGCTGTTGACGCAAGGAATCGCCGAACTCGACCCGTCGAAAAACTTCCCGATACCGCGCGTTACCCGACTCGGTTGGGACGTGATGCGCGGCCAACGCCAAGTGAAAATCGTCGAGCGTCCGACCGGCAAAAAGAAAAAGACGACGTCGCGTCGCTCCGGCGGCTCGTCGACGCTTTTGAGCGGAGGCGGTTCGAGCGCGGCGTTCAACTCGGCGGCGAACCCTTACTCGAAAAGCTCGCTTTCTCCGCGCGACCGTCGGTTGTTCGAAGAGTTGCGCGCGTTGCGTTTGCAGATCGCGAAAGACGAAAACGTCCCGCCTTACGCCGTTTTCAGCGACAAAACGCTCGTCGACATGACGTACTTGAAACCGGAGACGGACGGCGAGTTTTTGGACGTTTCCGGAGTCGGGCGCAAAAAGTTGGAGAATTACGGGTACGAGTTTATGCAGGCGATTCGCAAGTTTTTGGAAGAAAACCCGAAGTAACCGCCGCGCGACGCTTTAACGTCCGCGACGGTTCTTCAGAAAAGCGAAAATTACTTCGCCTTCGCTTCGAGCGTTATTTTGCCGATTTTATACCGGCGCGAACCGTCGGCGTCGCCGAGCGGAAGCTCGTAAACCGGCGTTCCGTCGCGCTTTCCGACGCTGACGTAAACGTCGTATTCGCCCGGTTTCGTCGTCGGCCCGACGTGTCCGACGCGAAAACGGTTCGTTCGCTCGACCTTGGGCGCTTGACCGGGTTCCGCCGTCTTCAGCTCTTTCACGTCGAACCCTTCGTCGACCAAGACCGCGACGACGCCGCCTTTCGCGTCCTTCAACGTCAGCGCGACGAAGCCGCCGTCGTAACTCGGCGCGACGCCGACGTTTTGCAGCGTCCAGGAAACGTCGAAGAACTCGTCGATCTTAACCGTTTTCGGATAAACGACTCGCGACGGGAAAAGGCGGTACCCCAACCGACGGTTGATTCGGCGAATCGCGTCTTTCGAGCCTTCCCACTCGACCTCCGGGAACCAGTGAATCGACATATACGACGCGCGGTAGCGCTCGACCGACTCGATCAGTTTTTCGTCGTCCCAAGCGCCGCGTTCCTTCGAACCGAGGTAGTGTTCGTGTTCGAGAATCACCGGCAACGTCGGCCAAAACTTTTGCGCCATTTCGTCGTGAAACCATTGCCGCGGCTTCGGTTGCACGAGAATGCTGTCGTCGCGGAGCGTTACGCCTTGCGACAACGCGTAATCGGTTTCCGGAAAGTCGCGCCCCGGCTTTTCGGCGCCCGCGACGTCGTCGCTGATGCAGAGCAGAACGCCCGGAAAGTATTCGCGGTGCAGGTCGATATGCGTTTTGACGACGTTCAACGTTCGCTCCGGGTCCATTCTCGAAAAGGACGCGTCGGCCCAAACGCCGAGGTTCGAGTGCCCTTCGCCCCACATGCCGTACGTGCCGACGTCGATGAACGCGACGTTCGGGTTGTTCGCGTACCGGCGCCCGGCCGCGGCAAGAAAGGCGCGCAGTTTTTCGAGATAAATCGGGTCGTCGAACTCCGGGTCGACGCAATGTCCGTCCGGTTGCGGCCCTTTCCCCCAAGTGTATCGAACGCCCTTCGCTCCGGCGTCGAAGACCCATTTCGGCGTCGCGTACTCGAGCCAGTTTTCCGACGTCGTGAAACGGAACGCGACCTTTTTCCCGCGCTCGATCCAGCGTTGCGCCGGCGCGTCGACCATCGACCAGTTAAAGACGCCCTCCTCCGGTTCGAGGAACGCCCAAGGAAGGCGCAAATAAACGGTCGAACACCCTTCGAACCAATCGAGCGCGTCCGACGGTTCGAGCTTGCTCCCGTAATTCGTCGGCACGTTCGAATAAAAGTGCATCGTCCACCCCATTCCGGGATTGATCAGCGCGCGTCCGTCGTCTTGCAACTCGACGACGACGCGGTTCGAGTCGGCGACGCTCGCGGCGTTTTCCTCCGCTCCGACGGCGGCGGTCGAGACGGCGCCCCAACCGACGACCGCCCCCAAGAGCGCGACGGCGGCGAAACCGGCGTTTTTCATCTTTTCTCTCCTTTTCCCAATCGACGTGTTTTAAAAAAGCGCCGAACGACTCCGCGCCTCTTGCCGTCCCATTATCGCCGAAAACGGAACGAAAGTCAAGGAAGTTCGCGCGTCAAGAAACAAAAACGCCGCCGAGACGCGTTTCGTCCCGACGGCGCTTTTCGTTTGATTCCCCGGCTTTCCGTTTTCCTTTGATCGCTCCGGTTTTCTCGGTTTCTCGATTCCCCCGATTTCCCTCAGTTTCGCTCGGCGGTTTCTTTTATCAACCGGCGAATTGAACCAAGTAAACCGAATACGCCAGTTGCGCGGCGACGAAGACCGCGCCTTCCCAGCGTTGAATCTTATGTCCGGTGAAGCAGAACCAACCGCAGAGAACCGCCGCGCCGAGCATAATCGGCAAGTCGACGCAAAGCGATCGCGCCGAAATCCCCATTCCGCCCGGAACGAGCAAAACCGTCCCGCCGAGAATCAACAGAATGTTGCAAACATTGCTCCCGACGACGTTTCCGACCGCGACGTCGGTATCGCCGCGCAAGGTCGCGATCGCCGAAACGGTCAACTCCGGCAACGACGTGCCGAGCGCGACCAGCGTCAAACCGATCGCCATCTCGCTAACGCCGACCGTTCGAGCGATCGTTACCGCGCCGCCGACAAAGAGCTTCGCCCCGACGACGAGAAACGCCAAACCGAGCGCGACCGCCCCAAACGCGACCGCCCATTCGAGCGCCGCCGAACGCGTTCGCGCCGCCGTCGGCTCGACGGAAGTCGCGGTTTCCTCCGACTTTTCGCCGGTCGCCGCCGCTTCGTCGCGCTTCGCTTGCCGCACCGTCCGCCATTCGTAAAAGACGAACCCGGCCAGCAAAAGCGCGCCCGCCCAACGCGGCAGGCAATGAGTCCCGTCCGGTCGAACGCAGCAGACCGCCAGCAAAAGCGTCGCCAACGAAACCGCGATCATGCTCGGATTCTCGCGCTTCACCATTTGACGCGACGCCGAGAGCGGGCGGATCAACGCGCAGACGCCGAGAATCAGAAACACGTTGCAAATGTTGCTCCCAACGACGTTTCCGAGCGCGACGTCCGCGACGCCCGGGTTCTCCGGAGTCGCTTGCAAGGCCGCCGAGAAGGAAACCGCCATCTCCGGCGCGCTCGTGCAACACGCGACGACCGTCAACCCGACGACCAGCGGCGAAATCTTCATCTTTTCGGCGATTTTTTTCGCGCCGCGCACCAACGCCTCGCCGCCGGCGACCAACGCCGCCGCGCCGAGAACCACGTAAAATATCGACGTCGCGATTCCCATCGTCCGCCGTTTCCTTTCCTTTTATTCGCGGCCCGCCGACGCGTCGCTTTCGAGCGCCGTCGAGCCGGTCGTCGTTTTCACATTATTAATACTTAGCACGGGAACGCCCGTCCGCCTACGCTTCTTCCGGAACGAAAAGCGAGTGAACCGCCGGAACGCTCGGGTCGAAGTCGGCGCAGTCGCTTCGGTTGTGCGCCCCGCGCGTCTCCCGACGCTCTTTCGCTCCGGCGACGATCATACGAGCGACGGTCAACATATTTTGCGTTTCCCAAGCGGAGATACTCTCAAACTGCTTCGAGAAGAGAATCTTCGACCAGTCGTCGAGCCGACGTTCCGCCTCGGCCAGCCCGTCTTCGTCGCGAACGACGCCGACGAGCCGCCACATCGCGCTTTTCAGCGAATTCCGCACGTCGTCGACGTCGATCGTCGCGTTCGAACCGAACGGAAGCGGCGGGTTTTCGAGCGGAAGCGCCCGATACTCATCCGTCGTTTGGAGCGCGATTTCCCCGGCCAAGCGCCCGGTCGTTTCACCGTACGCGAGCGCTTCGAGCAGACTATTCGAAGCGAGTCGGTTCGCGCCGTGCAAACCGACGCTCGCGACTTCCCCGGCGGCCCAAAGCCCCTTCAACGTCGTGCGACCGTTGCGGTCGGTCAAGACGCCCCCCATCGCGTAGTGGGCGCCCGGTCGCACCGGAATCCGGTCTTTCGTAATGTCGACGCCGAACTCGGCGCAGATCGCCGCGATCCCCGGGAAGCGTCCGCGAATCCAGTCGGCGTCCTTGCGGGTAATGTCGAGAAAAACGTTCGTCGAGTTCGTCTTCGCCATTTGACGGACGATCGAACGACTGACGACGTCGCGCGGGGCGAGCTCGCCCCGTTCGTCGTAATCGGTCATAAAGCGACAGCCGTTCTTGTCGACGAGCCAAGCGCCTTCGCCGCGCATCGCTTCGGTGATGAGACTGCGGCTCCCGCCGGCGATGTAAAGGACGGTCGGGTGAAATTGGACGAACTCAAGGTCGCGACAGACCGCCCCGGCGCGATACGCCATCGCGACGCCGTCGCCGCACGCGACGTTCGGGTTCGTCGTTTCGCGGTAAATTTGCCCGAGACCGCCGGTCGCCAAAATTGTTTGTTTTGCCCAAATTAACTCGGTTTCGCGCTCTTTTTCCCAATAGACGACGGCGCCGCGGCAGAACCCGTCGTAAGTGAGCAGGTCGAGCGCGAACGTGTTCTCCCAAACGCGAATATTCGGGCGGCGTTTCACCTCTTCGACGGCGGCGCGAATGACCTCGGCGCCGGTCGAGTCGCCGTTGGCGTGCAGGACGCGAAAATGGTCGTGGCCGCCCTCGCGTCCGAGGAGGACGTCGCCGTTTTTATCGCGGTCGAACCGAGCGCCGTATTCCATCAGCTTGCGAACGCCCGCCGGGCCGCTGCGCACGACGAAATCGACCGTTTCCGGGTCGCAGAGCTCGCCCCCGGCGATCAGCGTGTCCTTGACGTGGTTCTCGAACTTGTCGTCCGGGACGTTCCAAACCGTCGCGATGCCGCCCTGCGCCTTGACGCTGTTCGAGTTCGTCAGCCCGGCTTTGCAGACGACCAGCACCGTCAACGACGGGTCGACCGAAAGCGCCGCGGTCAACCCCGCCAACCCGCCGCCGATCACCAAGACGTCGGCGAAAAAGTGCGGGTGAAGTTTCGCGTGAAAAGGCGCCAAGTAGCGCGGCGTCTTCGGAAGTCGAATTTCTCGCGACCCGTTTTGCGCGGTCGTCATCGTTCCCTAACTCCTTGAACTTTAAAACTGAAAAAAATAGAGCGCCGAAATCGTTCGACGCTCGTTTTGCGCGACGTTAATCGTCGTCGGTTTCCGTTTACTTAGCTTCGTGATGGTCGACCGCTTGGTCGTGGCACTCGTTGCAGCTCATCTTGGCGATGACGTCGGAGTTCTTTTTGCCTTTGCCGTGACAATCGTAGCAAGTCGCGGACGGTTCCTGTCGTTTAAACGTAACGACCGGAGCCGCTTCGAGCGCGGCGGGCGTTCCTATATTGAGGTTCAACAGCTCCGCCGTCTTGCGCGCGACGTCCGCCGACATGCGCGTGCAACGCTCCGTGCGTTCCGGCGAGTCGGTGCGCTTCATCGCGAGCGACGACCATTTGCCGCTCGAAACGTGGCAAAGAAGCGAACCGGAAATCGTTTGCGGCATCGGCCCGAAATCGTCGTTCGCCGGTTTGTAAATCGGGAACATCGTTTGCTCGTAATAGTTCGCGATCTCGTCGCAAAGGGCCTTGCGCTTGTTCGAGTCGGCGACGAAAAGCGAAATCGCCGCCATCGCGCCGTTAAGCGAACCGCAGAGCGTTCCCCAATCGTTCGCGCCGCCGGTGCCGTATTTCATCATATAAAACGGAAATTGCAGAATCGGCGCCGCCGCGATCGGATCGGTCTTTTCCAACTCGAGCCCGACGTTGTAAACGATCCCGTAAAACGTCGTGTACATGCAACGCCCGACTTTATAATTCTCGTAAGCCGTGTCGGCGACCTTTTGCGGGTCGACGACGGCGTACTTCCACACGCCGCCGACTCCCGCCTCGGCGCCCGACGCGTTTCCGGCGGAACCTCCGACTAAAAACGCTCCCGCCGCCAGACCGGCGAAACGCAACGCGTCCCGACGATTCATTTCGTTCGACATATCGTCCTCCGTTCGTCGCTGTTTTGCGCCGTCGATTTTAAGCGGTTCCGTTCGCGTCGCCGTCCTTTATTTTGGACGCGAACGAACGCCCTTAAAAAATTTCGCGCAAAAACTTTCTTTCGTAAATTTGTCGTTACGTCTTAAGTATAGCGCTTCTTACGCGAGAAAAAAGGGGCAAACGGGCTCGAACTTCCCTTTTTTCGATTTTCTTTTCGAAAACGCTAGACGCCGCCGCTCCTCCGTTTTTCTCCTAATTGAGATTATGGCGACCGTTTTCGTCGAATAAATCGGCGCGCCGCCCCCGAACGCTCTTGAAAAAACGCCGAAGTATGATAAGATTAAACTAATATAACATTCGGCGGAATTATATTTGTTAATCCGCCCCCCCGTTTTTCGCGAACGCTCTCTCGACGGCGAAACGTTTCTCGACCGAGCGTCGGCGAAGCGAAGCGTTAAGGAACGCGACCGATGAATATCGAGACCTTTAGAATTTTCTGCGACGTCGTTCACTATCAAAGTTTCTCGCGCGGCGCCGAGGCGAACAACGTCAGCCAATCCGCGGCGACGCAATCGATCCACCGCCTTGAAAAACAGATCGGCTCGCGGCTCGTCGACCGCACGAAGCGTCCGTTCGTCCTGACGCAAGAGGGCCAAATTTGCTACGAAGGTTTCCGCGAAATTCTCGAAACCTACGACTCGGTCGTCACCCGAGTTCAGTCCCTTTACAACCAAGGCGGCGGCACGATTCACGTCGCGGCGATTTACTCGGTCGGCCTGCACGACATGAGCAAGTGTATGCGCGACTTCATGAAAGAATGTCCGAAAACGAAAATTCGGCTCGAGTTTCTCCACCCGTCGAAAGTGTACCAAGCCGTCCTCAACTCCGAGGCGGACTTGGGCATCGTCTCGTACCCGACGACGTCGCCGGAATTGAACGTGATTCCGCTTCGTTCCGAAGAGATGGTCGTCGTCGCGCCGCCGAACCACCCGCTGGCGAAAGAGAAAACGCTGACGCTCGAACAGCTGCAAAACGTGGAGTACGTCGCTTTCGACCGCGATCTTTTCATCCGCAAGGAAACCGACCGCTACATGCGCCAACGCGGCGTTCACGTCGACGTCGCGATGGAGTTCGACAACATCGAAACGATCAAGCAGGCGATCGAAGTCGGCGTCGGCGTCAGCATTCTTCCCGCGCCGACGGTCGTTTCGGACGTCGAAAGCGGCAAAATGGTCGCCATTCCCCTTGTTTCGCCCAAATTAACGCGACCGATCGGCGTCATTTACAAACACCGCAAAGTTTTTTCGGCGCAAACGACCCGCTTTATCGAGATGCTCGGCGGCGCGCTGGTCAACTCGGACGCGTCGTTCGCTCCGCCGACCGCCGCCGCGCCGACGCCGGAATTGACCGCCCAAACGTTGGAAAACGCCGACTAAACGCCGCGAATCGAACGTTATTCGTTTTACTTATAAAGCCGCGAACACTATAAGCGCTTTGTTCGCGGTCGAGTCAAAACGGCAAAAATAGAGAAAATAATCCAAACGCAAACAACGCGCAAGAAACAAAGGATACGTAAAATGACTAAAATAGCGTTTTTTGGAGCCGCCGGCAAAATGGGCAAACGCCTCGTCGCGCTCGCCGCCGCCGACCCGGAACTGCAAATCGTCGCCGCGCTCGAAGCGCCGACCTGCCCCGAACTCGGTCGCGACGCCGGAGAAGTCGCCGGAATCGCTAAAATCGGCGTCCCGATCGCCGCCGAACTCCCGGTCGACGTTGCGCCGGACGTTATCGTCGATTTCTCGTCGCCGCGCGCTCTCGACGCCCTCCTCGCCCTTTGCCTCGACCGCAAAATCGCGCTCGTTTACGCGACGACCGGCGCCGACGCGGAGCAACTCCAACGCTTGGAAGACGCGGCGAAAACGATTCCGGTTCTCCGTTCGCCGAGCATGAGCCCCGCCGTCAACTTGGCGATGAAACTGTCGCAAATCGCGGCGAAAACGCTGAAAGACCAAGACGCCGACGTCGAAATTCTCGAGCGCCACCACCGCTATAAGGTCGACGCGCCGAGCGGCACCGCGCTGAAATTCGGCTCGCTGATCGCCGCCGAGATGGGAATCGACTCGTTCCGCGACGGTCGAGGCGGCAAAACGGGCGCCCGTCCGCACAACGAAATCGCCTACCACGCGATCCGCGTCGGCGACAACCCGGGCGAACACACGATCGTTTTCGGCATGCTCGGCGAAACGCTCGAGCTGACCGTTCGCGCCTCGAACCGCGACTCTTACGCGACCGGCGCTCTCGCGGCGGCGAAGTTCCTCGCGGCGCGACCGGCGGGTCGACTTTACGATATGAACGACGTGTTGCAACTGTAATCGACCGTTTTTTGCTCGCCATTTGTTAATTTAGAAAAGCTGCGCAAACTCCGCTGCTTGCATAAGCAAAACAATCTGCGCAAACAGCGCAAACCAAGGCGCGTTTTTGGTTTAAAAAAACAAAAAAATCGCGCTTGGTTGAAAAAATATCGAACGCGCGGCCTTGGCGGCCCTTGCCAAGTCGTTAAATTTTGGTAAAATGGCCGGTTGATTGACGGTCGGTCGTTTCGGCCCCCGCGTCCCATTAATTTAACGCGTGTTTTCGATTCGCAAGGGGCGGCCGCGCGCCTTTCGCGCCGTCGCTTGGAACCCTCGCGGCGAAAAACGTTTGAGAAAAGAGAAATTACGATGAAAGAAAAAATCCATCCGAAGTACGTGGAAACGAAAGTTACCTGCGGTTGCGGCAACACCTTCATGACGCGCAGCACGAAACCGGAACTCAAAGTCGACATTTGCAACGCGTGCCACCCGTTCTACACCGGCCGCCTCAAGTTCGTCGACTCCGCGGGGCGCATCGAAAAGTTCCGCAACAAGTTCGCCGGCAACTACGGCAAGAAAAAGGCCTGATTCCGTTAGAACGGCCGTCGATCGTTCGGGACGTTTCCGTCGCGCCGCGTCCCGACGCGCTCTCCCGTTTCGCAAGCGACGTTAGTCGACGTTTGCGAAACGCCGGAGTCGGGGATTATGTCGCCCCAAGCGCGACCCAACGTCGGCGCCGACCGCGCTTTCCCGCCCGCGTTTCTCGTCGTCCGTTTTACTCGACGAATCGTCTCCGTCGGCGAGTTTTTCCGCGCGAGGCGCCGAACGTTCCCGTTTTTGTCAATATTATTAATAAGCGACCGATTTAAAGAACCGCGATGCGCAAATTACTCGACGAAAAGCTCGCTCGTTTTGAAGAGCTCGAGCGCCAGATGAACGACCAAGAAGTCTTGGCCGACTCCAGCCGATTCGCCGCCGTTGCGCGCGAACACGGTTCTTTGACGAAGCTCTGCGGAAAATATCGTCGTTTCAAACAACTGAACGCCGAAATCGAAGAAGCGAAAGGCATGCTCGAAGGCGCCGACGCCGAAATGCGCGAGCTCGCCGAGATGGAGCTTCCGAATCTCCGCGAAGAACGCGAAAATTACTGGAACGAGCTTCTCGACCTCACCATCGGCGGCGCGGACGCGAACCGCGCGCACTGCATTCTCGAAGTTCACGCCGGCACCGGCGGCGACGAGGCGGCGTTGTTCGCTCGCGACCTCTACGAAATGTACAAGCGGTACTGCGAAGGACGCGGGTGGAAAATCGAGCTTATGTCGATGAGCCCGACCGAAATCGGCGGTTTTAAGGAAATCGTCTTTGGCGTCGACGGCGAAGGCTGCTACCGCGAACTCCAATTCGAAAGCGGCGGGCACCGCGTTCAACGGGTTCCGGAAACCGAAACGAAGGGCCGCATCCACACGTCCGCCGCGACCGTCGCCGTTATGGCGGAGCCGGAAGACGTCGAAATCGACCTCAAGCCGGACGACTACCGCGTCGACCGTTTCTGCGCGAGCGGGCCGGGCGGTCAGCACGTCAACAAAACCGCGTCCGCGATTCGTTTGACGCACCTCGAAACCGGGCTCGTCGTCAGTTGCCAAGACGAAAAAAGCCAACACAAAAACTTGGCGAAGGCGTTGCGCGTCTTGAAAACTCGCCTTTACGAACAAAAACGCGCCGAAGAGCAAGCCCGTCGTTCGCAAGAGCGAATGAGCAAACTCGGAAGCGGGGACCGCAGCGAGCGGATTCGCACCTACAACTTCCCGGAAAACCGCGTTACCGACCATCGCATCGGGTTGACGCTGTACAAACTGGACGTCATTCTCGCCGGCGATCTCTCTCCGGTGGTCGAAGGCCTTCTCGATTACGAACGACAAAACCTGCGCAATTCGTTCGGCGCGATCGAATAATCTGCACGTCGTTGTTACCGCGCGTCGCCTCCCGTTGTCGACGCGACGACGTTAAATTTTTCGAAGGAGTCGGAAATGTCGCAAGGCGAAACTTGGACGACGCGGCGTCTGCTCGAATGGACGACGAACTTTTTTACCGAAAAAGGCGCGGACTCGCCTCGGTTGGAAGCCGAAATTCTCTTGGCGTTCGCGCTGAAAACGACTCGCATCGATCTGTACGTTAATTACGAATCCGTCCCGAACGACGACGAGCGAGCGCTTTTCCGCTCGTTGGTCAAGCGTCGAGGCGCGGGCGAGCCGGTCGCGCATCTCGTCGGCAAAAAGGAGTTTTACTCGCTCGACTTCGAAACGAACCGCGACGTGTTGATTCCGCGTCCGGAAACGGAGCAGCTCGTTTTGGAGACGGTCGAGCTCGTCAAAAAAACGGATAAAGCGGCTCGCGAAGCCGGAACGTTCGACGCCGACCGCGTCTGGAATCTTTGCGACGTTGGAACCGGAAGCGGTTGCGTCGCGATCGCGTTGGCGAAGAACCTGCGAAACGTTCGTTTGACCGCGCTCGATATTTCCCCCGCCGCGCTGATCGTCGCTCGCCGCAACGCCGAAAAAAACGAGGTCGCCGACCGCGTCGAGTTCGTCGAATCCGACCTTTTCTCCGCCCTGAAACCGGAGCGTCGTTTCGATATCGTCGTTAGCAATCCGCCTTACGTTTCCGCGCCGGAGTACGCCGAACTCGAGCCGACCGTTCGCGATTTCGAGCCGAAACTCGCGCTTCTCGGGGGCGAAACCGGCGTCGAAATCGTCGCTCGCATTGTCTCGACCGCGCCCGATTATTTAAAGAGCGGCGGAAAAATTTTCGTCGAAATGAGTCCGACCACCGCTTCCGAAACGGCGCGTCTCTTCGAAGCCGACGGTCGCTGGACGGACGTCGCCGTCCTTCAAGACTTCGCCAAATTAGATCGATTTGTTTCCGCAACGTTAAAATAGGAAAGCCGCGCAAAATGGCCGAAAAAGAAAAGAAAGAAAAGAAAACTCCTTCGCAAAACGCTCCGAAAGACGGCGGTTTCAACCTCGAAGGCGTTCGTTTCCTCGTCGAGCTGATGAAGGAAAACAACGTTTCGGAACTCGAATGGGAACAAGGCGACGCTCGTTTGAAACTGCGCCGCGGCGCGATCGCGCCGGTCGTCGACGCGGTTCCGACGGTCGTTCCGGCGGCGCCCGCTCAAAACGCGCCCGCCGCCGCTCCGAGCGCCCCGCAAGCGCCCGCCGAGGAAGCCGACGCGAAGTCCCTGAAAACGATCGATTCGCCGATGGTCGGCACCTTCTACGCCTCGCCTAGCCCGGACGCCGCGCCGTTTGTCAAAGTCGGCGACGTCGTCGGCCCGGAAAAAACGGTCTGCATCGTCGAAGCGATGAAAGTTTTCAACGAAATCCAAGCGGAAATTTCCGGCAAAATCGTCGCGGTTCTCGTCAAAAACGGCGACCCGGTCGAGTTCGGCGCCCCGTTGTTCAAAGTCGACGTTCGCGGCTAATTCCGCCTTTTTGCCTTTTCCGAAAAGCGCTCCGTTCCCCGACGCTTCGCCGACGGTCGCCGCGCCGCGCCGCGTCGAGGAGCGACGTCGGTTCGCTCTTCGCCTCCCGCCCGCTCGCGTCGCGTTTTCGACGTCAAGGATTGATTTTTGTTATGTTTAAACGCATTCTTATCGCCAACCGAGGCGAAATCGCTCTCCGCGTTATCCGAGCTTGCCGTGAACTCGGCGTCGAATCGGTCGCCGTTTACAGCGAAGCCGACCGCGACGCCCGCTACTTGAAGCTCGCCGACCGCGCCGTCTGCATCGGGCCCGCGCCGACGAACCAAAGCTACCTCAAAATCGATCGCGTCATCAGCGCCGCCGAACTGGTCGGAGCGAACGCGATTCACCCGGGTTACGGCTTCCTTTCCGAAAACGCTCATTTCGCCGAAATTTGCCGCAGCTGCGGTTTCGAGTTCATCGGCCCGAGCGTCGAGGCGATGGAACGGCTCGGCGACAAAAACTCGGCTCGCGCCTTGGCTCGCGCCTGCGACGTCCCGACGGTTCCCGGGAGCGACGGTTTGATCGAATCGGAAGCGCAGGGTCTCGAAGTCGCTCGCAAAATCGGTTATCCGGTTCTCGTCAAAGCGACGGCGGGAGGCGGCGGACGCGGCATTCGCCCCGCTTACGACGACGCGCAGCTCAAAATCGCGCTCCAAGAAGCGGCGCAAGAAGCGACGGCCAACTTCGGCAACGGCGCGGTTTATATCGAAAAGTTGATCGAAAATCCGCGGCACGTCGAAGCGCAAATCCTCGCCGATAATTACGGGAACGTCGTTCACCTTTGGGAACGCGACTGCTCGATTCAGCGCCGCCGTCAAAAACTCGTCGAGCTGACCCCGGCGCCCGCGCTTTCGCTCGAACGTCGCCGCGAACTCTGCGAAGCCGCCGCTCGACTCGCGAAAACCGCCGGTTACGCGAACGCCGGAACGGTCGAGTTCGTCGTCGACAAAAACGGCGATTTCTACTTCATCGAAATGAACGCGCGCATTCAAGTCGAACACCCGGTAACGGAGATGGCGACCGGAATCGACCTCGTCCAATGGCAGATTCGCGTCGCGGCGGGCGAAAAACTGACGTTCGAACAAAAAGACGTGCCGCACCTCGGTTTCGCGATGGAATGCCGAATCAACGCGGAAGATTCGGAACGCAACTTCCGCCCGAGTCCCGGCAAAATCGAGAACATGATCGTCCCGGGCGGTTTCGGCGTCCGTTTCGACTCGCACGTTTACCCGGGTTATACCGTAAGTCCGCATTACGACTCGATGATCGGCAAGCTCCTCGTTTGCCGTCAAAATCGCGAGGAGGGCTTGGCGACGATGATTCGCGCGCTCGAAGAATTTCAGGTCGACGGGATTAAAACGTCGATTCCTGGCCTGTTAAAGATTCTCAAAAGCCGCCAATTTGCCAACGAAACGCCCGACGTCGGGTTCGTCGAACGGCATTTTATGAACTGAAAACAAACGCGACGACGCGGCGACGATTTTTTCGTTTCCGCGTCGTTCCGTTTTACCGGCGTCGAAAATCGCCTCGCTTTTTTTTCGTTTTGCGCTTGTTTTATGAAAAACGAGCCGGATTTTCACCGCTTTATTCCGCCTATTCCACCCCATTTAACGGCGTTGGGAAAAAGTCGAGAAAAATTTTCGAAAATCTCGGTTTTTCGCTTAATCGCTCTTGTCGAAACGCGCTCGTTTTGGCATAATAAGAATCATACGGTCTTGCGCGACGAGGCGTTTTCTCGCCGACGCGTCGAGCCGCCGTCCGCTTTCGAACGCTTCGCCGACGGAAAGTCCGAGCGTCGAACGCGATAAAATACGGTCGAGAATCGAGGAAAGCCTCAAGTTCGCCCGTTCGTTCGTCGATACTAATAGCGAAGAGAAAACGACGCGAACGGCGCGTTTCGCCCTCCGACTTTCGTCCGTTCGTTGGAAAACGACGACGCTTCGACGCGGTTTCGCGTTGAGTCGGCGCGCTCCGATTTTCAAACGATAAACAAACAAGAAAGACGCCGAACGTTCTCGACGCGAGTCGAAACGTTCGACGACGCGGCGGTCGGCGACGTTTAAGTCGGCGGTTCGTCGACGCTCAAGGAAGAGCGTCGCGGCGCGAAGATTGCAGACAACTTCTGATAAAATTTTTCAGGAGACCCAACATGAATATTTACGGAATCCACGGAGCGCAAGGCGTCGCGGCGCCGCGCCGAGCCGATATGTTGAAACGCGAAACCGGCGTCGAAACGAAATCGAACGTCGCTCCTCGCGACGAGATGGAAATTTCGGCCCAACAGAGCGTTCAAGGCGCGAACGCGGCGGCTTTCAACGCCTCCGAAATTCGCCTCGACCTTGTCAACCGCATTCGTTCGGAAATCGCCGCCGGAACCTATTACTCCGACGAGAAATTCGAAATCGCGCTCGCTCGCATGTTCGATTCGTTCGAATGATTTTAATCGAAGGAACCGGCGTTTCGCGTTTTCGACGTTGAAATCGCGTTCGTCGGTCGCCGTTTGTCGTCGCGACGCGTTTCAAGCTGTTTCGACGCCGTTTTCGACGCGCCGCTCCGTTCGTTTGGGCGGCGTTCGTCGTTTCTTGCCGAATGGAAGCGCCGTCTCGACTCGCCGCGTTCCCGCTATTTCCCCGCGACGTTCTCCTCGACGGACAAATCGAGCTCCGCGGCGGCTTCGGGCGGGACGTCCTCCAACGTTCCGTATTTCTCTGCGACCGCGAACAATCGGCGCGTTTTTCTTTGACGAACGGCGTCTTGGTCGGCTGGCTCGCCGTCCTTTGTCGCCGCGAACGTTCCCCAATAAACCGTCGCGTTTCCTTCCGTTTTTAAGCAGTAAACCGGCGTCGTTTCGCCGCGTTTTTTAGCGACGATTATCCGATTAACGCCCAGTTTTTCAATCGCGTCGGCGACGGTCAAAAAACGAGCGAACGCCGCCGCTTCGACGACCAACGGATCGCCGCACTGCCCGGCGCCCGAAACCGGCGTCGACCGAATCCCTAAAATAATTGGAAAACGACGATACGCGCTCGGATTGGCGCGAAAATATTCGTCCGGAAGGCGATACCCCTTCGCGTCGACGACGTATTTTTCGAAAACCGGCCCGCTCGACTCGGCGATTTCGGCTCCCCGTTCGCTTTCGCCGCCGTGAAAGACCGGAGTCGCCGAATCGCTCCAATCGACCGCGATCGCCGGCGTCGGATCGACGACCGCGACCGGTTCCTTGAAACGAATCTTCACGTCGACTCGCGCCGGAAATCGCGTCTCGATCGACTCGACCCGCTCCACCCAAGGATGCGACTCGAACGCGACGAGCAAATGATCGATCAAATTCGGGTCGAGCGAATTTAACGGTTCGTTGCGCGCCTCCGGCGCGCGCAGTTCGAGCGCCTCGGCGACAAAACGATCCGACGTCCAAACCGGCGGATTCCAAACGCGAAAATCTTTTTCCTTGACGATATATACTTCTTGTTCGCAAATATCGTCGCGCAACGTCGTCCAAACGCTCGCGCCAAACCCTAAAAGAACGAGCGCCGTCAAGGCCTGCGCGCCGAAAATCCGCTGAGCGCGTCCTAATAAAAAATAATGCAAAAATTTTAGAAGACGCGGCATCTCGCGATCGTTCCCAAGCTCCGAACGCAAAAAACAAAAAGTCGGTCTTGCGTCGTTCGTTAAAAAAAGTCATAATCGCGACGTTTTGCGCCGCCGTCGGCCCTATTCTAAGCGGAACCTTAGAAAAGTCAAGCCGACCGTCCGTTTTCGAGGACGCGCGTTTCCCCCAACCGTTAAACTCGGAGCCGTTTCATGACGTTTTCCCGCCGCTCGTTTAACTCGACGCAATCCCGTTTCGCTCGCCGCCGCGCCGCGTTGTTCCTTTTCGCCGGACTCTTCGCGACGACAATCGCCGGTTGTTTCGGCGGTTCCAAGGACGGCGAAGACGTCGTCGCCGTTTCGTCTCCGGCGGTCGAAAAAGCGACGTCCGACGCGCTCCAAGAGCTGCAGCGTTTGACCGTCCTTAACGGCAAGGAAAACGCGACGCTTTGTTTTCTCGGCGTTTCCGGCAAGGGCGACCTCGGCGGACTCTCCGAAGCGGCGCGACAGCAAATCGAAACGAGCTCGTCCTTTCGGCTCCTCGAAAAGAGCGCCGTTCAAGCCGCGTTGAAGGAAAGCGACGTTCGCGCCAACAACCTTTTCATTCCGACCGAACGCAAAAAGTTCGTCGACGCGCTCGGCGAGCCGGTCGACTATCTCTTGGCCGGGTACGTTCAAGACGGCGGCGCGCCGACCGAAAACGTCGACAAGCCGAACGCGTCCAACGCCGAATCGAACGCCGCGCCGAAAAAGACGAAAGTTTTCAAACTCGAACTCGTCGAACTCGAATCGAACCGAAAATTCGAATTCGTCGCGCCGCTCGGCGGTTGAGCGTTTTCGCCGTTTCGCGGCGATTACGCGATTTCCCAATTCCCCTCAACCGTTCGTCTGCACGCTTCGGCGAGCCGTTCCGTACGGCGTTCGCCTTCCGATCGCGCTATCGAGCGGCGTTCTCGGCGAGCGTCGAGCAAATCGCGGCGACGATTTCGTCTCGAATTTCGGCGCGTTCCCGACCGTCGACGGCGACTCGCCGCGCTCCGGACGCCGTCAGCGAGCGGAACCAAGTCTCCTGCCGTTTCGCAAAATTCCGCGTCGCTTGCTTAATCTTATCGAGCGCGGCGTCGAGTTCCATTTCCCCGCGCAACACGGCCTCGAGTTCGCGATACCCGACCGCCTTCGACGCCGTCGGGCCCGGCTTCGGCTCCTCGGCGAAGAGCGAGCGCGTCTCTTCGAGAAAGCCGTCTTCCATCATCGCGTCGACCCGACGATTGATCCGGTCGTAAAGCGCGGGCCGTTCCCAGGTCAAGATAAAAACGCGTTTCGGGTCGACGAGCGGCGCCGCCTCGAACTGCGTTTGCAGTTCGGAAATAGGTTTTCCGGCGATTTCAAGGATTTCAAGAGCGCGAATCAAACGTTTCGTATCGTTCGGATGGAGGCGTTCGGCAGATTTCGGGTCGCGCTCGGCCAACTTCCGATGCAACCAGCCGGGCCCGTTCGTTTCCTCCTCGCGCCGCAACCGTTCGCGAATCTCCGGGTCGGCGCCGGGCCCTTCGAAGACGCCGAACAAAATCGCCTTCAAATAAAGGGGCGTTCCCCCGACGAAGAGCGGAATCCGCCCGTTCCGTTCGCACTCGGCGACGCCCTCGCTCGCCAACTTAAGATACTCCGCCAACGAAAATTCTTCAGACGGCTCGACGACGTCGATCATCCGATGCGGGACGCCGCCGCGCTCTTCGACCGTCGGTTTCGCGACGCCGACGTCCATCCGCCGATAAACCGCCATCGAGTCGAGCGAAAAAATCTCCGCGCCGATTTCGCGAGCGATTTCGACGCTCAGCGCCGTTTTGCCGCTCGCGGTCGCGCCGGTCAGGAAAAAAGAGTTCGCGAACGGCGACGGAGAAACGGCGGCGGTCGACGACATAAAAACGTCCTTTCTTTTACTCAAAGCGCCCAAACTTCGCCAAGCGCAAAGTCGGCGCAAAACTCGCGGCGTTCGCAATTTCGCCAAACCGCGACGCAAGTTTTTTCGGAAAAAATTTCGCGAAAAAAAGGGGAAAATAACGGCTTTTTCAAGAGGAAAATCGCCCGCGAACGCCCCCGGCTCGCTTGTCGAAACAAGCGAAACGTGTTAAAATAAAGTACTCGGCGCTTCGTTCGAACGACACTTCGCCCGCGTCTTCCGAGGAGCGGTTCGGCGTCCGACGCGACGCCGCTCCGTCGACGGGCGCCTCGAAAGTTATTGTATGAAGAAAACTCCGTCGTCCAAGAGCCCCGACGCGCCGAAACGGCAAAAAATCGCCAAAACCCGCGCTTCGAGCCGAAAAACGTCGAAAAAACGCGACGATCCGTTCGCCGCGCCGCCGCATCCGCTCGGTTTTAACTTCCTCTCCGAAGAGCGGCCGCTTCGCGCGTCCAAGTTCGGCGCGATTTTGCCGACGATCGTCGCGAAATACGGTTTCGGGCGCAAACTCGGCGTCGAGCGATTCCACCAAGCTTGGAACGACGCGCTCGCGACGGTTTTCCGCGCCGAAAACGCCGCCGGTTGGGACGATTGGGACGCCGCTTGGGCGCTCGACGGGTCGCAGGCCGGCGCCGCGTCGTCGAAGTTGGCGACGTACTCGCGACACGCGGTTCCGGTCGCGTTCCGAGGGGGCGCGCTGAGCGTTCGCGTCGCGTCGAACCTCCTTTGCCAAGAGTTGCGTTTTTACCTGCCGCAAATTTTGCGCGAAATCCAAGCGGCGCTTCCGGACGAAAACGTCGAAAAGATCAAGCTCGTCCTCCGCTGAAGTTCGCCCTTTTAAGCGACGCTCGCCCGTCGAGTTTTCTTCGGGCTTGCGTCCGCGGTTTCCGCTCAAATCGTTAAAAACGCCGCGCGTTTCCTCTTTTTCGGAGGCGACGGCGGCCTATTCCTTGAACTCGCGCGCCCGAAACGCTTTTCGAGCGACGAAAACGGTTTTCGTCCTTAAAAGCGCTCGTCGGCGGCGCGTCCGAAATCGACATGAACGAAACGCCTAAAAACGAATCGGGTTCCCAACCGGAACAAACGAACGCTCCTCTCGAAACCGCCGCGACTCCGCTCGAAGCGCCGCGCGGGGCCGACTCCTACACGTCGAAAGACATGGAGCACCTGAGCGACCGCGAGCACGTCCGCGTCCGCCCGTCGATGTACATCGGCGACGTCGGAACCCGCGGGCTCCACCACCTCGTTACGGAAGTCGTCGACAACTCGATCGACGAAGCGTTGGCCGGGTTCGCGACCGAAATCTCCGTCCTCGTCAACGTCGACGGCTCCGTTACGATCGAAGACAACGGGCGCGGCATTCCGGTCGACGAACACCCGGAGCTGAAAATCTCGACGCTCGAAGGCGTCATGACCGTCCTGAAATTCGGCGGCAAATTCAGCAAAGGCGCCTACCAAACCTCCGGCGGTCTGCACGGCGTCGGCGTTACGGTCGTCAACTTCCTCTCCGAGTGGTGCGAAGTCGAGGTTTGCCGCGACGGCTACTCTTATCACCAAGAGTACGAGCGCGGAATCCCGACCGGCCCGGTCGAACGCGGCGCGAAATCGGACAAACACGGCACGAAAACGACGTTCAAGCCGGACGCCGAAATTTTCACCGACGTCAAATTCGACTACAACGCCCTTTTCCGCCGCCTGCAAGACTTGGCGTTCTTGAATCACGGCGTTAAAATTACGTTCGCCGACGCTCGCGACGGTCGCTCCGAAACGTTCCAATACGAAAATGGTCTCGTCGACTTCGTTCGCAACCTGAACCGCTCGACGGAACCGGCGCACGCCGACGTTATTTACGTCGCCGACTCGGCCGACGGCGTTCAAGTCGAAATCGCGTTCCAATACACGGTCGAATACACCGAAAACGTCCGTTCTTACGTCAACAACATTCACACGATCGAAGGCGGGACGCACCTTAGCGGTTTCCGCGCCGCGTTGACTCGAGCGTTGAATACCTACGGAAAGAACGAAAATCTCTTCAAAAATCAAACGCCGACCGGCGAAGACTTCCGCGAAGGGCTCACCGCCGTTATCTCCGTCCGCGTTCCGGAGCCGCGTTTCGAAGGGCAAACGAAAACGAAGCTCGGCAACGGCGAAGTCGAGGGGATCGTCAACGGTATTTTCGGCGCCGCGCTCGCCAAATATTTGGAGGAAAACCCGGCGACCGCGAAAACGATCGTCAACAAAGGCGTCGTCGCAGCCGAAGCGCGCGAAAGCGCCCGTCGCGCTCGCGAAATGGTTCGCGTCCGCAAAAACGCGCTCAGCCACGGCGGAATGCCCGGCAAACTCCGCGACTGCACGAGCCGCGAAGTCGACAAATGCGAGCTTTACCTCGTCGAAGGGAACTCCGCGGGCGGGAGCGCCGAAGGGGGCCGCATCCGCGAATATCAGGCGATTCTGCCCCTTCGCGGTAAAATCATCAACGCTTATAAATCCCGCGACGAACGGGTTTTAGCGAACGAAGAAGTCCGCAGTATGATCGTCGCGTTCGGCGGCGGTTTCGGCAAGGAAATGGACCTTTCGAAACGCCGATACGGTAAAGTCGTCATCATGACGGACGCCGACGTCGACGGTTCGCACATCCGCACGCTGCTCTTGACGTTTTTCTACCGTCAGATGTACGATCTCGTCAAAGCCGGGCACGTTTACGTCGCGCAGCCGCCGCTCTTCCGCGTTCGACGCAAGGGAGGCAAAGGAACGACCCGTTACGTCCAAACGGAAGAGGAGATGAAGAAGGAACTCCTCGACGCCGGGATTCAAAACGCCGCGCTCGATCCGAACGACGGCCGCCTCATTGAAAACGAAGCGATGGTCGCGCTCTGCCGCACCCTTAGCTCGCTGGAAGAATCGATCCAAGCGTTGGAACGGCGCGGGTTTAGCCTTCGTTCGTTGGCCGAGCTTCAAGATCCGGCGACGGCGCGTCTTCCGATGTACAACGTTCAATGGAAGGAGCAAACGCGCTGGTTTTTCGACCGCCGCGAACTGACCGAGTTCACGACGCAAATCGAACAGGAAACCGGCTCGTCGCTCGACGCGTTGACGGCGAACTCCTCGATTTCCGCCGGGTTGAGCCAAGACCCGACGAAAGACGTCGACGAAAACTCCGGTCAAGCGACCGACGCCGTTTTGCGCATCGTCGAACTGCACGAAGTCCGCTCGTTGAATCGTCAACTCGCCGCCTTGCGCGACGCGGGTTTTGAAATCGATTCGCTCTACCCGATCCAGCGCACCGGCGTCGAAGGCGCGCGGTACAAGTTGATTCGCGGCGAAACGGAAACCGGCGTCGACGACCTCCGCTCGCTCTTGACCTCGATTCGCGAAGCCGGCGAAAAAGGTTGGCAAATCACGCGCTTTAAAGGGTTGGGCGAAATGGATCCCGAAGAGTTGCGCGAAACGACGCTCGACCCGGCCAACCGCACCCTCGTTCAAGTAACGATGGAGGACGCCGAAGCCGCCGACGACCTGTTCCGCATCCTAATGGGCGACAAAGTCGAGCCGCGCCGCGAGTTCATCGAAAAATTCGCGCTCGACGTCAAGTATCTCGACGTTTGACGCGCTTTCGGAGGCGGGCGTTTTCGGCGTTCGCGTCGCCCCGCCGTCCTGTTTTTCGCCTTTTGTCAATCTCGCCGCCGTCGGAGCGTTCCGTTTCGACGCGGCGTCGGTCGCGTTTTGCCGCCGTCGAGCCGTCGATATTCGGTTCGACGACGGTTTTCGTTTATCCGTTTCCCCCATTTCCCCTAGTCGAGCGCCGTTATGACGTTTTCCCAACCTTCCCAACCGTCGAATTCCGACGCGCGCCGTTCCGAAAAAAACGCTTCGAAGAACGCTTCCGGCGATTCGCGCCCGAAAAACGGTTCCGGCGGCAAGAAAAAAGCCGGTAAAAACGCCAAGGTTTCGCTCGGAGCCGACGGCAATCGTCGCGGACTGGCCGAAACGTTCGCGGCGGCGGGTCGCGACGCCCTGAACGACGGCGACTT
Source organism: Thermoguttaceae bacterium (assembly GCA_017559825.1). Classification (GTDB taxonomy): domain Bacteria; phylum Planctomycetota; class Planctomycetia; order Pirellulales; family Thermoguttaceae; genus RUG369. Next base: position 21,981 of record JAFYQR010000196.1, on the reverse strand, counting down.
CGAGGAGGCGTTCGACGCGTTCCAACGAGTGCTCGGTTACGACGCGAACCATCTCGCGGCGCGAATCGGGCTCGGCAAGATTTGGCTCGAGTTCGAGGAGTTCGAGCGGGCCTTCGAAGAGGCGAACCGCGTTCTCAAGCTCGACGCGAAACGCGCCGAAGCGTTCGAGTTGCGCGGACACGCCAAGCGCTTTTTAGGCGACTTCGAAGGCGCCGTCGACGATTATTCGCAAGCGGTCGCGTTATCCCCTAGGGCGTTCGCGGCGTTTTACGGACGGGCGATCGCGGCGGATATGCTCGGGCGCCCGGAGGCGGCGCTCGACGATTTCCGCGCTTGCCTCGCCGTCGCGCCGGAGTTCGTCCCGGCGTATTACGACCGCGGCGTCCTTTACGCGAGCGAAAACCGACTCGCCGACGCGTTGGCCGATTACTCGAAAGCGCTCGAACTCGACCCGGAATTCGCGCACTGCTTCGTCGCTCGCGGCGAAGTTTTCGCGGAACTCGGCGAAACCGCGAAAGCCCTCGCCGATTTCGACGAAGCCCTTCGTCTCGACCCGGAAAACGCCGACGCCTATTATTACCGTTCCCTCGTTCGCCGCGAACTCGGCGACAAAGCCGCCGCCGACCGCGACCGTCGCACCGCGCTCGAACTCGGTTTCGACGAAGAAAACGACGTTTGACCGCCCGACGCGCGTTTCTCGCTCAAAGACGTTGAAAAGAAAGCGTTTACCATCCGTCCTTAACGTCTTTTCAAATCGGCGTTACACGTTGTTGTCAATATATTATTAATAAGCGCGAAAAGCCGCGTCGAACCGCTCGTTTCGCCGTTTCGCTCGCTCCCCCGTTTCCCCCAACTTAACGCCGACGCGGTTCGAACGCCGCGTCGCGCTTCCCCAAGGAACTCAACGATGAAGATAATGGCGCCCGCGGGCGATTTCGACCGACTCGTCGCCGCCGTCAAGGCCGGCGCGGACGAAGTGTATATGGGCGTCGCCGGTTTTGGCGCGCGACGTTTCGCGAAAAACTTTTCGGTCGAGGAGTACGCCGACGCGATCGACTTCGCGCACCGCTCGAACGTCTCCGTTCACCTGACGTTCAACACCGTTCTTTCCGACGCGGAACTCGATCTTGTCGAACCGGACTTGCGCCGTCTTTACGAAGCGGGGCTCGACGAAGTTATCGTTCAAGACTTCGGCGCCGTCGCCTTTTTGCGCGACCGTTTTCCCGACCTCCCGCTTTGCGCGTCGACGCAATTCTCGCCCGGAACCGCCGCCGAGTTGAATTGGCTCGCCGCGCAAGGTTTCCATCGCGCAGTTCTCGCTCGCGAACTTTCGCTCGACGAAATCCGGGCGGTTCGTTCGCAAACGTCGATCGAGTTGGAGGTTTTCGCGTCCGGCGCCCTTTGCCTCGGCTGTTCCGGCAAATGTTACCTGTCGAGTTTCATCGGCGGACGGAGCGGAAACCGCGGAATGTGCGCTCAGCCTTGCCGCCAATATTACCGAATGGAAACGCTTTCCGCCGACGCGCCGGAACTCGCCCTCGCGTCGTCCGACCGCCGGTTCCGCCGCCTTCGTCGCGACGAACTCGACGCCGATTCGCCCGCTTCCATCAAGCGTCCGCAACCGCGTTCCGCCGACGCGCCCGACTTCGACTCGAACGCCGAATACGGCTACTTTCTGTCGCTCAAAGACCAGCTCCAAGGCCGCGCGGAACTCGCCGAGCTTCTCGAAATCGGCGTCGACTCGATCAAGATCGAAGGCCGAATGAAGTCGCCGGTTTACGTTTACACGACCGTCCGTTATTACCGCGATTTGCTCGACTCGCTAACCGGCGTTTCCGCGTCGACCGCCGCGAAGCGTCTTTCGCTTAAAAAGTCGACCGCCGACGCCGACGCGCCGACGCAAGGGAACGTCGCCGACGCCGACGTCGAAACGGCCCGCCGCCGCGAAATCGCCGGAATTTTCAACCGCGGATACGACTTCGGCTATTTCCGCGAACGCGACCCGGCGATTATCAACGAATTTTTCTCGTCGAATTTCGGCGTCGAAATCGGGCGCGTTCGCCGCGACGCGGTTCGGCTCTCGGCCCCGCTCGTCAACGGCGACGGCGTCGTTTTCCTCGACGCGACCGCCCGCAAGCTCGACGGTCTCAACGTCGGCGGAATCCGAGTCGTCGACCCGACGAACTCGCGACGAACGAAACTCGTCGAGCGCGCCGAACCGGGCGACCTCGTTCGTTTCGACGTCCCGATTCCGCCGGAAGCGACCGTCCTTTACCGCACTTTCGACCATCGGCTGAACAAAACGGTCGAAAACGCGCTCAAGCAGATTCGCCGCCGCGAACCGATCGCCGCCCGTTTGACCGCCCGCGTCGACCGCCCGCTCGAGTTGACGCTCAAAACCGAGCGAGCCGTCGCGACGGCTCGCTCGGAACAGTCGCTCGAACGCTCGCAAAAGCGCCCGGCGGACGAAACGACGCTCCGCGACGCGCTCGACCGCTTCGGCGAAACGCCGTTTTACCTCGCCGACGCGGAAATCCGTTTCGACGCCGACGTTTTCGTTCCGAAATCGCTCCTCAACGGCTTGCGGCAAGAGGCGGTCGAAGCGCTCGAGCGGAAAATCGTCGAGTCGTACCGTCGCGTCGGCAAGGAACCGGTCGCCGAAATCCGCCGAACCGCCCACGTTTCCCCGCTCAACGAAAGCGCCCCGCTTGCCGGCGACGCTTTAATCCCCTATTTTACCGCCGTCGTCCGGAATCGCGCCCAATTCGACGTTTGCCGTCGTTTCGGAATCGACCGCGTTCACTTCGAAACGCAGCCGGTCCAGTTCGAAAATCGCCAGCGTTATCAAGAAGCGTTCCGCAACGACGCGACCGTCGCGCCGCTTGCCGGTTCGCTCGCCGCCGCCGTTCGTTTCGAGGGTTCGCAAGGGGAAGCGGGTTCGAAACCGCGCCGTCCGTTCGCGCTCGATTGGACGTTCAACGTCGGGAACGCCCGCGCCGTCCGCTATTTGGCCGACCGTTTTGGGAGCGCCGACCTCCTTTACCTTTCGCCGGAAATTTCCGACCGCGCCGTCAACGCTATTTTCGCCGACCTCGCCGTCGACGATTACCTCGCGAAACGCCGCTTAACGCTCGGACTCCCCGTTTTTGGGCGGCTCTTGGCGATGTTCACCCAGAAAACGCTCTTCGACGCGCCGTTCGTTCGGTTGACGAACGCCGACGAGCGTCGTTTCCTCGTCGAAAAGAACGCGAACCGCCTCCCGCGAACCGGCGACGCCGCCGTCGACGCGCGCCCGATCTCCGGAAGCGCCGTTTACCTCGCCGACCCGGTCGACCTCCTCGACGCGATTCCGGCGATCTTGCGCTCCGGAATCGGCGCCGTTCGCTTCGACTTCACCAACGAAACGCCCGCCGAAGTCGAACGCGTCTTGCGCCGCGCTCTCGCGCCGACGCCGCCGTCGAGCCGCGATTATTCCGTTTTCTCTTACGGGTACTCCCGCAACGGCGTTTTTTGACCGTTCGCGCCGTCGACAAAACCGCCTAAATTACGCGTCTTATCCAAAGCGCCGCCGTCGAGCCTAAAGTCAACGACGGCGACGCTTTTTTCTTCGCAAAATCGTCAAAAAAATTCAAAAAAACGGCTTTTTCCTTGAAAATCCGAGCGCGCTTTGATATACTCGAGTCGGAGGAACCGCGCCGACGTCGGCTCGTTAAAATCGCCGACGTTCGCCGGTTTTCCTCGTCTTTTCGTTTTATCAAGCCGACGCAAACCGCCTATTTTGCGTCGGTTTTCCACCCCCTTAAAATTCGACCGTTTCGCGACGCTCGAACGCCGCGAAGCGCCGTCCAACCCTCCGGAGTCCCCGCCAATGACGAAGCGAGCCGATAAGAAATTCCCGAAACTTCACAACGCGACTTGGCCCGGCGTCGTCGGCAAAGGCTGCGGCGACGGCGAACCTTGCGTCGACCTCAAAACGATGCTCGACCTAACGAGCGCCGCCAACGTCGACGGAACGAAGTTCGACGGGTTCGACCTCTTCCTCGCGCCGCCGCACTTCGACCTCGCGAACCCGGACGCCGAAATCGATAAACTCGTCCAATATTGCGCCGATTATCAACTCGAAATCGGGTCGCTCGTCGCCAACGTTTGGAGCGGTTCCGCGATCGGCGCCGAAGAAAAGCGCGCCGCGTTCCTCGCCGCCGTCGAAGAGGCTTGCGCGATCGGGCGCAAACTCCGCGACGCCGGAATCCGCCCGAACGGCTGCGTTCGCATCGACTCCTCTTGCTCCGTCGACGATTGGGCGCGCGCCCCGGAAACAAACCAAGCGCAGCTCGTCGAAACGTTCAAAGCCGCCTGCGAAATCGCGATAAAATACGACGAAACGCTCGCGATGGAAGGCGAAATCTGCTGGGGCGGGATGCACAGCTGGCGCCGCTGCGTCGAGGTTCTCGAAAAAGTCGACGCGCCGCAAACGCTCGGTTTTCAAGCGGATATGTCGCACACGCTCCTCTTCCTCCTCGGAGCGAACGCTCCGGAAGACCGCCTCGTTCCGGAAGACTTCGATTGGGCCGACGTCGAAACGTTCGACGCCGCTTACGCCAAAATGACGAAAGCGCTCCGCCCTTGGACGGTCGACTTCCACGTCGCGCAAAACGACGGAACCGTCTTCGGCTCCGGCGCGCACGACAAAACGGGGCGCCACTGCCTCCCGAAAGACCCGAACGGCAAACTCGACGTCGTCAAGTACGCGAAATATTGGCTCCTCGACGACGCGGGCAAGCCGTCGCAACGCCTCGGGCACCTCTGTTGGGACGGCTGCATGTTCCCGAACGCGGCGATGCTCGCTCCGCAAACTTGGAACGACGTTCTCGAAACAATGAAAAACGTCCGAGCCGAATGCGGTTGGAACTGACGCTCGCGCCGTTTTCCCGACCGTCCGCGCCGACGGTCGCGTCGTTTTACGTTAAAATACGGTTTACTGTTAAAATCGGCAAAAATTTTCGGCAAGCCCGCTTGAAGAACGGCGCAAAATCCGTTATATTAAAGAAATTGTTCCGGTTTGGCGTTTTCGCCGCTTTGCGACGGTCAAAAGCGCCGACTCGGAATCGTCGAAAACCAACAACCCGCGCGGTTCGGCGCCGACGTCGATTTTCGCCCCTTCGGAATCCGGAACGCGCTCGTTTTCCCCTTATTTTGAAAGGTTTTCCATGAAAAAATCGTTCCTGACGGGAGTCGTTTCGGCTCTCTTGGGCGTCGTCGCGATCGCGAGCGCTCAAAACGTCTTCTCGGCCGACTGGAAACCGGCCGAAGGTCCGCTTCTTTCGAAATTCGCGAAAGACGTCGACCCGAGCAAACCGCTTCCGGAATATCCGCGTCCGCAAATGGTTCGCGCCGACTGGATCAACCTGAACGGCCTTTGGGATTACGCGATTCTTCCGGTCGCCGACCAATACGAAAAAGCGCAAGGCCAAATCCTCGTTCCGTTCGCCGTCGAATCCGCGCTCTCCGGCGTCGGCGAAAACGTCGGCAAAGACAACAACCTTTGGTACGAAACGACGTTCGAAGTTCCCGCGAACTGGGCCGGCAAAGAAATCATGTTGAACTTCGGCGCCGTCGACTGGCGCGCCGACGTCTTCGTCAACGACGTTAAAGTCGGCCACCACCAAGGCGGTTACTGCCCGTTCACGGTCGACGTTACCCGCGCTCTCAAAAAAGAAGGCGCGCAAAAGCTCGTCGTCAAAGTTTGGGACCCGACGGACAAAGGCCCGCAACCGATCGGCAAACAAATCGAAAACCCGCACGGGATTTGGTACACGCCGGTCACCGGTATTTGGCAAACCGTTTGGCTCGAACCGGTTTCGAAAGCGCACATCGTTAAAGTTCGCCCGATTCCGGATATCGACGACATGACCTGCGCCGTCGTCGTCGAAGTCGCGAACGCCGAAGGCTGCGCGGTCAAAATCGGCGACCAAACCGCGAAAGTCGTCTCCAACAAAGCGACGATCACGCTCGACGCCAAAGGCAAGGCTCTCTGGACTCCGGACGCGCCGAACCTCTACGACTTCGAAGTTTCGCTCGTCAAGGGCGACGCGACGGTCGATACGGTTAAGTCGTACTACGCGATGCGCAAGACCTCGATCGGCAAAGACGAAAAAGGGATCACCCGTCTCTTGCTGAACAACGAATTCCTCTTCCAACACGGTCCGCTCGACCAAGGTTGGTGGCCGGACGGTCTCTACACCCCGCCGACCTACGAAGCGATGTGCTACGACCTCGAAGTCCTCAAAGACCTCGGCTACAACATGATTCGCAAGCACATTAAAGTCGAACCGGCTCGCTACTACTACGAATGCGACAAACGCGGCTTCCTGATGTGGCAAGACATGCCGAGCGGCGACACGAAAAAATACATCGCGCCGGATCAACCGGACGCCGAACGCTCGCCGGAATCGGTCTCCTACTACGAAACCGAACTCCGTCAAATGTTCGACGCGCTCGACGTTTACCCGTGCGTCGTCGTTTGGGTTCCGTTCAACGAAGGTTGGGGCCAATTCGACACCTACCGCATCGTCGACCTCTGCCGTAAACTCGACTCGACCCGTCCGATCATCTGCACGTCCGGTTGGGCCGACCGAGCCGAATGCGGCGATATTCACGACATGCACAAATATCGCGGCCCGGGCATGTTCCCGGCCGAAGAAAACCGCGCGTCCGTCCTCGGCGAATACGGCGGTCTCGGCCTGAAGGTCAACGGCCACGTTTGGCAAGAAGACTCGAACTGGGGCTACGGCGGTCTCTTCGAATCGCCGGAAGCGCTCTTCGCGTTCTACAACAACCAAAACCGCGAAATGCGCGCCCTCATCGAAAAAGGTCTCTCGGCGGCCGTTTACACCCAAACGACCGACGTCGAAATCGAACTCAACGGTTTCATGACCTACGACCGCGCCGTCATTAAGTTCCCGGTCGACGCGATGCGCAAATCGAACGAAGCGCTCCGCCTCCCGGCTCCGGAAGTCAAAGTCGTCGTTCCTTGCTCGAAGACGAACGCTCAAAAGTGGAGCTACACCTTCGAAAAACCGGCCGACAACTGGGCCGCCGTCGATTTCGACGCGTCCGCTTGGAAAGTCGGCGAAGCCGGGTTCGGCACGAAAGAAACGCCGGACACGAACGTCCGCACCGTTTGGGACACGAGCGACATTTGGATTCGCCGCGACGTTGAAATCGCCGCCGAAGATATCGCCGACGTTACCCAACTCGTCGGTTACGGCTACCACGACGAAGATTGCGAAATCTACGTCAACGGCGTCGAAGTCGCGAAATGCGCGAGCTACGCTTCCTACGGCTACATCGGTTTGGACGCCGTCGCGCTGAAACAAGCGCTGAAAGCGGGCAAAAACACGATCGCGATCCACTGCAAGCAAACGAAGGGCGGTCAATACATCGACTTCGGTATGCTCCGCGAAATCCCGGCGACGAAATAAGTCGACCGATTGACGCTTTTATCCTCGGCGGTCGCGCTCCGTTGACCGCCGACGAAGCGCAAGCCGCGACGTTTCAAGCGTCGCGGCTTTTCTTGTCCGTTTCGCCCATTCTTCCCCAAACCGCCTTTTCCTCTCAAGCGCTTAACCCGCGCGACCGACAATAAAACGCGCAAAATCTTATTTCGCGCCCTCTTTTCCTTGACGCCGAGCGTCCGAAACGTTACAATATCGGAGAATCGCGATCAACTGTCGAACGTTCAAGCGTTTCGCGGAGCGCCGCCCGTTTTACTCGGCGCGTCCGTTTTCCGTTTTCCCCCAACCAACAAGACGCGGCCCGTTTCCCGCGTCCTCGGAGAAACCTTATGCGCGTCCCCGCCTTTTTATTCGCCCTGCTCGTCGCCGCCGCGACCGCGTTCGCCGACGACGGCAAAGCGACCGTCTACCTCGGCGACCTCGACTTGACCGCCGTCGAATGCGGTTACAAATTCGCTCGCGACGGCCAAACGGTCGACGAAAATCCGCTGATCGTCGCCGGGAAAAAATACGAACGCGGCGTCGGTTCGCACTCGCCGGGTCGAGCCGTTATTCGCCTCCCGAAAAGCGGCCCGGTTCGCTTTATTACCGAAGTCGGTATCGCCGACGAAACGAACGGCCAAGGGCATATGGAGTTCCTCGCGTTCGCCGACGGCCAACTCGTTTGGCGCAGCGGTTATATGAAGGGCGGCGAAAAAGCGAAAGTTTGCGACCTCGACCTGACCGGCAAGTCGTCGCTTCTCCTTCAACTCGACACGGGAACGGAAGGTTACTCCCACGACCACGCGGTTTACGGCGACGCGCGCTTTGAAGTCGCGTCGGAAAACGCCGACGAACTCGCGATCGTTCGCCCGCTCTTCGTCGACGTGAACGGCCGCATTTACAACGATACGTCCGACCCGCAAGCGCTCGAATCGGCGCGCGAATACCTGTCGCTGACGCAACAAATCGCCGCCGGACCGACGAGCGATTACGTCGCCAAGGACGCCCGCGACCCGGCTTCGACGATTCTCAAAACCGACCGCGACCCGGTCGACGTCGCGCTGCGCCGCATCGACCGCCTCGTCGAAGCGTTGCTCGAATCGCTCGACGAAAAGGAACTCGCCGCCGACGTCGCCGCGCTCGCCGACCTCAAAAAACGCGCCGAAGCGACGCCGGTCGAAGAGAGCCAAAAACGCCAAGCCCTTTTTGCGGAAGCGGTGAAGCTTCGCCGCTCCGTCGCGCTGAAAAACCCGCTCCTCGCGTTCGACGACATTCTCTTCATCAAACGCCACTACAATCCGGAGCCGGAGAAGCAAGGGAACCATATGTGCGACCAGTTCTTCGGTTTCCACGCGCGCCCGGGCGGCGGCCTTTACGTCCTGAAAAACGCTTTTTCCGACAAGCCGGAAGTCGTTAACGTCCTCGAAAACGCGGTCGTTTCGAACGGTCGCTTGAAGGGGCGCAAGCTCGATTCGAGTTGGGGCTTCCTCTCGCCGCACTTAACTTACGACGGCAAAACGATTTACTTCGCCGCCGCGGACACGTCGCCGGAACGCCACTCCTACGTTTGGACGGAAGACAACTGCTACCACCTCTTCCGCGTCAATATCGACGGAACCGACCTCGTTCAACTGACCGACGGCCCTTGGAACGACTTCGATCCTTACCTTATGCCGAACGGTCGAATCGTCTTTATCTCGGAACGTCGCGGGGGTTACGGTCGCTGCCACGCGCGCCCCTGCCCGAGTTACACGCTCCACTCGATGAACGCCGACGGAAGCGATATCGTCCCGCTTAGCGTTCACGAAACGAACGAATGGGCGCCGACGATCGACTCCGCCGGGATGATCGTTTACACTCGTTGGGATTACGTCGACCGCGGTTTCAACCAAGCGCACCATCCTTGGGTTACGTTCCCGGACGGTCGCGACGCTCGCGCGATTCAGGGGAACTATTCCGAAAACGAACGCTCGCGCCCGCACTTTGAAACGACGCTGAACCAAGTTCCCGACTCCGTTCTCTTCTCCGCGACGGCGTCCGGGCACCACACGCAAAACTTCGGCTCCGTTATTTTGATCGACCCGACCGCCGAAGACGACGAAAACGGCGGCGATCCGATGGGCCCGATTCAACGAATCACGCCGGAACAGCTCTTCCCGGAAGCGGAGATCGGCACGCACGGCCCGCCGCACAACTTCGGTCAACCTTACCCGCTTAGCGAAGACTTCTTCCTCGTCGTTTACGACGCGTTCAGCGGTTCGGCCAAGGGCGAAGGAAACAAATACGGTCTTTACCTCCTCGACGCGTTCGGCAACAAGGTTCTCCTGCACCGCGACGAGAAAATCAGCTGCCAATGGCCGCGAGCGGTCGAGACGCGCCCGGTTCCGCCGGTCGTTCCGCACCAAACGCTCGTCGGGATTCCGGAAGCGCAAAAAGACCGTTTCGAGATCCCCGCGGAGCTTCCGAAAACCGCGACGATCGGCGTCGTCGACGTATACAAAACGAACCGTCCGTTCCCAGAAGGGACGAAAATTAAGGAGTTGCGAATCGTCCAAGTTCTCCCGAAAACGACTTGGAACGCGAACCAGCCTTGGATCGGTTACGCCGGCGAAAACGGCGCTCGCAAGGTTCTCGGCACGGTTCCGGTCGAGGAAGACGGGAGCGTCCGTTTCGAAGCGCCGACCGGGATCCCGTTCTACTTCCAAGCGTTGGACGAAAACGGCGTCGCGGTTCAAACGATGCGGAGCGCCGCTTACGTTCACCCGGGCGAAACGCTGACCTGCCTCGGCTGCCACGAAGGTCGCCGCAACACGGCGCAAAACGCCGACGTCGCCGCGCCCCTCGCGTTCCAACGCGCGCCGTCGCAAATCAAGCCGGACGTCCCCGGTTCTAACCCGTTCAACTTCCCGCGCTTAGTGCAGCCGATTCTCGACCGTCATTGCGTCGACTGCCACGCCGAAAAAGCGAAAGCCGGCGAAACGTTCGAACTCGGTCGCGGCCCGGAAGGCCAATACTTCACAACGTCGTATTTCAATCTGCGTCCTTACGTTTACGTCGCGGGGAACGGGAACAACAACCCGAGCGCCCCGATGAAGGAACAACCGACGCACGGCGGCGCTTGGAACAGCTTCGCTCCGGCGCGCACGTTCCCGGGCCAATTCGGCGCCAACCGTTCGCGACTTTGGCAAGTCCTGCAAGAGGGCCACTACGACGTCAAACTTTCCGACGAGGAAAAACGCGCGCTCGCCCTTTGGATGGACAACAACTGCGACTTCTTCGGCGCTTACGAAATGGAGTCGCTCGACGCGCAACGTCGCGGCGAAGTCGTCGTTCCGACGCTCGAATAAGCGGCGTCGTTCCTAAAAAACGTTAAAACCGCGTCGGAGCGGGCGTTTTCCGCTCCGACGTTTTCCCTTTGTTTTTCCCTTGAAACGCTTTTTCGCTTTGATTTTCCGACGTTTTCGTTCGCGGAAACGTCGGCGCGACAACCTTTAAGAGGATTCAACGATGAAACTGACGAAAACGACCCTCGCTCTTTCGACGAGCGTTCTCCTTTGCGGCGCCCTCGCGACGGCCGCCGAACCGAAAACGACCCTCTTCTCCGACCTCGGCGCCGCCAACTACACGCCGGACGGCATGACGGTCGCCGATTTCGACCCGAACGTCCTGTACCTGAACGTCCCGAACTTCGGTCGAATGGACGCCGACATGAAGAAAGCCGACTCCGCGCAGGGCGGTTATCTCGTCGCGGTCGCGAAAGACGGTTCGTTCAAAAAAGTTCTCGACTACCCGATTTTGAAGTCGACCGGCCAATGCGGCCCGATGGGGCTCGACTTCGGCCCGGACGGCGACCTTTACGTCTGCGACAACCAATATTTCCACTCTAAAGACTTCCAATCCCGCATTTTGCGCGTCGTCTTCAAAGACGGCAAGGCGACCGGCGAAATCCAAACGGTCGTCGAAGGCTGCAAGCTCGCGAACGGTATCGTTTGGAGCGGCGACAAGATGTTCTATACCGACTCCTGCTTCGACCTTGAAGACGGGACGAACGGCGTCGTCGGTTCCGGCGGTCTCTTTATGATCGACGCTAAAGAAGCGACGAAAGCGGGTCGCGACGGCGTCGCGCCGATCAAAATTTCGGCGACTCCGGACGATCCGCGTTGCTTGGCGGCGCCGAAAGTCGTCAAGCTTGGTCGCGGCGACAATACCGGCGCGGACGGTTTGGCGGTCGACAAAAACGGCGTCGTTTGGTTCGGCAACTTCGGCAACGGCTTTGTTTACGCCGTTTACCCGAACGCCGACGGGACGTACCCGCGCGGCGAAGAAGTCGTCGTTTTCGACGCGACGAAACAAACCGGCGTCGATTTCGACGCGTTCAAGGGCGTTCGCCTCGAATGCTGCGACGGGATGCTTTACGACGCGGAAGCCGACCGCGTTTTGATCAACGACTCTTGCAACAACGCGGTTTGGGCGTTCGCGCCGGTCGCCAAGGGCCAAAAAATCGCTCCGCAAATCGTTCTTATGAACGGCGACAACGACGGAATGGACGGTCTCCTCGACCAACCTTGCGAAGCCTGCCGTTTCGGCGACAAGATGATTTTCGCGAACTTCGACTGGCCGTTCCCGGGCCTGAAAAACAGCAAGGTCGACCCGCCGGGGACGCTCTCCGGAATCGATTACGCCGTCCTGAAAGCGCAATACAAGAAAGCCGACGCGAAAAAATAATCGCGTCTAACCGCTTTTAGCGCAAAGTTTAACTCGCCAACGTTTCCCTCGCGAAGCGTCGGCGTTTTTTCTTGCGTTCCGTCGGCGATTTTGCCGAAAAAAAATTTGACGCCGCCCCCGCGCCGCGTTATAATAAGCGAGTTCCGTTCGACGGGCTCGCTTTTTTTGCGCCTTTTTAATTTTCGCCGCGTTTTCAATCTTGGCGAACCGTCGTTTCCTCCCGCTTCTTACCCCGTTATTTTATCGAGGTTTGCGTTATGTCGTCCGCCGTTAATCGCACTTACTTATTTTACATCGTTATCGTTTCCGCGCTCGGCGGTCTCCTCTTCGGTTTCGACTCCGGCGTCATCTCCGGCTGCGAAAAAGCGATTCAAACCGAATATGCTTTGAACGACTTTTGGCACGGCTTCACGGTCGCGGTCGCGCTGATCGGGACGATTATCGGCGCGTTCGGAATCGGCCGTCCGACCGACGTTTTCGGTCGCAAACCGATCTTGATCGCGATGGCGACGATGTACTTCGTTTCGGCGGTCGGTTGCGCTTTCGCTCCGAACTGGACGACGCTCGTCTTTATGCGTTGGCTCGGCGGCGTCGCGATCGGCGGTTCGTCGGTCGTCGTTCCGCTTTACATTGTCGAATCGGCGCCGGGCCCGATGCGCGGTCGACTCGTCGCGCTGAACCAGCTGAACATCGTTCTCGGGATTTTAATCTCTTACGTTTCTAACTATTACGTCGCGCAAATTACGCCGACCGGCGCGATCGGCGGCGCTTGCGAAAGTCTCGCGGCTTGCTTTACGTCGACGGCGCTTCCGTTCGAGTCGATTATTTGGCGGCTCCAGCTCGGCGTCGAGGCGTTCCCGGCGGCGCTCTTCTTCTTCCTCCTCTTCACGATTCCGGAGAGCCCGCGCCAACTCGTCCGCTTCGGTCGCAAGGAAGAAGCGCAAAAAGTTCTCGCGAAAATCGGCGACGTCGCCCCGGAAACGACGCTCGGCGAAATCGCCGCGTCCCTCGCGAAAGCCGAAGGCGGCCAAAACGTTCCGCTCTTCCAAAAGGCTTACTTCACGCCGATTTTCCTCGCTTGGGCCGTCGCGATGTTCAACCAAGTCTCGGGCATCAACGCGATCAACTATTACGCGCCGCGCATTTTCGAAATGTTCATCGGCAAGCAATCCGCGTTGGCGGCGACGATCGGGCTCGGAACGGTCAACCTCTTGGCGACGGTCGCCGCGCTCTTTTTGATCGACCGTTTCGGCCGCCGTTTCCTCCTGATGTTCGGCGCGGTCGGCACGACGATTATGCACTTGTTGGCCGCTTGGCAGCTCGGGCTCGGGCTCGAAGCGAACAAGTTGATCGCGATTCCGGCGATTTTGGGCTTCATCGCCTTTTTCGGCGTTTCGCAAGGCGCGGTCATTTGGGTCTTTATCTCGGAAATTTTCCCGAACGCCGTTCGAGCGAAGGGCCAAGCGCTCGGCAGTTTCACGCACTGGTTTATGTGCGCGCTGATTAGCTGGACCTTCCCGATCGTCGCCGGGCTTTCCGAAACCTCCGGTCAATACGCGTTTTACTTCTTCGCGTCGATGACTGCGCTCCAGTTCTTCTTCGCTTGGAAACTGATGCCGGAAACGAAGGGCGGCACGATCGAAAACGTCGAAGAGCGTTGGAAGCCGAAAGCCGACAAAACCGCGTAAAACCGTTTTTTAAAGACTTAGCGTCTTAACGTTTTAACAACGCCGCGACGCGCTTTCCCGCCGTCGCGGCGCCAACTGCGCTCCAGTTCTTCTTCGCTTGGAAACTGACGCCGAAAACGAAGGGCGGCGCCATCGAAAACGTCGAAGAGCGTTGGAAGCCGAAAGCCGACAAAACCGCGTAAAGCAGGCGTTTTAACATTTTAAAGCCTCAACGTTTTAACAACGCCGCGACGCGAGAACCGACGTCACGGCGCCCCCGTTTTTCCTTTCATTCCCCGCCCGCCAATCCTCGGGAGACGCCGCCAATGACCGCCTCGACGCCCGCATCGCTTAGCGAACGTTTAACCGCCCTGCGCGACTTTATCGTCGCCAAGAAACAAGCCGCGTTCCGCCGCGACGTCGATTGGGACGTCGCGCTCCCGAACCGCGCCGACTTGACGACCGCCCGTTGCGCCCGCGCCGCGGAAGGCCTCGTCGCCGTCCTCGCCGAAGAGTCGAAGACGCCCGTTTTTCTCCCCGGCGAACGAATCGCGCTGACCCGAACGGTTCGCAACCTTCCGTCGCGATGTTCCGAAGCGGAAACGGCGGAACTGCGCAAGTCGGCGTATTTACACGAGGCGGGCGTCGTTTTCAACGTCAGTCCGAATTACGCCGCGACGATTCGAGTCGGGCTCGACGCGCGCCGCGCCGAAATCGTCGAGCGCCTCGAACGAGCGCAAGCCGAGTCGGACGCCGAAGGAATCGACTTTCTGACCGCCGCCCGCGATTCCGTCGACGCGATTCTTCGTCTCGCCGAGTCGTACCGCGCCGCCGCCGAAAAAGCCGGTTTGACCGAAATCGCCGCGACGCTGGCGCAAGTCCCGCGCCGCGGAGCGCGAACCCTCCTCGAAGCGTTCCAATTTTTCCGAATTCTGCATTATTCCCTTTGGTGCGAAGGCGCGTATCACAACGGCGTCGGGCGGTTCGACCAAATTTTCGCCCCGTATTTGGCCGCCGACCTCGCCGCCGGTCGGCTCGACCGAGACGGCGCGCGCGAACTTGTCGCCGAATTTTTCCTCTCCTTCAACCGCGATTCCGACCTTTATATCGGCGTCCAACAGGGCGACAACGGCCAAAGCCTTATGCTCGGCGGCTGCGACTCGACCGGCGCCGACGCGTCGAACCTCTTGACGGAACTCGCGTTGGAGGCTTGCGGCCAAAATCGCTTAATCGATCCGAAAATCAATCTCCGCGTTTCGTCGGCGACGTCGTTCGACCTCCTCAAAAAGGCGACCGAACTGACGCGCCTCGGGCTCGGCTTCCCTCAATACGCCAACGACGACGTCGTTATCCCCGGCCTCGTCAAACTCGGATACGACCTCGCCGACGCGCGAAATTACACCGTCGCCGCTTGTTGGGAGTTCGTTATCCCCGGCGTCGGGAGCGACGTTCCGAACGTCGCGGCGGTCTCCTTTCCTGCGGCGGTCGACGCGGTTCTTCGCTCCGCCGAAGCGACGCAAGCGGCGGAAACCAACGACTTCGACGCATTCCTCGCGCTCTTCCGAGCGGAGCTTTTCCGACGCGCCGACGAAATCGCCAAGTCGCTCGAACGCTTCGACGTTCTCCCTTGCCCCCTCGTTTCGCTCCTTTGCGACGGTCGCGTCGAGGCGGCCCGCGACGCGGCGTCCGGCGGCAAGTACGTCAATTTCGGAATACACGGAACCGGCGTCGCTCCGGCGGTCGACTCTCTTTTCGCGATCAAGCGGCTCGTTTTCGACGAAAAACTCGTCGCTCCGGCGCGGTTCGTCGAAATTCTCGACGCCGATTTCGCCGCCGAGCGCTTCCCGGAAGCCGCCGAACTCCTCGCCCGAACTCGCCGCCTCCCGAAAATGGGGAACGACGAGCCGGAGCCGGACGCGTTGGCCGTTCGCGTTCTCGCCGACTTCGCCGATTCTTGGGAAGGGCGGCGCAACTCTCGCGGCGGCGTCTTTCGGCCCGGAACCGGTTCGGCGATGTATTACCTTTGGCACGCGAACGAACTCCCGGCGTCCCCGGACGGTCGGCGGCGCGGCGAGCCGTTCCCGGCGAATTACGCTCCGTCGCTCGGCGTCCCGATTCGCGGCCCGGTCGGCGTCGTCGCGTCCTTCGCGAAACCGGACTTGACTCGCGTCGTCAACGGCGGCCCGCTGACGCTCGAACTGCACGACTCCGTTTTTTCGTTCGACGACGGTCTCGAAAAGGTCGCCCGGCTCGTCCAATTTTTCGTTAAACGGGGCGGCGCGCAGATGCAGCTCAACGCCGTAAACCGCGACCGCCTCCTCGACGCGCAAAAAAATCCGGAAAAATATCGCAACCTGATCGTTCGCGTTTGGGGGTGGAGCGGTTATTTCGTCGAACTCGACCGTCCTTACCAAGACCAAATCATCCGCCGCGCCGAAACGACGTTCCCGACGTAACGCCGTTCCTTGCCCAGTCCCTCCAAACCGCTTAATTTGCCGCCGATTCCCCGTTTTTTCGTCGCCCGTCCTTCGCCGAATGTCCGATTTTCCCCGAGAAACCGCCGCCCCCGCCGTTTCCGAGCGCCGACCGTCTCCGGTTCGCGGCCTAATTTTCGAAGTTCGCGAGTTCGCGGTGCACGACGGCCCCGGCGTCCGAACGAGCGTTTTTTTCAAAGGCTGCCCGCTCCGCTGCCGTTGGTGTCATAATCCGGAGAGCCAAGCGCCGACGCCGGAACTTTTACTAAACCGTTCCCGATGTTCGGGTTGCAGCGTTTGCGAGAAAATTTGCGACGCGGCGTTAAGCCCCGACCGGCGCTCGAAGTGCGTCGCTTGCGGACGTTGCGTCGACCGTTGCCCGCAAGGCGCGCGCAACCTTTGCGGTTGGGAAACCGACGTCCCGACGCTCGTCGAACGGCTCCTTCGCCAACGCGATCTGTTCGAGCTTTCAGGCGGCGGCGTTACGTTGACCGGCGGCGAGCCTCTTTTCCAACCGGAGTTCGCCGTCGAGTTGGCGCGAGCCTTGCGTCGGGAGCAAATTCACGTCGCGCTCGAAACTTGCGGGTTCGCGTCGTCCAACGTTTTCGACGCGCTAACCGCCGAAGTCGACTTGGTTTACTTCGACGTTAAAATCCTCGATCCGGCGCGTTCCCGGCGTTGGCTCGGCGTCGATTCCGCGCCGATTTTGGCGAACTTGCGCCGACTTTGCGCGAGCGGGCGTCCGTTCGTCGTTCGAACGCCGTTGATTCCCGGCGTCAACGACTCGGCGGAGGAGCGCGCGGCGGTCGAGCGGCTCGTCGACGGCGTTCCGTCGGCGTTCGGCGTCGAATTCCTCCCGTACAACGTCGCGGCGGGCGCGAAATACGCCCTTTTAGACCGCGATTTCGACCCCGATTTGCCTTAAGGCCGCGACGAACGCCGACTCCGCGTTTTCCCAAACGTCCCGTCCCGCTCAAACGAACGAAATCCTCCCGCGACCAACGCGTTTTACCCGCTTTGAAAGGAGTTTTATGAACCGCAAGCAATTTTTTAAGTCGTTAATTTTCGCCGCGCTGACCGCCGCGACCGCCCTTTGCTCGCCGACGCAAACGCTCGCGCAAGACGCTCCGCAATCGACCTTCCCCGGCAAAGTCGGTCAATGGAACGGCTTCCAATGCAACGACTTCCAATTCCAGGGCCGCGCCGCGAAGCTCGTTTTCCCGAAAGAAGCGGCCCCCGGCAAGCCTTGGATTTGGCGCGCTCGTTTCTTCGGGCACGAACCTCAATTCGACGTTGCGATGTTAAACCGCGGCTACGCCGTCGCTTACGTCGACTCCGCGCCGCTGATCGGGTCGCCGAAATCGGTCGCGCTTTGGCAAGATTTCTACCTCTATTTGACGAAAGAACACGGCTTCGCAAAGAAAACGAATCTCGAAGGGATGAGTCGCGGCGGCCTTTACACCGTCAACTGGGCGATGGCGTACCCCGAACAAGTCGCGACGATTTACATCGACAACCCGGTTCTCGACTTCAAAAGCTGGCCCGGCGGGTACGGCAAGGGGAAGCGCAGCGACTCCGACTGGAACTCCGTTCTACAAAGTTACAAGCTGACGCAAGAAGAGGCGATGAAATACGCGCTCAACCCGATCGACAACGTCGACGGTCAAAAGAAAATGGCGGCGGCGAAAGTCGGCGTCTTCCTCGTTTGCGGCGACTCCGACCGCGTCGTTCCGTTCGACGAAAACGCGAAACTCTTCAAAGAACGTTACGAAGCGGTCGGCGGCCCGGTCGAGTTGATTCTCAAACCCGGCAACGACCATCATCCGCACTCGATCAAAGACCCGACGCCGCTCGTCGAATTCGTCGAAAAATTCAACAAATGAAACGCGCTTCGATAATCGACGCTTAAAAAACGCGGCGGAACCGTTCGGAACCGTCGCGTTTTCTATTTATTTCGCCCAAACCTTCTATTTTCCGCGCTTCTCCGCCGTTAATCGTCGGCGCGGAAGACGAGTCGCTCGATTTTGACCGCTTTCCCGGTCGCCGAGTCGACGTCGACGATTGTTCCGTTGAGCCGAACGTCGCCGGTCGCGACCTCAAAAACGGTCGGACGGAACGTCTTGGTCGTCTCCAAAACGCGGTCGTATCGCCGCCCGATAATACCGTCGAACGGCCCGGTCATTCCGATATCGCACTGGAACGCGGTTCCGCCGGGTAAAATCGTTTCGTCGGCGGTCGCGACGTGCGTGTGCGTCCCGAGAACGGCGGAAACGCGCCCGTCGAGATAGCGTCCCATCGTCTGTTTTTCGCTCGTCGCTTCGGCGTGAAAATCGAGAACGCGAACGCGAACGTCGGCGGGAATCCGATCTAAAATCTTGTCGGCGGCGCGAAGCGGACAGTCGATCGGCTGCATGAAGACGCGTCCCAAGAGCGCGAAAACGGCGACGCGAACGGCCGGGCGCTCGCCCGACGCCGGCGCCTCCAAAACCGTCCAAGAGCGACCGGGCGCTTCCGGCGGATAATTGCCCGGGCGGACGATTCGCGGGTCGTCGGAGTTCAAAATCGAGAAAATCGCCTTTTGCCGGAACGCGTGATCGCCGAGCGTAACGCAGTCGACGCCGTTTTCGATAATCGCCTTGTAAATTTCCGGCGTCAAACCGGAGCCGCCCGCCGCGTTTTCGGCGTTGACGACGACGAAATCGAGCTTGAACCGCTCGCGAATTTCCCGCGTTCGTCGAATCAAAATATCGCGTCCCGGTTTGCCGACGACGTCGCCGACCGTCAAAATTCGCAAAACGCTTCTCATCCGAGTTCCGTCTCCTTTTATTTTCTCCGATTTTTCAGTTTTCGCGCCGATTCAAGCGAACCGCCGCGCCGCTTCTTCACGTCGCCCGTTCTGCGCGCCGCTTTTATATAAAACGGCAAAATTTCGACGATTATCGCGGTTTTCTTGCGATTTTAAGAAAAAAACGAGAAAACAACGCTCAAAAAATAGGCAAACTTTGACGATAAAACAAGTATCCGTCCCCCGCCTCGGCGCCATTCGCTCGTTTTGCGGCAAGACAAAAAAAGCGTTTTTTCTCGACGATTTTTCAGTCAAGTTTTCGCGGCGGCGGTCGATATAACTAAGTAGTCGAGGTTGAACGCGGCGCGACGCTCGTAAAAAAGCGGCGTTTGCGGCGACCGGCGGCGTTTTCCCCCCCACCTTGAACCCCGAACCTAGCGCGGCGCTTTGTTCCGTCGAGCGTCGCTTTCGATAGAGGCGCGTCCCATGAATCAAGAAGTCAACGTTTTGGCGCTCGTTAAAGGTAAAGAACGTTACGTTTTTCTTTACAAAGATTCGAATCGAGCCGAAGTTCTCCGCTCGTTGGGGCGTTACGCGTCCGATCCGGAACTCAGCTTCACTTGGTACGACGCCGCCGTTTTGAGCCAAAAACTCCGTCGTCAAGCGCAACGCGGCGAAGTCGCCTCCTTAATCGCGTCGAAAAAAGACGGCGTCGAAGCGTCGGACGAAATCGAACTGCAAATCGAAGACTGACGCGCTTTTCCGGCGTCTATCCGTCGTTTTCGCGACTAATTTCGCTATTTTTCTTTCTCCGCGGCGCGTCGAGTTTTCGACCGCCGCGTTTTTTTGAGCGTCGCCCGTGCAACCGCCCGCCAACGAAAAAAACCTGCGCGTCCCGATCGCCCGTTTCCTTCGTTGCCTCGCCGTCGAGCGCAACTTTTCCGATTACACGATCAAAAGTTACCGCGAAGATTTGGAGGCTTGGCTCGAATACGAGCTGGCAGTCCGCGACGGCGCATGTCCGCGCCCAGACCAAATTTCGACGTTGGAACTGCGCGGCTATCTCTCGGCGATGCGCGAAGCCGAATACTCGAAAGCGACGATTTCGCGACGCTTGGCGGCGTTGCGCGGTTTTTATAAGTTCGGCGAGCGCGAAGGTTGGGCGACCGAAAACCCGGCGGCGGCGCTCCGCAATCCGCGCGGTCGTCGTCCGCTTCCCCGCGTGTTGTCGACCGAGGAAGTCCAAAAACTCTTGGCGGCGCCGCCGGAAGACGACCCGCTCGGTCTCCGCGACCGGGCGATTCTTGAAACGATTTATTCGGCGGGTCTGCGCGTTAGCGAGCTTGTCGGCCTTAATTTTTCGGACGTCGTTCTCGACGAAGACCTTCTCAAAATCCGCGGCAAAGGCCGCCGCGAACGGTTCGCGTTTTTAGGTTCGTTCGCCAAAAAAGCGCTTCTGCGTTATCTTTTGACGTCGCGACGATACCTTCGAATCGCGCCGATCGCTCGGGGACGCCGCGACCGCGCCCGTTTCGCCGAGGCGGCGCCGCCGTCGAACGAAGAGCGAGCGTTCGTCGCGCTCTTTACGAAAACGGCAAATTCCGACGCCGTTCGAACGCCGGACGGTCGTCCGCTCGTCGATTTCCAAGACCCGACGGCGCGGCGACGTTGGGAAGCGTTCCTCGCCGAGCCGATTTTCGTCAACAAAAACGGCGGGCGGCTCAACGTTCGCAGCGTCGGGCGCAAACTCGACGGCTACTTGCGCGACGTCGGGCTCGACGCGAAGATTTCGCCGCACACGCTGCGTCATTGTTTCGCGACGCATTTGCTCGACTCCGGCGCCGATATTCGTTCGATTCAAGAGCTTTTAGGACACAAAAACATCGTTACGACGCAAATTTACACGCACGTTTCGACGGCGTCGCTCCGCGCGATTTACGAAAAATCGCACCCTCGCGCTCGTCTTGGGTTCGATTCGGCCCTCGCGCCGTCCTCGACGCCGTCGATCGAGCCGCCGCTCGCCGCCGATTTTAACCGCCCGACGCAATACCGATGACCGTTTCCCCAACCTCTTTTTTGCCCCAATCTCTCGACGTCCCGCTCCTCCGAACCGACGACGAGCGAGGCGTCGCGACGCTGACGTTGAATCGTCCGGCTCGTTGCAACGCGATTTCGTTCGACTTAGCGCGACGGCTCCTCGCCGAGTTGCGGCGAATCGCGGTCGACGACTCGACGCGTCTCGTTCTTTTGCGCGGCGCCGGAACGCATTTTTGCTCCGGACTCGATCTCGCCGAAGCGACCGTCGGATCGCCGATTCCGTTCGAAACGCTTCGCGACGCCGGGCTTGCGCTCGACGACTTCCGCGTTCCCTTCCCGAGCGCCGCCGATCCCGTCGATTTCCGCTCCGTTTTCAACGCCGAGCCGACGTTCGACCTAGCCGCCGTTTCGTCCGACGCGCGTCTTCCGTCCGACGATTTTCCGACGGAGCTTCCGCGTTGCCAAGTCGCGCCGCGTCTCGTTTTGGAACTTTTGCGTCAAATTCGCCGAACGCCGAAACCGATCGTCGCGGCTGTTCGCGGGGCCGCCTGCGGCGGAGGCGCCGGGCTCGTTTCCGTTTGCGACTTCGTCGTCGCCGACTCGACCTTCCGAGCCGCCTTCACCGAGACTCGGCGCGGGCTTTCGCCGAGCCTTCTCTTCCCGTTTTTGCGCCGCAAGTTCCCGCTCGCCGCGCTTCAAGAGTTCGTTTTGACCGCCGCGCCGTTCGACGCCGCTCGCGCCGCCGCCGTCGGATTTGTTCAAACGGTCTCCGCGCCCGCCGACTTCGAGTCCGCCGT
>JAFYQR010000195.1 GCA_017559825.1 Thermoguttaceae bacterium | reverse complement strand
CGGAAACGGTCGCGACGCGTCGTTTTTTTTCTTGACGTCCGTTTGGGCGAGCGCTATAATGGAGAACGTCGAGGCGGCGCGACCGGTCGCGTCGCCGTATTTTCTACGGGCCGTATTTTCTGCGGAAGGATTAAAGCGTTATGCGTAAAGATTTTAAAGAGACGGCTCGAAATCTGTTGGCGGAACTGAAACGCGAGGTCGCTCGCCCGGAACTCGACGGATTCGGGCGAACGGTCGAACCGCCGTTGGACGTCGACGCCTTGTCGGACGAGCAAAAACGCGTTTACGAAGCGCTTCCGGCGAGCGTCCAAAACTGGCTCGCGTTGTGCGACGGCGTCGAAGTCGACGAACGGTTGCACGGCCTCGGCGCCATTGTCGAAACGCTCGAAATTTTCGACGAATGGAAGGAAAAAGGCTGGACGCCGATCGGCGACGATTGCTGCGGAAACTATTACGTTTGCATACCTTGCGAGCTGAACGGCGAGACGCGTTTCCCGGTCGTCTTTCTGGACGGCGAATGCGATGACGAGGGATATATCGTCGCGTCCGATCCCGCGATTTTTTACGTCGAGCAGCTGAAAGAAACGCTCTTCGCGCTCGCCGAAGAAGACGACGAATGGGATTCTTGGCCGTTCGACAAAGAAACAAGGCTCGCGGAAGACCCTGAAATTACGGCGTTTGGCTTTGCGCTCCCTTGGGACGGAACGACGAAGGAGATCGGGGACGACGAAGACGTGTGAAACAATGTCGCAACCGTTTGACGTCGCGTCGTTTGCGGCGACGTCGAAAGCCAAGCGTTTCGCTTCCGTTGGGCGGCGGAACGCTTGACGTTGCGTAACGCCGGCGATTTAAGCGCCCGTCGCGTTTAACGTTAGGAGAATGAGATGGAAGCCGAAAAGCCTTTTTCGCTGGAAAATCTCGACGAGTTTCATTTGGAAATCGTCCGGCGCCCGATCGAAGAGATTTGCAAATTTTACCGAGAGGACGACGAGAACGTTTCCTGGGCCGACGTCGCGTTCGAGGAAAATTGCGCCGAAACCGCCGACGTCGAAGGGGCCGAGCGCGTTCAAGTTAATGTCGACGCCTCGCCCGAAGGGGTTAAGAGCGTTCAACTTAGCGTCGAGGGGACGCCCGAGGAAGACGGCGTCGCGGTTTTCTTGAAAGCGCTCTTGGGAACGCTCGCAAAAATGGGCGCGATAAACCGCGAGGACGACGACAAGGGCGTTTCCTGCGTCGAACTTCCGCCCGAAGCGCTTGCGGAGGCGTTCGAGGAATTGTATCCCGCCGACCCGGGGCAAAAAACGCCGCCGATAAGATACGGTTTCTCGCCGGTTAGCGCGCCCGACGTTTCCGTCTTTTTCGAGCCGCATTTTAGCGGGCTCGCGTTGCGGGCCGGAGGATCGAGAACCGGCAAAACGTCGGTTTTTAGCTTGCGTTACGCGAAGTCGGACGGCTATATTTGCGAATTACGCGAAGAGGAAAAATCTTGGCGCGACTTCAAAATCTTGCGTTTGATTCGCGTTATGTACGACGGGCGCAACGTCTTTTGGCAAGAGGGCGAACCGTATCCGTTCGAGCGCGTCGAGCAATACTCCGACCGTAAAACCAAACGACGCTTTACTTTAAACGACGCGCTCGACTATTTGACGCAACTTGGTTTTCCCGTCCGCGACGCGAATTTTCTGAAACCGGCGGGACGGCTGTATCGTTGGCAAGACGACCGAGCGCTCGCCTGGCAAAAGCGTTACGAGACGTCGTTAGCGGCGAAAGAGGCCGAACGGCGGAGGTTCGCGGCCTCGCCGGAGGGGAAACTCAAAAGCGATTTGACGCGCCGCGTTGAAGAATTGGTTGCGCAAACTTTGACGCCGCTTGGGTTTAAGCGCGACAAAGACGACGCGCAAACTTGGACGCGAAGGGCGGAAATCTTGCGGCATACCTGTTGGTTTAGCGACGTCGACGGCGAGTTGAGCGTCTATTGCGGCTGCGGGCCCGTTTCGAGTTTCGCTTGCTGGGCGAACGCTCCGTGCGACGCGGCGACGCAAAGGAAATTGAAGCGTTTTTGGAAGGGCCTGCGCGACGAAGAGGAAGAAGGCTGGGCGTCGCGCGACGAACGTAAGTCGTGGAACGGCTTGCCGAAAAGCGAGACGGAAGTCGAGACGATTTTAACCGACGTCGCAAACTTTTTGCGCGATGTAGCGTCGCCGTTTTTCCGTCGATTCGCGACGCCCGCCGACTTCCTGCGCGAGTACGACGCCGGGCGCGTCGACAAGAATTTCTTCGACGTCGACGAGGAATTTTGGCAAGACTTTTACCTTGCGCTAACGCGTTTTCACGTCGGCGCTTACGAAGAGGCCGCGTCGACGTTCGAAGCGGCGGTCGAGCGCGTCGAAAGGAGCCCGAAAGGCGTTAAGAGGGGGATGAAACTCGCCGTCGAAGCCGCGCGACTCGCCGCCGACAGTGCGCGACGCTGTGTCAAATTGTAGGGTAAGTAAAGCGACCGTCGCGACTTAAGCGGCGTCGGAACCGACGATATATCGCAAGAAAATTAGCGTCGCCAAAATCGGCAAGCGCGCCGTCGGCGCGACGGCGTTAAAACGTTCGACATAGAGAAACGACTCGGGCGGGGGGCTTGATTTTTCTTGGCGGAGGCGTATAATCGTCGGTGGAAATCGTCGATTTCTCTCGACGCGGCACTCGGTTCGGCGGGCGCTTGCAAGCGGTTGGCTCGTCGGAGTCGACGTTTGGACGCGGGCGGTTGTTCGAACGGAAGGGAAACGTCGAGCGTCGGGCGTTGCAAAGCGCTTAACGATAACGGTTTAGCAAAAGAGAAAAGGGCTCGAATATGGAGCGAGAATTTTTCATTCCCCAAGGCTATCGGTTCGCCGGAACGCATTGCGGCGTTAAGCCGAACACGACGAAACTCGATTTCGCGCTCGTCGTTTCGGATCTGCCGGCGACGGCGGCGGGCGTCTACACGCAAAACTTAAATTGCGGCGCGCCGGTTACTTACGACCGTTCGCTCACGCCGGGGAAGGGAATCCGCGTCGTCGCGACCAACTCCGGCGTCGCCAACGCCTGCACCGGGGCGCTCGGGCTCGAAAACGCGCGTAAAATGGCGCAACTCGCCGCCGAAGCGGTCGGCGCGACCGGCGACCAAGCGCTCGTTATGTCGACCGGCGTCATCGGCGTCCAACTCCCGATGGAACGCATCGCCGAAGGAGCCGCGTCCGCCGGAGCGTCGCTCGGGGCGACCCTCGACGATTTCAAAAAGGCCGCGACCGCGATTATGACGACCGATACGAAGATGAAAATCGTTTCGCGGCAAGCGGTTACGAAGGACGGTAAAACGTTCCGACTCGCCGGGATGTGCAAGGGCGCCGCGATGATCGGCCCGAATATGGCGACGATGCTCGCGACGCTGATGACCGACGCCGCGCTCGAACCGGCCGACGCGCAAGCGATGTTGAAGGAAGTCGTCGACGAAACGTTCAACTGCGTCAGCGTCGAGGGACACACCAGCACCAGCGACAGCGTCGTCTTTCTCGCGAACGGCGCCGCGATTCCGGAACCGTTGTCCGGAGACGACTTAACGACGTTCAAAGCGTTGCTTCTCGACCTTTGCCAAGAACTCGCTCCGATGATTCCGGGAGACGGCGAAGGCGCGTCGCACCTCATCACGATCGACGTCTTCGGCGCTCCGGATCGCGAATCGGCGAAGAAACTGGCGCAGACGGTCGCCAACGACGCGCTCGTTAAAACGGCGATTTGCGGCGCCGACCCGAACTGGGGCCGGATTATCTCCGCGACCGGGCGCTGCGGCGTCCCGTACGACCCGACGAAAGTTTCGCTTAAAGTCAACGGTTTCTTGCTTTACGAAAACGGAACGCCGCTCGACTTCGACAAGGAAACCGTCTCCGCGTCGATTCGCGACAACTACGACACGTCGTTCGAAATCTTCTTCCAAGAAGGCGACGCGTCGATCCGCTTCTGGACGTCCGACCTGACCTGCGAATACGTCCACCTCAACGCGGACTACACGACCTGACGCAAACGTTGCTTTGGAACGGTTTAGAAAAGCGGAGTCGGCGGCGCGTCGGCTCCGTTTTTTTTATCGCGGAAACAGAAAGTCGAAGAGAAGAGCGAAAGAACGTAAATAGGAAAATGGGCGAAACGGTTTTCGAAAGCGCGCAGGCGCTCGCGGTCGTCGAATACGCTCGGCGAAAACGGGGCGACGAAGCGGAGTATCTTTGGGCTAAAGCTCCGAAAAACGCGATTTTACGTCGCCAAGACTCCGGCAAGTGGTACGCGGCGATTTTGACCGTCGAGCGGCGCAAGTTGGGCGGCGGCGTTAAAAAAGCGCGACTCGACGACGGGCCCGGCGCGTTCGGAACGGAAACGGTCGAAGTCCTTAATTTGAAAGGCGATCCGGACGAAATTCGCTACCTCGTCGACGGAAGCCTCTTCTTTCCGGCGTATCATATGAACAAGCGCCATTGGTATGCGCTCGTTTTGGACGGCTCGCTCGGGGACGCGGAAATCTTCGAACGACTCGACGCGAGTTGGGAGGAAGTCGGACGCGGAAACGGTCGGCGCCGCTCGGCGTAAAGCGTTTGAAAGCGACGTTTGCGAACGGACGTTAAAAAACGGAGTCGGCGGGAAACCGGCTCCGTTTTTTCGTTGCGGAACGTCGACGAAAGGGGCGCAAACGCTAAAAACCTTCGGCGCTTTGACGAGCGCGGAGAACGAACGCGTCGAGCCCCTGTTCTTGGCAGACGGAAATAATCGTTTGAATGAAGCCGGTTTCGAGCTGCGCGTCGCCGCGGATAATAATCGTTACGTCCTTGGCGTCGACGCGGCGAATCGCCTTCAAGACGCGAAGCTCCTCTTTCAGCGCTCCGGCGAACGACGACGCTTCGGGCGAGCCGCCGTCGTCGAGCGAACAAGGGAGCGTTCCGAGCAAAAGCGAGCGGTCGCCGAACGCTTGAATCGCGATCTGTTCCGGCGGCGCGGCTTCCGGCGGCTGCGCCAATTCGCTTGTCGGGAGCGCGATCTCTTCGTTTTGCTCCGCTTGCGAAAAGTTCATCACCAACGTGAAGAACGAAATCAGGAGGAAAACGACGTCGATCATCGACGTCATGTTCGGCGCGGCCTCTTTCAACCGCGGGCGGACGCGTTCTTTACTCATTTGTCTATCTTGCGTATCTTAATCGCTTTAGGCGCGAAACAAACGCGGGGCGAACCGCGCGCCGCGTCTACGACGGAAATCGCGACGCGACGGAAACGGCGTTAGGCGGCGACTTACGACGGCGAGCCGGTCGGGCGTTGCGGCGGCGTCGACGGACTCTTCGACGCTTGAACGTTCGAGAAACGGCCCATCAAGTTGTCAGAAAGAACCGAAATATCGAGCATAAAGCGAGCGAGGCGGTTCTTGAGAACGTCGAAGGCGAAGAGCGCCGGAAGCGCGATCGCGAGGCCGAGCTCCGTCGTGAAGAGCGCGGTCGCGATCCCTTCGGCCAACTTTTGCGGAGACGGCGCCGCGCCCCCGGCGGCGATCGCTTGGAACGACGCGATCATCCCGACGACCGTCCCGAAGAGCCCGATCATCGGCGCTAAGTTGCCGATCAGCGCGAGATAGCCGATTTGGTGTTCGAGCCGCATCGTCTCTTCTTCTTGAACGTCGCGCATCGCTTGCTCCGCTTTCGCGTATCCGGCGGACGTCTTCGAGAGCCCGACGGCGAGCGTTTTGCCGAGAATCGACTCGTCGTCTTTGGCGAGTTGGTACGCGTCTTGGAAGCGATTTTCGTCGAGGAGCGCGCCGAACTTCGCCGCCAACTCCTCCGGCGCGACGACGTCGCGCCGCAACGCGAGAACGTTGACGACGATCAGCGCGACCATCGAGAGCGAAAGGAGCGAGAAAACGACCGTGAAGAAGAGACCGAGCGAGCGGAACATCCAAACGAGGTAGTTTTCGCCTTTGGGGGCTTCGCCGTCGGCGGATTCGGCT
>JAFYQR010000194.1 GCA_017559825.1 Thermoguttaceae bacterium | reverse complement strand
TTTATGGAGCGCAAACAGAAACGCCGACGCGTTAAACGTCGGCGTTTATTAGTTTAGCAAGCGCGAATCGCGGTAACGCCGAGGAGTTCGATTTCCGGCGCAAGGAACCCGGGCTTCGCTTCCTCGACTTTCGCGTAGTCGGTCGAGAGGTATTTTTTGTTGTCGTCGGTGAAAACCGTAACGACCGTCGCTTTTTGCGCTTCTTCTTCCGGCATAGCGTTGAGGAGCGTGAGCGCGCCGAGGAGGTTGCCGCCCGCCGAAATCCCGACGCCGAGGCCGAGATTTTTCGACAGCGCTTGCGCCGCCAAAATCGCGTCGCCGTCGTCGACTCGCACGACCGAATCGAGCTGGTCGAGCTTCAAAATCGCCGGAATGAACTCGTCCGAAATCCCTTGAATGCGGTGAAAACCGATTTTGTAGCCGGTCGTAAGAGTCGGCGAACTCGACGGTTCGAGCGGGTGAATCGTCGCGTTCGGAAAACGGCTCTTGATGTAACGTCCGCAACCCATCACCGTGCCGCCGGTGCCGACGCCCGCGACAAAAGCGTCCGGTTCGCGGTTAAATTGGGCAAGTTGCGCGACGATTTCCGGCCCGGTCGAGAGGAAGTGCGCCTCGCAGTTGTCTTCGTTGTCAAATTGACGCGGCAAAAAGACGTTTTCCGGGTCGTCGGCGCGCATCTTTTCGGCCAACGCGATCGAGCCTTTGAAGCCGCCTTCTTCGCGGGAAACGAGGCGAACTTCCGCGCCGTACGCCTTCATCAAGTTGATGCGCTCGGCCGACATCCAGTCCGGCATGAAGATGACGACGCGGCAACCGGCGACCCGACCGAACGCGGAAAAGGAAATGCCGGTGTTGCCGCTCGTCGCTTCGGCGATGGTCGAACCGGGACGCAACTCGCCGCTTTGAAAGGCTTTGCGGAGGATGTGCGCCGCCATTCGGTCTTTGATCGAGCCAGTCAAGTTGAGGTATTCCGCTTTTGCGAAGACGGAGCGCGGCTTGCCTTGCCAAAGGAGGTCGATTTTTAAGAGCGGCGTCGAACCGACGAGACCGTCGATTCCTTCCAAGCGTTTGAGGACGTCCATAAAACTTTCGACTATTTTATCTAAACTGCTTAAAGCGCCGTTCCCAAGGGACGCAAAAGCCAAGACCGGGAGCGGCGCGTTCGAGCGTCGAGCGGTAAAAGCGTTTTTCGTTAATTGGGCCGCTTTTTGCGAAAAGTCCCTCGGGAGCTGCGAGCGGCGAAGCGTCGACGTCGACGTTTCCGATGAAATATCGGACGACAGGCGAAGAAACTTTATTTTTTTTACGGCGTTCAACCGTTTTTATCCCTAAAATTGACGGGAAAACGGCGTTGGACTCGACCGCTTTTGCGGCGTCGGCGAAAGGGCGGCGCGGTTTGGGCGTTTTTAAAATAGGAAAACCGACGCAAAAACGAGCGACGCGGCAAAAGAACGGTTGGGCGGCGAAAGTAAGAGGGAATAGCGAAAATCGGTAAAATATAAGGGAGAAAGTCGGCGTTTTTCCGGGGCAAAGCGGCGAAAATAAAAAAAATGAAATTTTTGGGAATTTGCCCGTTGACAATTCGCGAAGATCGGTTAAAATCTCTTTTGTCAGTTGGGGACAACGAGACGCAAGCGAAACTAAGTTTCGACGAGAAGCAAGGTTAAGCAAGCGGTTGAAACCGGTTGACGGTCGCTTAGACGACAAAATTGGGGAGTTAGCTCAGTTGGGAGAGCGCAACGTTCGCAATGTTGAGGTCGTGGGTTCGACTCCCATACTCTCCACTTTGAAAGCTCGGAAACGTAATTTTTCGAGCTTTTTTATTTCTTGGCGCTTTTTTAAGGCGGGAAGCGGCGGCGGGGCGACGACGGCGCTTGCGTTGCGTAGTCTTGCGGAGTTCGGCAAAAAAGGGGGCGGGATCAAATTTTTAACGCCCCGAAACAGCGCGAACGCGGGACGGCGTTTTATCGGCGGCGTTCGGAAGAAGACGTTCTTTTCGCGGCGGCGAAGGACGCGGGGGAAATTGGGCGGTTGGGAACGATTTTTGAAGCGCGTCGCTCGGGTTCCGCTTGCAGGGGCGCCGTCGAAACGTCGTCCGGACTCCGGCGTCGGGAAGGTCGAAACGGCGTTCGGAATCCGCTTGTCGAGGCGGCGCCGGTCTTGCCGTCGAAACGCCGCGTCGCGGAAGATCGGCGTTTGCGTCTTTTTGAATTTCTTTTTTGCGCTTGTCGACTTGTTTTTTGATTTGGCGTCGCCTATAATGGTTATATGAAGTAATAAAAGACGGCGCGCACCGAAACGGGCGTCGACGTTGGCGATCGCGAAACGTGAGAGCGAAAATGAACGAAGAAACGGCAAAAGCGAAGAAAGAAATCGGCGTCGGCGGTTATTTTTTGCGAATTTTAACGTTTTGGGGCGTTTTTATTCTTGGGATGGGCGCGTTTCTGATTTTCGGCGGCGTTTGCGGCGGGCTCCTCGAGGCGCCCAAGACGGCGGCGCTCGTCGGAGCGTGCTTTTTCTGGACGGGACTCGGCGCGCTTGGGGTTTTTCCGGCTTTTTGCGTCGACGCGTTGAACCCGCGTCCGATTCTGGCGACGGCGTTTTCCTTCCTTGTTTTGACGACGTTCGCGTCGGGCGCGGCGTTTATTTATACGGGCGCCGCCGCGACGTTATTGGGGGGGGAGAATAAAGCGGCGGCGGGCGCGCTTTTTCTTCTTTACGTCGCTTGGTTGGTTTTTAAGTTGCGCGCTAAAAGCGTTTACGCAACGACGCGACGTTTGCGTTGGTCGGTTTTTACGGCGATCGGCGTTCCGGCGGCGTTGAGCGCGCTGGCGTTCGCGTATGTTTGCGCGTCGGGCGCGGTTTCGGAGATGAACCCGGCGTCGCGAGTTTTCGGCGCGGTTTTCGGGCTGCCGACGCTCTGCGTCTATTGGGTTTCGGCGGCGACTTACGGCGGTTTCGCTTATATAATTTCAATCGTCGAAGAGGCGAAGCGCAAGCCGGACGAGTCGCGAGCCGTCGAAAACGCGGGGAATTGACGTCGCGGAAAATGATAAATGGAGCGCGCGCAACGGTTTAAAGAAATGAGCGCGAACGGCGGCGTTTCGAGCGGAAAACTCGAATCGCCGCCGTTTTTGCGTTGGGGAACGGCGAGAACGTAAACGTCGCCGTTTGGCGTGTTAGGGCTGATTGACATCGCGTCGACGAGAGAAAACGGCGACGCTGCGTCAACGTCGGTTAAGGCGAGGAAACGTCAAACCGTCGGGAGTTCGTAACCCTTGCGCGGTTCGCGACTTAGATAAGTGTTGGCTTCGTCGTCGCCGATGAAGACTTCTTTGTCCGGGTCCCATTTGAGGGAACGGCCCAAGTAGCGGGCGATGTTGAGCAAGTGGCAGATCGCGGCGCTGCGACGTCCGATAGCAATGTCGGAAATCGGGCGTTCGCCGGTCAAAATGCAGGAGAGCCAGTTGTCGACGTGGTCTTGGTCGCGACGTTCGCTCTTGAGGAGTTCTTCGGCGATTTCCGGCGGGTTCGACTTGAGGTTTCCGCGGAAAATCTCCATCTTGCCTTTTTCGCCGATGAAGATTCCGCCGCCGCGATTGGCGTTCCCAAGTCGAACGATAATGCCGTTTGCGTATTTATACGCGAGGCGCGGTTTCGAGCAAAGTTCGTTTCCGCGCTTGGCGTCCTCGGCTTGCGAGTAGACCGGCGGAATCAGCTTTTCGGCGCCTTCTTCGACGATGATTTCGGTCGGCATAGTGAGGTCGGTTCCGAGCGCGCACTGGATTTGGTCGAAGCCGTGCGTCCCCCAACCGGTCATTTCGCCGCCGGAATAGGGGCGGAACGAGAGCCAACCCGGTTTCGCGCGCGGCGTGAAGAGGTCGATGTTGTACGGGACGACCGGCGTCGGGCCGCACCAAGTTTCCCAGTCGAGCCCGTCCGGAATCGGTTGCGCCGGCAAGTCGCAAAGCCAAGGACTTTCGTAGTTTGCGGCGATAACTTCCTTGATTTGGCCGAGTCCGCCGTTGCGAATGAACTCGCAGCCGACGTAATTTTGGCGTTGCGAACGCTGTTGGCTCCCGGTTTGGAAAACGACGTTGTTTTTGCGCGCCGCTTTTTCCATCAGGGCGCCTTCGGAGATCGTCAGCGTGATCGGTTTTTCGCCGTAAACGTGCTTCCCGGCGAGACATGCGTTAATGCAGACGAGCCCGCGCCAATGCTCCGGCGTCGCGGTGAGAACGGCGTCGACGTCTTTGCGGTCGAGGACGCGGCGATAGTCTTGGTACGCAGCGTCGCAGTTGTGCTTTTTCGCGATATTTTCCGCTCGCGGACGCCAAACGTCGGCGACGCAAATCGCCTGCGCTTTCGGGTTGCGGGCCGCGCTCGCAAAGATTTCGGAGCCGCGCCGCCCGACGCCGATACCCGCGACGCCGATGCGGTCGTTGGCGCCGGGACGGGTTCCGTCGGCGAGCGCGGAGCGGGGAATTACGCAGGGCGACGCGACGCCCGCGACCAACGCCGCGGAAGCCGCCGATTTCAAAAAGTCTCGTCTGGTCGAACGCATTGGGGGTAACCTCCTGAAAAATAACGAATTAAAGCCGGGAAAAACATCGCGGCAAACGACGGGGGTAAGTCGAACGCGACGCCGCGACGAACGGCGAATTAAGGCCGGAAAACGCCGCGTCGGATAACGTTTGAATTGCGCGCGTTTTCGTGCAAAATTAAAGTTTGAAATTTGGGTTGAAAAGGATAAAATCAAAGACGGCGCGACCGGGCGAGGGGAAACGCCGCCAAAACGTCGCGGAAACGACTCTTGGCGGGCGTTTTTCGGCGCGGTCGGCGTCGCGTAAACGATTATTTACCAACGACTTTGCGCAAGTGTTCGATCGAGCGCGCCGCTTGCTCCATCGTGCCGCATTCGACGCTCAACACGACGTCTTGCGGAACGGTTCGCAAAATCGCGACGATCTTTTCCCAATCGACGACGCCGTCGCCGCAAGCGCAACCGACCGCGGTGCCCATCACCTTGCCGCGCTCCGCCGCCGACTGTTCGAACGATATGTCCTTGGCGTGCATATGGATAACGCGGTGTTTGACCCGTTCCAGCCAAGAAACCGGGTCGAGCCCGCCGAGGTAAGCGTTGCCCGTGTCGAAGTTCGCGCCGACGCAAGGGGTGTCGACGAGGTTCAAAATGCGGTCGTAACCCTCCAAACTAAGGGAGTAAGTTTGGTGCGTTTCGAGCCCGATTTTGATTCCGCGCCGCTCGCAAACCTTGACCGCTTCTTTGATCGAATACTTGATGAGGACGTAATCCTCTTCGGCGGTCGTCCAAGGCTGCTTGTGCCCTTCGTGCGTGTTAATAATCGGAGCGCCGCATTCGTAAGCGAAGCGCGCGGCTTGCTTTAGGTATTCGACGGCGATCTCCGGTTTCGACAGTTGGCTGTGCGACGAAAACGCGGAAATTTTGAGGCCGCGTTCCTCGACCGCGTCGCGAATACGGAACGGGTCGTCGAGCATCGAAACGCTGTGAAAATAGCGCGCTTCGCTGAGGAGTTCGCGACCCCAGTGAACCATCGGCTCGATATATTCGTATCCGAGTTCGGCGGCGAACGCGACGCCTTGTTCGAACGACTTGTGCGACGTCCGCACCGCTTCCAAATTCAGTCCGATTCCGATTTTGCCCAAGTCGTTTCTCCTTGTCGATTGGTTGGTTGCGTTGATAGCGGGGCGCGAAACGGCGTCGCGCTTTATTGAAACGGCGACGCAAAACGCGAGCGCCGCCGTCGATTTAACGTCGATTATACCCGTCGGCGACGGCGATTGCAAGTTTTTTTTCCGAATTTTTGCGCCGAAGCGGAAGCGGGGGAAGCGCGAACGCCGGGCGAAAAGAAAATTCGAAAAAAAGTGAAAAAATTGCGCGACGTCGCTTGACTTTCGACTTCGAGTCGTATATAACGTAGGAAAAGGGCGGCGCTTCGTCGTTCTCGGTTGTTCTTCGACGTCCTTAATTGGTTGAGAGGAAACGGATTATGGAAACAACGGAACGGGAAAAGCGGAAGGGGCTCGCGTCCTATTTCGCGGCGGTTTTGACGTTTTGGGGGCTCGCGCTTGCGTTGGCCGGAATCTTGGCTCTCGACGGCGAACTTTTGGGCGGGTGCGCTTTTTTCGTGTTGGGCGCGCTTCTTTTGGGCGGGCCGTTCTTGTTCGTCGAACTTTGCGATTCGCCGACGTCGGAGCGGTTTTGGCAAAACGCGGGCCCGATTTTGGGAACGGGATTCGTCGGGACGTTGGTCGCGATTTCGGGGCTTTATTGGGCGATTCCGGGTTTTTGGGGCGTTTGGTTTGCGACACGACGTAAAACGACGGCGCTCGGCCCGCGACTCCGGCGTCAAGGCGGGCGAATTTTGACGGCGACGGTCGCGACGGCGCTCCTTTTTGCGGCTTGTTCGCTGGTCGGGAACGTCGCGCCGGGCGGCGTGTTTGGGATTCGAATCGGTTGCGGCGCGCTTTTCTTGACGCTCGCCGTTTTTTACGCCGCGGCGGCGTTCGCGTTCGGGTTTGTTGCGTTTAAGACGGCAAACGTCGACGCGGAAACGACTTGCGTAAGCGACGACGGCGACGGGGAGAGCGTCGCGGTCGAGGCGAAAGAGCCGCGCGAAATCGGGCTCGGCTTTTACTTCGCGGCGGTTTCGGCGTTTTTAGCGCTCGCGTTGGGGTTGCGGTTCGAGGGCAATTTTTTAAGCGTTTGGCTTCTTGCCAACGCTCCGTTCTTTTGCGTAACGCTTTGCGATCAAAGACTTTGGCGTTCTTGGCCGCTTTCGTTGGTCGCGATGGTTTTCATCCCGGTTTTGGCGTTGGGAAGCGTTTGGGCGAGCGCCGCGTTCCTTAATGCGAGCCTTATAGCGTTTGGGCTCGGCGTCGCGAGAGAATCGCTAAACGGCTTGATCGCTTGCGTTGCGGTTTTGACCGGCGCGTGCGTCGCGGCGTCGCTTTTCGGCGTTTGGTTGGCGTCGATGCTGAAAACGGCGCCGGGCGAGACGTTGGCGCGTCGGCGCGGTCGAATTTTGACGGCGCTTGGGATTTTCGCGCTTGTCGAAACCGCGCTTTACGTCGGCGGGGCGCTCTGCGAGGAACATTTCTTTTGTTCGCTGGGCGTCGCCTTTTTCGAGACGCCGACCGTTGTTCTTCATTGGAGCGCGCTGGGCGTTCTCGCGT
This sequence comes from Thermoguttaceae bacterium, assembly GCA_017559825.1. Lineage (GTDB taxonomy): Bacteria > Planctomycetota > Planctomycetia > Pirellulales > Thermoguttaceae > RUG369. The sequence goes on along the minus strand of JAFYQR010000194.1, from coordinate 13,118 downwards.
TTTGGCCTTGTCGCCGAAACGACGACGCCGGAAAAAACGAGCCGCGCGATTGGGGGAAATTTTATCGTCGGATTTCGGAAGATAACGTCGACGGCGGAAAAGCCGAAACGCTCGGCTCGGCGGCGTCGGAGTAAGCGTTTAAAATCAAACGAGATAGAAACTTGAAAATCGGGAAAAGCGGCGGAAGTCGGCGAAAAAAGGACGGCGCAAACCGTTAAAAAGCGTCGAATTAAGGAACGCGGCGTTGAAAGGAACGCGTTAAGCGGGCGGAGTTTAACGGTTTTGCGGGAAAAAGGGACAGCGGGCGCCGAGACATTGGTTGTTTCGCGTCGAATGGGCGCAAACGACCGGGAGCGAGTCGGCGATTTGCATCGCGACGCCGAGGTTTTCGCGGGCGAACTCGACCGCCGCGAGTATCGCCAAATAAGAGTCGCGCTTGCAACACCGGGGGCCGCCGACCGCGCCGATTTCGCCTAAAGCCTTCGACGTCGCGAGGTTGGCGAGGCCGAACTCCCGACCGGCGAGCGGCGTCGAACCGGTAGCGATCGAAACGAAAATGCCGGCGGAGATTCCCGCTCCGCAAGCGCCCCAAAAACCGCAAACGCCGCCCGGGACGCGTCCGCCGCGGTTGCGCGCTTCGACGAGCGCCGAACGTAAGTCGAGCTTTCCGCCCGAGTTGCGATAAGCCGTCAAAAGGGACGCCGCGACGATAATATGGTGTTCCGGGCCGTGCAGGTTGCAGAACGGAAGCGCCGTCAGCCGCCGGAAAATCGCGAGCGGGTCGGGGGACGTTTCCGCCAAGCAGACGCCGAAAATCGCGTCGACGCCCGACGAATGGCAAGCGTCGCAAACGTAACAGCCGGCGACGCAACGGGTTTTCGAACGCTCGACCGCGCCGCAAATCGCGCATTTCATCTCGACGTCTTCGAGCAAGTATTCTAACGGCGCGCCGCAAATCAAACATTCGTCTTGCATTAGAGAAACTCCGGAAAACTGGAAAGCGGGGAAAGGGAAAAAGAAAAAGGAAAGCCGGGCGAGAGCGGAAAGGGCGAAACGGCGTCGGCGCGGGACGAAAAAAGGGCCTAAGCGGCGTCGGCGCAAGTCAAAAAGACTCGAAACGACGGCGGCGCGGGAAGGAAACGAACGAAAAAAGGACTCGAAACGGCGTTCGAGTCCTTTTTTCGCATAAAACGCGGCGCGATTTTCAAACGGCGCGACGTTAAATTGTTAACGTCGCGCTAAATTTTGTCGCGATGCGCCGTCGCGGAACGAACGTGAAAAACGAACGTTCGCTCCGAGCGACGCGGCGTCAAAATCAAGCGTCGGCGGAAACCGGGCCGACGAATTCGAGGTAGTCGTCCAAAACGCGCGTGTTGCCGTTGAGAACCGTCGCGATCGCGGAGCGGATGAGCGGAAGTTCTTTCGCGACAAAGTAATCGACGACCTTCTTCTTGCGGTCGCATTTCGTCGCTTGCGACAGGAGGTAATGACCGACGAGGATCGCGATCCCGGCGTCGACGAGCTTGCGGGCGCGGAGGTCGACGTAGGAGGCGCCGAGGCCGCGGGCGTAAGCGATGGCGTCGTCGAGTTCCGCGCGAACGGCGATCAGCTTTTCTTTCAACGCTTCGAGGGCTTCGTCGCCGAGGTCTTTCGCTTCAAATTCCGCGACGTAACCTTGGAAAACGCCGGAGGTTAAGCCGCGAATCGCCGCGACGACTTGCAGTTGCGACGTGCCTTCGTAAATCGTCGTGATGCGGGCGTCGCGGAGATAGCGTTCCGCCGCGTAGTCCTTCATATAGCCGCTTCCGCCGAGGACTTGAATCGAGTCGGTCGCGACGGAAATCGACATTTCGCTGCAGTAATACTTGCTCATCGGGGTGAGCATCGCGTTCAACTTCTTGTAAGCGCGGGCCTTTTGCTTGAACGCCTTCTTTTCTTCGGCGCTCAGAGCGTCGGCGTTGCGTTCGAGGAGGCGGTTCGTGTTGTTTTCGAAGTCGCAAACGCGGGCCGTTTCGTAAGCGAGCGCGCGGGCCGCTTCGATCTTAACGCGAGAATCGAGAACCATTTCGGCGACCGGAGCGAGTCGTTCGATCGGCGCGCCGAATTGTTCGCGGGAGTTGGCGTAGTCGCGAGCCAAGCGGGCCGCCGCTTCCGCGACGCCGAGCGATTGCGCCGCGATGCCGAGGCGGGCGCCGTTCATCAACGCCAAAACGTAGGTGATGAGGCCGCGTTGGCGTTCGCCGATAAGACGGCAGGGCGTGTTGTTGAAAACGAGTTCGCAAGTCGGCGAACCGTGAATCCCGAGCTTGTGTTCGAGGTGGCGAACCTTAACGGTCGGGCCGCGGTCGGCGATGAAGAGGCTCAAACCGCGACCGTCGGCGATTTGCGCTTCGCTGCGCGCCAAAACGAGGAGAACTTCGCCGCAACCGTTGGTGATGAAGCGTTTAACGCCGTTGAGGAACCAGGCGCCGTTTTCGTCTTGCTCGGCGCGAAGACGTACCGCTTGCAGGTCGGAACCGGCGTCCGGCTCGGTCAGAACCATCGCGCCGGTAACTTCGCCGGACGCGAATTTCGGGAGGTATTCGTCCTTAATTTCGTCCGACGCGAAGGCGTAAATCGTGTCGGCGATCCCTTGGAGCCCGAACATATTCATAAACGAGCAGTCGCCGCGAGCGACGATTTCGGTCGCCATCGTGTAGATCAGCGTCGGGCAGTTGATTCCGCCGTATTTGCGCGGCAGGGTGAAGCCTTGCAGGTCGGCGCGGCTCATCTTGTCGAGGTTTTCTTGGACGAGCGGGTGGAGCGTAACCGTTTGATTTTCGTTAAGCGTATTGCCTTCTTCGTCGACTTTTTCGGCGTTTTTCGCAAGCGTTTCGGCCGAAATTTCACCGACGATTTCCAAGACGCGACGGTAATTGTCGACGGCGTCGTCGAGGTCGCGCGGAGCGTAGTCGGCGTCGCCGTTCGGCGTTTCGCGCTCTTGAATCGCCGCGATTTCTTTCAGGTCGAAATAATCGAGAAGAAATTTAATGTCTTGGTTGTCGCTAAAATAGTTGGCCATGAACGCCTCCAAAGGTCGGTTGATTTTTGCTCTTTTATCGTCGCGGCTCGGGTGGGGAACGGCGAGTTCGCGACGGTTTCGGAACTCGCGTCGGACGAAACGACGCGTCGCCGGCGCCGCAAAACGGGGGGCGAAGCGCGTCGACGTCGGGGCCGAGCGTCGGAGGCGACCGGGACGCTTGCGCTTCCTCGCGTCGGCTCCAAGATAAGGAATCGTCCTTATTATATACTATTTATTCGTTTCGCAACACCCCAATTTTCTCTTCGAGGACGTTTTTTTTCGCGAATCGCCCGCTTTTTTGACAAAAAAAGCTATTTTGTCGAAGGCTCGGCCCGGAAAACGGAGAAGAAGCGCCGATTAAACGGAACAAAGTGAAAAAATTGTCTTTAACTTTCGCGGCGTTAAGCGAGAATGCGCGGTTTGGCGGATTTAGCGAAACGTCGTCGGCGCGAAAGAGTGGAAACGAACGTTTCGCGGGACGGAGTTTTCGTTTCGACGGGCGGCGAAAAGAACGGTCGAGGAAAAATAGGAAAAAGTAGGGCGCGGGAGGAAAAACGGCGATGTTTTCTTGGTTTTTTATCGAGCGACCGATCTTCGCGACGGTCGTTTCGCTGACGATTTTTGCGCTCGGGGCGATCGCCTTCGTTCGGCTTCCGGTCGCGCAGTTCCCGGACGTAACGCCGCCGGTCGTCAACGTGCGGGCGAGCTTTCCCGGCGCCGACGCGGAGATGGTCGCCGAGTCGATCGCGATTCCGATCGAAAAAGAGGTCAACGGCGTCGGCGGCTCGATTTATATGAGCTCGACGTGCGGCGCCGACGGAACGTACTCGCTGAACGTTTTTTTTCGCGTCGGAACCGATCCCGACATGGCGACCGTCTTCGTGCAAAACCGCGTCGCGTTGGCCGAACCGAGCTTGCCGGAGGAAGCGCGGCGGCTCGGCGTCGTCGTCAAAAAGAAATCGACGAACCTGCTCGCGCTCTGCTCGATTCGCGAAAAAGAACGGCGCGACGAGGCCGGGCGCGTCTTGCCGCCGACTCGCGACGACTTGTATTTGAGCAATTTCGCGACGATTTTCGTTGAAGAGCGTCTCTCGCGGGTCGCCGGCGTCGGGGACGCGTCGCCGATGGACGAGCGCGATTTCGGGATGCGCGTTTGGCTCGACCCGAATTTGCTGGCGTTGCGGAATATATCGATTCAAGAGATTGTGCGAGCGCTGCGAACGCAAAATACGCAGGTCGCCGCCGGTTCGCTCGGAGCGGAACCGGTTCCGAAGGGGCAGGTTGAGACGCTGAACGTTTCGACGCGCGGTCGGCTCGCGACGCCGGAGGAGTTCGGCGAAACGGCGATTCGAACGGACGCGAACGGGCGGGTCTTGAAGTTGCGCGACGTCGCTCGGGTTGAGCTGGGGAAGTACGATTATTCCAAATTTTCGCGTTTTAACGGGCGACCGTCGGCGACGATGGCGATTTACATGTCGCCGGGAGCGAACGCGTTGACGACGATGAAACGAGTTCGCGCCGAACTCGACGCGATGAAGGCGGAGCTCGACGAAAACGGGCTCGAACTGGTCGTCGGGTACGACTCGACGCGCTTCGTCAAGGCGGCGGTCGACGAAGTGGAGGAAACGTTGATTTTCGCCGTTTTCATCGTCGTCGGCGTCGTTTATTTCTTTTTGCAAGATTGGCGCGCGGCGCTGATTCCGGCGGCGGCGATTCCGGTTTCGCTCGTCGGCTGTTTCGGGCCGATGGCGGCGCTCGGCTTTTCGCTCAATTCGTTGACCCTTTTCGGACTCGTCTTGGCGGTTGGTATCGTCGTCGACGACGCGATCGTCGTCGTTGAAAATACGAATCGGGTTTTAGCGGAAAATCCGAATTTAACGCCTCGCGAGGCGGCGAAACGGTCGATTCGGCAAGTTTTCGGGCCGATCGTCGCGACGACTTGCGTCGTCGTCGCCGTTTTTTTGCCGACGACCTTCGTTAGCGGAACGACCGGGCGGATGTATTCGCAGTTCGCGCTGACCATCGCTTGCTCGACCGTCTTGTCGTCGATTTGCGCTTTGACGCTGTCGCCGGCCCTTTGCGCGCTCTTTTTGAAAAGCGGGGCAAACGGCGCAAAAAAAACGGGCGAAAACGAGCGAAAAAAGCGGAGTTGGGGGGACTGGACGAAATTTTGGCTTTTGGGCGGTTGGGCGCGCTTTGTCGTTTTGGGGCTTTTTAACGCGACGTTCGGGACGTTCGCGGCGGTTTACGAGCGGGCTCTTCGGTTCGCAACGCGTTTTCCGATTTTCGGAACGCTCTTTTGGGCGGCGACGATCGCGGCGTTTATTTTCGGCGTTCGAACGCTCCCGACCGGTTTTTTGCCGAACGAAGACCAAGGCGTTCTGTTCGTCGACGTTCGCCTCCCGGACGGCGCCTCGGCGGAGCGGACGGACGCGACGCTTGCGCAAATCGAGCGAATTTTGCGGGAAATTCCGACGGGCGAAGGGACGATTGCGGTCGGCGGATACTCGATGATCGAAGGCGTCGCGGCGCCGAACCTCGCGCTCGCCGTCTTGACGCTGAAAGATTGGAAGGAACGCGGCCCGAAGGAGAGCGCGGAAGCGTTGAAGGCGCGGCTGACGGCGGAGCTGGCGAAGCGCGTCCCGGAAGCGCGAACGCTCGTTTTTTCGCCCCCGCCGATTCAAGGAGTCGGGACGTCCGGCGGGCTCGAGTTCGAGCTGCTCGACCGCCGCGCCGCCGGTTCGGTCGCGCTTTGGGAAGCGGGGCAAACTTTGACGGCGAGAGCTCGCGAAAGCGGGGAGTTTTTAACGGTCGCGTCGTCTTTCAACCCGGCGTCGCCGAAGTATTTTCTCGACGTTGACCGCGAAAAAGCGATTCGAATGGGCGTCGATTTGGACGAACTCTTCGCGACGCTCCGAACGCTTCTTGGCTCGACGTATGTGAACGATTTCAACCGTTTCGGTCGAGTTTTTCGCGTCGTCGCTCAAGCGGACGGGGAATTTCGGCAAAACGAGGAAGAAGCGCTCGACTTGCCGGTCGTCGCGGCGGACGGCGAGACGTTTCCGTTGAAAAGCGTCGCGACGTTGAAAAAAACGACTGCGCCGAGATATTTGAATCGTTTTAATATGTCGCCGGCGATTTTTATGACCGGCGTTCTCGCGCCCGACGTTTCGACCGGCGAGGGGATTCGAACGCTCGAAACGCTGGAACGTCGCTTGCCCGTTGGGTTTGCGGTCGACTGGATCGGCGCGTCGTATCAAGAAAGGGAGACCGGCGGCGTCGTTTATTGGATTTTCGCGGCGGCGACGCTCTTCGGTTTTTTGGCGTTGGCGGCGCAATACGAGAGCTGGTCGGCGCCGTTGATCGTAATGACGGCGGTTCCGCTCGGCGTTTCGGGCGCGCTCGGGGCGGTCGCGTTCGCGGGGCTCGACGTCAACCTCTTTACGCAGATCGGGCTGACGCTGATGGTCGCGCTCTCGGCGAAAAACGCGATCTTGATCGTCGAATTCGCTCGCGAGTTGCGCTTAAAAGAGGGAAAGGGAATCGTCGAGGCGGCGCGAATCGCCGGAAAAACGCGGTTGCGCCCGATCGCGACGACGTCGTTGGCGTTCATTCTCGGCGTCGTTCCGTTGGCGGTCGCGAGCGGGGCCGGGGCGGCGAGTCGGCGGGCGGTCGGAACGGTCGTTTGCGGCGGCATGTTGACCGAAACGTTCGTCGGGATTTTGGTAACGCCGGTTCTTTTCGTCGTCCTGACGCGAATGGCCGAGGGAACGAATCGATTTTGGAAACGAAACGAACGCAAACAGGCGCTTTGAAAGAAACGGCGGGGGAAACGGCGGCGCGCGTCGAGAACAAAACGCAAAAAGCGCGACGTTCGAAAACGCCGCGCCTTTTTCAACGTTCCGTTAAAGAACGCCGAGTTTAAACGATCACTCTTCCGATTTGTCGGAGGCGGCGTCTTTCGACGAGGTCTTTTTCACCTCGGCGTTGACGGCGGAGTCGATTTCTTCTTCAATGCCCGCGACGCCCTTTTTAAATTCGGTAACGCTGCGACCGAGCGAGCGCATCACCGACGGAAGACGGTTGCCGAAAAGAAGGAAGGCGATCGCCGCGATGATGATGAGTTGGGTGGGGGAACCGATCATGGCCAAAAGTTCGAACGACATAGCGGAACCTTTCGATTAATATAAACGGGCCGAAAACGTCGACGACGGCGCGACGCGAAACGCCTCGCCGGTCGAACGGAACGCCTCCGAAACCGCAATCTGCGTAGGGTGAACGCGAAAACCGCCCTCGTCGGGCTCGCCTTCGCTTAACTTGATTGTATTATAACCGAAATTGTCGCGAACTTCAACCAAATTTTTCAAATTCTTCGAAAATTTTCCGATTTCGCGGACGACGGCGAGTTTTCCGGCTCTTGAGCTCGCTTATTTAACGAAAAAACGGAACGTCGAACGGGCGGCGTTCCGTTTTAGATCGCTAAAATCGTTAAAATCGGCGTCGACGACGGACGCGACGCGAAACATCGGCGCGGAAGAAACAAGGAGGCGTCGACGGCGAGACTGCCGAAACGAACGGTCGCAAGGGGCGCCGATTAACGCAAGACGAACGCTTCTTCCGGCGGGAAGAGGACGCGGAACTTTTCGCTCAACGCCAAAATCGTTTTGACCGACAGCGTTTCGGCGCGGATTTCTCCTTCGAGATTCATTTCGGCCAAAATGCGGTCGACCGTTTCCTTCTCGACGCGGCCCTTGAAGGCGCTGCAAAGGACGGAGCGAATGAACTTGCGGCGATGGAAGAAGAGCGCGCGGACGAACTCGTGAAAAAAGCGCAAGTTCGGAATCTTCGCCCGTTTTTTCTCGTTGTAAACGCATTGGACGATCGCGGAGTCGACCTTCGGACGCGGCCAAAAGACGCTCGGCGGCATGATGCGGACGACGCGGCAATCGCATTGCGCTTGCATCCAAACGGCGAGGGCTCCGTAATCCTTGGTGCGAGGGCGCGCGACGATGCGGTCGCCGACTTCCTTTTGAATCGTTACCGTCATCGAATGCGGCGGAATATCCGTCAGCAACAGGTTCGACATAAGCGGCGTCGCGATTTGATAAGGCAAGTTGGCGCAAAGTTTAAAGCGGAAACCGGGGTTGTTCGCCAACTCTTCGCGCAACACGTTCAGCACGTCGCGGTTGAGGCGGTTCTTGTTTTCAAGAATATCGGCGAACAAAAATCGAATATTGTCTTTGTCCCAGTGTTCTTGTTTCGCCATTTCGTGCATCGTCGGGTCGACTTCGACCGTAACGACGCGCCCGGCTTCGAGCGCCATCGCGCCGGTCAGCGAGCCGGTGCCGGTGCCGACTTCGAGAACGACGTCGTTTTTGTCGAGTTGCGCCGACTCGTGCAGCAAGTGCAGAAGGTTCAAGTCGATGAGGAAGTTTTGGCCGAGTTTGCCGCGCGGGTGAATCCCGAGCGTCTCGAAGCGTTGCATCAAGTACGACCGCGTTTGGTTGTTGGAAGAACCTTCGCCCATTGGGTTTGCCTTTTGTTCGACGAAAAATTTTAAGGGAAGCGAATATCGAAAACGCGCCGAACGGGCCAGTCGAACGCGACCGAGTTTCGGAACGTCGGGCGGGGCGGCGTTTCGGAGAAAACGCGCTTTGCCGTTTAATTATTTTCATCGAAATTCCCGTTTTTCCAAGGGCGCTACGTCGGGCGCGGCGGCGTTTTTGCGCTCTTTTTCCGCCGATTATGCCGGTTTTAACGGCGCGTCGGAGGAAAACGGAAAGAAACGGAAGCGGCGGTTTCGAACGAAAACGCCGTTTAAAACGATTTTAACGGCTTTCTTGAAGGAAATAAAACGGTTTTACCGATTTTAACGGTTCGACTCGAACTCGTCGACGGCGCGGGCGAACCGAGCGTTGAAGTCGGGGAGGAGGCGCAACGTCGACGCGACTTCCGGCGCGGCGAAGACGCGAACGCGCTTGACGTAATCGTCGAACTGCTCTTGCGCCAACGCTCGAACGACTGGCGAAACGGTCGCGAGGGGGCGGTAAACGTTCTCGTCCGGGTAAAAAATGTCGATTTTGAACTCGACTTCCTTGTCGACCGGCGGCGCGTCGACGAGAAGGCGGCCCGGGACGCCGAGCGAAGTCGCGAAACGCTCCGAAATTTCGCGCAACTCGGAATAAGGACGCCCGGCCAAACGCGGGTAAAGGGCCGGTTCCTCCATGACGCTGAACTGACGAACGCGCTTGAAAAGGCGGCGCTCCGGCCCGAAAAGGCCGAGCAAAAGGCGGCGGGCGTCGCGACGTCGGGCGTCGACGGGAGCAAGGGGCGCGGTTTCGTCGTTGAAATCTGAAAAATCGTCAAAAACGGCGTCGTCGAGCGGCGCGTCGACGGGAAACGCGGCGTTTTCGGCGAAGTTTGCGTACTCGGCGGCGTCGGCGAGCGGCGGCGAGTTGGACGGTCGGGTAAGGCGGAGAAGATAAGCGGCGATTTCGGCGTCGGAGAGGCGGCGAAAGTCGGCGATTAGACGCTCCGTCGGGACGTCCTGCGCGATCAAATCGACGGCGCGCTGAAACATAACGGTCGCCGAACGGGACGCGTGGTGCCAATAAACTTCGCTGAACATAACGTAACGGGCGAAAACCATCAGCTCGGCGGCGGTTTTGCCTTTCGTCGAGATCGCGATTCCGTCGCCGCGCTCGTTGAGGCAAACGCTTCCGATAAGCCGTTCGACGTCGTAATTTTTGCCGTAAGGGACGCCCGCCGCGCAGCTGTCGCGGAGGAGATAGTCGGTTTTGTCGACGTCGATCGGGCCGGAAAGAACGCTCGCGAGGAGGCGAAAAACGGTCGAGCGGCGGGAAAATTCGGCGTCGGAGTCGGTCGGTCGGCGCGTCGGCGGGCGCTTGCTCAAAACGGCGCAAACGTCGGCGGGGTCGACGTTCCAATCGGCGCGAATCGTCGGACCCAACTCGCCGAGAAGGTAAGAGGCGGCGGCCTCCTCGTGCGGGATAAGCCCGGGAAGTTTCAGGTCTTCGAGGAGGTGGCAAAAGGGGAAATGCCCGACGTCGTGCAGAAGCGCGGCGAGGATCAAAATCTCCGCTTCCTCCGCTCGAACGAGCGTCGCGAACCGTTCGTCGTGCGCGAGGCGTTTCAATATTAATAGGGCGACTCGATAAACGCCGAGCGAGTGTTCGAATCGTGTGTGCGTCGCGCCCGGGTAAACGAACCGAACGAAACCGAGTTGCGAAACGCGGCTCAATCGCCGGAAAACGCGGGAGTCGACGAGGCGGCGAACGCGCGGCGTCAGCGGAACGTCGAGTTCCGGCGGAATCCGAACGAGGGACGAACGAGCGTCGAGCCCGACGATTTCGGGGATAAGCAGAAGGCGGCGGACGTCGAAGTCTGGCATAACGGCGCGGGAGATAGGGGGTGGGAGAGATGGAAAGCGCGGAACGACGTTAAAACCGTTAAAATCGCAAACGCCGAACGTAAGCGCGACGTTGCGAACGCGAAAACGGGGATTCCGGGAAGACGGGCGGCGTTTCGCGGCGGACGAACTCGACGGCTCGACGCAAAAAAATTGGGAGCGCGAGGAATTTGTCGGTCGCGGCGGTTTTAACGGCGAAACTCGGAACGCGGGGGCTTCACTTCCGCCAACTCGGCTTCAAAAAGCTCGCGGAGCTCGACGACGACTTCGTTTTGCGAAAGTCGACGGTAAAGATCGCGAACGCCGGGCGTCGGGGCGGGACGAGAGGCGTTCGACGACTCGCGACCGCCGTTAAAATTGTTGGAACCGTTGAAACCGGCGCCGTTTGAGGGCAAACGGCGACCGTTAAAACCGTTGGATTCCGCGGAACCGTTGAAACCTGCGCCGGCGTCCGTTTTCGTCGGATCGAGCAAACAACGAATCGAAACGGGGCCGCCGAGCCGTTGGGCGAGCGACGCGCCGATTTTTTCCTTTTCGCGTTCGCAATAGTCGCGTTCTTGGCGTTTCGAGCCGGGAAAACAAACGACGAACGCGTCCGGCGCTTCTGCGGCGACCGAGCAAAACGTCGCCGCGTGCGTCGGCAAAATACACCCGAGCCCGCGCGTCGCGTCGAGCCAAGCGTTGGCGAGCTCTTTCGTCGAAAGACCGAGCCAAGGCGCGGAAACGGCGTTCGATTCCGGCGTCGAGCGGGCGTTTTTGTCGCGATTTTCTTGGGGCGGCGTCGCGACGTCGATTTCCGTTTGATAAGTCGGACGTCTCGGAAGAACGCGCGGAACGACCGGCGGCGGTTGGAAGGAACGCGGCGGCTCGACGAAACGAGACGTCGGCGTCGAGTTTGCCGATTTTGCCGAGCGGTTTAACGGCGGCAACGCGTCCGAAACGTCGATTTCCGTTTCGAACGAGCCCGACTCGGCGAGAAAATAGGGCGGCTCTTCGTCGAACGGCGGCGCGTCGGGCGTCGGGATCGGGCGAGCGTCGGGACGTTCGGCGGCTTGCGGACGAAAACTCGGACTCGACGGCGGCGCGTCGGGACGTCGACGCGGCGGAACGCTCGACGACGTTAAGACGTTATTTTTTTTTTTGCCGTCCGTTTCGGAGGAAACGGGCGGAAGCGCGGCGGAGGACGAAGGAGCGGCGGACGCGTCGCCAAATTCCGGAAGCGTTCCGGCGCGGAGACGCTCGATCAACGTTTCGAGCGCTTGGAACGAGTCGAGAAGACAAAGACGGGCGAACGCAAGTTCCGCTAAAACGCGACTTTGCGCGCTAAATCGCATCCGTTGCGCCGTTTGGTCGAGGATTTGAAGCGACGCCAAAATTCGGCGGATTCCGAACGCGGCGGCGATTTCTTGCAATTCCGAAAGGCGCGCGACCGGCGAGTACATCAGCTCGCGAGCGCCGCAGCCGTTGGCGACGACCATTAAGTCGCGGTAGACGCCGAGCGTTTGCTCGACGAGAACGCCGAAATCGACTCCTTGCGCGGCGGCGTCGGCGACGATCTCGAAGACGCGAGCGCAGTTTCCAGCGACCGTCGCGTCTAGAATATCGAACAGTTTTTTGTCGTCGACCGAACCGAGCATTCCGCGAGCGTCGGCTTGCGAAATATACGTCGGCGCGAACGAAAGGAGCTGTTCGAGAAGGGACTGCGCGTCGCGCATCGAGCCGTTCGCCCGGCGAGCGAGGATTTCGAAAACGCCGTTTTCCGCCTCCGCGCCCTCTTGCGCGGCGATTTGCGCCAACCGCTCCGCGATCGAACCGGACGCGATCCCGGAAAAATCGAATCGCTGACAGCGCGACAAGATGGTGATCGGAATCTTGTTCGGTTCCGTCGTGCAGAAGACGAACTTAACGCGAGCCGGCGGCTCTTCGAGCGTTTTGAGGAGCGCGTTGAACGCTTCCCGCGTCAGCATGTGAACTTCGTCGATGATGTAAATCTTGTAAAGCGAACGGCTCGGCGCGATCGTAGCGTTTTGGCGCAGTTGGCGGATTTCGTCGACGCCGCGGTTGCTGGCGCCGTCGATTTCAATGACGTCGACGTCGTCCCCGGTCGAAACGGCGACGCAACTGTCGCAGGTCAAGCAGGGGCGGACGGTCGGGCCGTCGACGCAGTTGAGCGCTTTGGCGAAGATGCGGGCGCAGGAAGTTTTGCCGACCCCGCGCGCTCCGGTGAAGAGATAAGCGTGGCCGACGCGGTTCGTTTCGATGGCGTTCGAAAGCGCGCGAGCGACCGTCTCTTGGCCGATGAGCTCGTCGAACGCTTGCGGACGGTAACGACGGGCGACGACTTGGTAAGCGGAAGGCGTTTTTTCCGATTTCGCCGGTTTAGCGGGGAGAATCGAGGCGGTTTGCGTCGACTTTGCGGGGGCCGGCGACGGGAGTTCGGGGTTTTCTTGCGCTTGGTCCGATTGGGCGATTTGAGCGTTTTCCTGCGCTTGCGCCTGTTCGGATTGGGCGTTTTCCTGCGCTTGCGCCTGTTCGGATTGGGCGTTTTCCTGCGCTTGCGCCGGTTCGGATTGGGCGTTTTCCTGCGCTTGCGCCGGTTCGGATTGGGCGAGTTTGGCGATTTCTTGC
>JAFYQR010000193.1 GCA_017559825.1 Thermoguttaceae bacterium | reverse complement strand
TATCAATCGCCCGAAAAACCCCAAAATTGCCCTCGCGTCGCCTTTGTTTTAACCGTCCGTCGCAACGGATACGACGAGCGACGCGAAAAAAAACGTTTAAACGAAAAAAAGGTTAAAATTTTCAGGTCGGCGACGTCGGAAAATCGTTCGAAGCGGCGGAAGCGCGACCGACGCCAACCGCGTTTTTTCTCGGCGTCGCCAAACTTGCGAGATTCGGCGTCGCCGTCCAGCGCAATAGGTTAAGCAAAATTTTTAAGTTTTTTTTCGAGAAGAGCGCGACAAACATCTTGCAATCTGCTTTAAATATGTTATATTATATTTGTCGGGGAGAGGAAGACTTCCTTCCTTTTCGGCGACCAGTTTCACCTCCAGAATAGGAGACAAACAATGATTCGCACTAAGATTATCTACCGCGTTTACGGGCCCAAAGGCAAAGCGGTCTTGGCGACGCCCAAACGCGGCGAAGCCTACAAGGCTATGCCCGACGGCGGAGCGCTTTTCAAGCAGCTCCTCGCCCGCCTGACGTTTGATTCGAGAACCGTTCTCGAAATCAAGCTGACGAAACGGCTGACCAAATAGCGCGGTCGATAACCCCGAAAGTCCCGTCTCCCGCAAGGGAGGCGGGGCGATTTTGACAAAAATAAACGGAGGCAACCGATGGGAATACGCGAATTAGGGCAAATTTACGGCCCAAAATGCAAAAACCGCGTCATATTGCGTCGAGCGGTCAGCGCGGAACTGCCCGGCGGCGCGGAGTTATGCGGTTTGGTCGACGATCTTTATCGCGCAAAGATTAAAAACCCGGCGTTCGAACCGTATTGGGAACGCGCCGTTGCGACGCTCGACAAAATGAAGGACGAAATCGCGCGACGATACGACTTTAAAACGGCGAAAAAAGAGGAAAGCCAAGATGGAAACGAGGAAGAAAACGGGTAGTTTCACTGTCGAAGATATGCTCGCCGACCAAATGATGCGCGACCCCGATTACGAGGCCGCCGACGAAGAATTGCTCGCTTGGCGCGACGCGGAAGTTTCGAAATTACGCGCCAAAGCGGAAAAACGCCGAACGGGACGCAAGCCGAAACCGGAGAGCGAACGCCGTTCGATTCGCTTTTCCGTCTGTTTCAACGCCGCCGAATATCGCGAAGTCGAAGCGTTCGTCGGTTCCCGCGAAACCGGCGAAGTTTTGCGCAATCTCGTTCTGGAAGCGATCGCGCAAAAGAACGCCGCCGACTAAAAACCTCGACGCCGAACCGCGCTTAATCGGCGTGTCGGAAGCGCGCGAACCCGACTTTTCTCATCGCGTTCGCGGCGCCGCCGTTGGAGCGTTTGCGCAAATATTCCTGCGCGGCGATTTGTTCCGCGATCGAATATTGCTCGACGCTTCCGGCGTCGGTCGCGACCTTTTTCGGCGCGGCGGCGCGTTCCGCAAATTCTTCAAGTCTCTTGTCGATTTTTTCGTTTTCCATTCTCGTTCTCCTAAACGTTGAATCCCGCCGTCTTTTGGAACAAAACCTCCGCGCCGGTCTTTCGCCGGGCGGCGCAATACGACGCGGAAAGCGGTCGCGCCTCGACGCCGGGATAAAGCGCGCGAATCTCCGGAGCGTCGTCGTAAGTCAAGAGCCAAGGCGCCGCGACGTCGTTTAAAAGCGCGTCGGCAAGTCGAGCGTGTTCGGACGCGTCGAACGAACGCCGGTAAAGTCGCGGCCCTTGCGTCCAATACGGCGGGTCGGCGAAAACGACGACGCGGCGGTCGGGCGTCTCGCTCCGCAAGTTCCGGAGGAACGTCGCGAAGTCGGCGCAAGAAACGCGAATCGCGTCGCGACGTTCGGCGAGCGCGACAACGCGGCGAACGAGCGTTTCGCGGTTGAAGCGAGCGTCGAGTTTGTCCGCTCCGGCTTGCGCGGCGCCGCCGATCGGCCCGGCGGTCGCGATTCCCGAGCGGCTCGTCCGGTTCAGGTAGAAGAACGCGAACCCCAACTCGAACGAAAGCGCGCCGCGACGTTCGGCGTAAACCCGCGCTTGCCGGGCCCGTTCGGCGAGGTCGAGCGGAACCGTTCGAATCGCGTCGACGAAACGCTCCGTCTCGTTCAAAATCGCCGACCAAAACGCCGCGACCGCTTCGTCGGCGTCATTCAACGCGATTTCGGCGACGCGCCCGGCGAGAAGAAGCGACGTCGCGACGCCCGCGCCTCCGGCGAACGGTTCGGCAAAGCAAACGTTCGCGCCGAGTCCGGACGCGTCTAAAATCGCCGCGACCGTCGGCGCGAGCTTCGTCTTCCCGCCCGGATAACGGAGCGGCGACGCAAACGAAAAACGCGCTTTCTCCACATCTTTTCTCCTCTCGCGCCGCGCTATCGACCACGACGGCGTTCTCGTTGAATTTCGGCGAACGAAACGCGACGCGGCGCCGAACGACGCTCCGTCGGTTCGGGTTCGGCGTTGCGCGACGTCGGCAAAACGGCCCCGCTCATCGACGCGCCGACGGCGCAACCGACCAAACAGTCGAACCAGTGGTTGTCCGGACGTCCGCGCCGAATCTTCCACTCGTCGACGCGACGCTCCGAATCTTCGCGCTTGACGGCGACGCGATACTCCGCCGTCAAGTGTTTCGCAAGCGCCGCGCGTTCTCTTTCCTCGCCGCTCAACGAAAGCGAACCGACGTCGCCCTCCGGAGTCGCGAGCCGTCCGTGAACGAACGACTTCCAAAAGTTCGCGTCGATAAGGACGCGGCGGACGTTGCGCGAACCCGGTTCCGCCGGAACACGCCAATGCGGGCCGATTAAGTCGCCGCGCTTGCGCCGGTAATCGCTAAACGGTCGAGACGACGCGCCGACGTAAACGCCGTGCGACGGCGTCAAAATCGCCCCGTGCGGCGAACGGCGGCAAAAACGGTAAACGACGTCGGTCGACTGCCCCCAGTTTGCGTCGATAAGAACGCGGTCGAAACGCATAATCAACCCGTCGTCGCGGGGAACGCCGTCGCCGATCATTTTGTCGGTCAGCGCTTTCAACGCTCCGTAAATCGCGCCTTCGAGCCCCGCGCCGGGGTGAGCGTCGAGAAGCGTCGGCGACGCGTCCGCCAAGCGGCAAAAGTCGCGCTTCGGTTGCTCCGGATAAACGCCCCAATCGACGACCGCGCCGCCGAAATCGCGCTCCCACGCGACCGCCGCCCAAAAGAGCAGGTCTTTGTGAACGTCGACGAAGCCGGTTAAGATTTGGCTTTCGGTCGGAGCCGCGCCGCGTCCGCAACCGCTCGTTTTCGCGACGATTTCCTCCGCGCTCAAAACCTCGCCGTCGCCTTCGTCGACGACGACCGGCTCGTTTTGATACTCGCTCATAAACGCCGCTTCGTCGCGGAATTTGAGATTCATCGCGAACTGAATCCCCGATAGTTCGTCGTCGTTATGCCGCGCGGGCCACGACGCGACCGCGCCTTCGTCCATCGCCTCGCGGTTCGCCCGATAAAATTCCGTCGCCTGCGAACCGTCGCCGTCGTTCGCGAGTTCCGCTTCGAGAATCGCGCGGTACTCGTCCCAAAGCGCGGCGTTCGTCGGCGGCGACTCCAAAAGCCGATACTTTTCGCCGCGAAAACCGGGATTCTTCTTTCGGTCGAGCAAGCGACAGGCCAAGTCGTTTTCGCAAACGACGGTCGTCGTAATCAAGAGCGCGATTTTCTTCCCCGGCCCCGCCATCCCGAGAATATCCGCTTTAATAATTTGCTCGCGAACGTCGGTTTGCGCCTTACTTCGCGCCGAGTCGCGCGTTTGCGGGTCGTCGACGAAAGCGAGCGTCGGGCGAACGAGCGTTCCGTCGGCGCGAGCGTGTTGGAGCCCGCGAATCTCGGCGCCCGACATACCGGCGCACTGGATAACGACGCCGGACGTTCGCGCTCCTTCGAGCGTCGGGAAAACGATTTTATTCGCGCCCCACTCGATACGCGTCGGAACGCCAAGATAACGCTGCCCCTTTTGCCGATGCGCGACGCGTTCGAGTTTTCGAATCGGAACGCAAACTTCCGGGAAGTCGGCCGCAAGCTCGGCGTTCGTTTCCAGCCAAGTCTTGATCGTCTCGAGCAAATTTTGAGCGCGGTCGCTCGACGCGGCGATCAAAACGACGTAATCGGTTTTCCCAGTCAGCGCCGCCCAAAGAACCGCCAAGACGGAAAACGTCGTCTTCCCCGTCCCGCGCGGCGTCGCCAACGCGAACCGCTCGCCGTTGCGAACGACGCGCTCGATCTTCGCGACGATTTGAAAGTGAATTTCCGACCAAGCGAGATAAAACAGGTTCCCGAAATACGCTTGGCAAAAATACAAAAACGACGCTTCCGCCTTGGCGCGGCGCTCCGGATTCTTCACCGACGGCAGTTCGCCGATCTCCTGCGCGGCGCGAACCGATTCGGAAGCGCGGTCGCGGGCGGCGTTGCGAATCGCTTCGTATCCGGTCGCGACGTTTTCCGCCAAGGTCGCGATTTTCGGCGTTAAGCGTTTCGGCACGTCGTACCGAAGCGTTAGGTACGCCGCGTATTTGAGCAGGTCGACCGTCGAACCGTCGCCGATTTTGTCGCCGGAGCGCGCCCGATCGCGCCGAAGTCGCGACTCGCTTAGCGTTTCGGCGGAGCGCGAATTAACGAGCCGAAGCGTCTCGACCGGCTTCAACTTCCGAATATCCGCTTTCAAAATTTCCTCCGTCCGCGCGTCCGTCGTCAAGTATTACGAATCAAAAAGGCTAAGTAGTCCAAAAAAACGATTTTTTTCTCGTCGTCGAGCAAACCGCCGTCGCGAGCGATTTCGGCGACGCGTTCCGGCTCGACCTTTTCGCCGAACGCCGACGAAAGTCGCCGCGCCAACGTTTCCGGCGTCAGACGCGTTACGGCGTCGACCCGCGCATCTCTTTTCACCGTCGTTTCTCCCGTTGCGCCGTCGAACGCGAAACCGTTGAAAAGCCGGTTTTCGCCCAACGACCGCGCGTTCAAAAAAAGTCTTTACCCCGAGCCGACTAGTTCCCCTTCCCTCATCGGGAAGTTTTTTGGGGGTAGTACCTTCGAGCGGCAAAATTTCGTCTAAAAGTTAGCTTCCGTCTAACTTTCCTTCCCCCGGTCGACTCTCGGGGACGCCCTCTCGCCCCGGGCCTCGCCGCGCCTTTCCCCTCTCGGTTCGCGCGGTTTCTCTTTTTTTTTTAATCCTTAACGCTTCAAGGGAGGTGCCCGCTAGCGTGGAGGGTAATGGTTATTATTATTTATCCCTCGCTTTAAAGAGGGATAATAATAGATAACTATTAACCTAACGCTATAGCTCTAGGTCATCCTTCATCCTTTAAGATATATACTATAGTAAAAATCCTGAAGGATGAAGGATGAAGGATCGAAAATCGACCGCCTTTTTATCCTCTCGGCGACGCTCGAACGCTCCCGTTTCAGGTTTCGAAACCGTCAAAAAACTTCGCCGAAAAGTTTCGCTAAAATCGCTTCGGTCGCGTCGACCGAGACGCTTCCGCCGACGCCGCGATACGCGTCGCTACCGGCGCCGACGTAAATAAAATCGTCCGGAAAGCCCAGCGCGGCGCCCGCTTCCGGCGCGGTTAAGTAACGATAATTTTTGAGGTTGTCGCCGACGAACATCGGCGGGCGCGTCGTCAACGTCGGAAACGCGCCGTCGAGCGGGTACGCTTCGTGAAGGAAGCCGTGGTTGGGGAAAAGCGCGTCCGACCAGCCCGCGTCGCGAGCGGCGTCGAGTCGCGCCAACGTCGCTTTGCCGCGAAGGCGCGCGAGCGGTTTCGTCGGTAGGTCGAGGCGCAGGCAGTCGCGAATCGTCTTCGACGCGATCTTTGGCGGCGGCTCCGGAGGCGCGAACGGCGACGCCGCGTCGAGAAATCCGGCGACATACAAGCGAACGCGCTTTGAAGCGCCGCCGAACCGGAACCCGTCGAGCTTGAACGTCGAAACGGCGTACCCCAACGCCCGCAACTCGCTTAAAAAACGCTCAAAGTATTCGCCGAGCCGGGACTTAACGCGGGCGCCGCGTTCGTCGAGCGGGCCCCAATTTTGCATCCCCGGAACGTTTTCGAAAACGAAAGCGCGCGGTCGAGCCGTTCGAATCCAGCCGTTCAGGACGTCGTTCGCCAAGTTCTGGACGCCCGCGTTAAGTCCCGTCGTTCCCTTGACTCGCGAGAACTCCGTGCAGGGCGGCGACGCCCAAAGAAAATCGATTCCGCCCGCTTCAAAACCTTCGTCGAGCGCGGTCGTTTTGGCGAGGTCGCGGACGCGAAACGTCGTTTCCGGAAAGTTCACCGCGAACGAGGCGGCGCGTCGCGGGTCGACGTCGCAAGCGTAAAATCGATTCCGCGACGACGCGCAAACCTTCGCGACGGCGCGTTTTAGCGCGATATGCTCCCCGCCGATTCCCGCAAACAACGAAACAAAATTCATACCGTTTCCTTTTTTACATAAAGCGTTTCGACTCGCGCCCGGTTCGCGTTTCGCGACGAATGCGCGACGCTCGACGACGCCGCGAAGTCGAATCGTTCCCAACCGGCGTCCCTCAACGCCGCGCACTCGTCGCAATCGTAACAACTCAACGCCGCGCCCCCTTTGAGCGTCAAGAGACGCTCGACGAGTTCGCGCCAATCGACCGGTCGCGTCGCGGCGGAATACATCGCCGACGTCGGCGTTTGGTACGGCGGGTCGCAATAGAAAAACGCTTGCTCCGAATCGTATTTGTCGACGACGTCGCGCCAATCGAGCCGTTCGATATTCGCGAAACGGAACCGCTCCGCGAACGCGTCGAGCGAGAAGACTTTCCGCCGATACGCCGCGGCGGCGTCGCGCGTTCCCGCCAACCTCCGATAGCCGAACGTTGCGAACGGTTTGCCGCCAAACGCGAATTGTTGAACGTAAAACGTCGCGAACGCTCGTTTGGCGAGTTCCGGCGACCGAATCCAATCGCGTTTCATCTCGTCGAAAATCGCTCGCGAATACGGAAACGTCTCGCCTCAACGCCGGAGCTTGGCGCGCGATTCGTCGTCGACGAGCGCGCGGAAGAAGTCGACGAGGCGTTCGTCGGCGTCGTTGTAAACTTCGCGTTCGAACGGCGCGAGCGCGAGGAAAACGGAGCCGCTCCCGCCGAACGGTTCGACGTAAACCCGGCGCCCGCGACGCGCTTCCTCCAAAATTGGAACGATTCTCGAAAGCATTCGCGTTTTCGCGCCCGTCCAAGAGAACGGCGTCGCGACGCGCGGTTTTTGAGTTTCGACGTTCATCGTTGTTCCTCCGTTAATTTTGCGGGAGCGAATAGAAGTACTCGCGCCCTCGGTTCCACGCGTCGACGTTCAGCTCTTGCAACGCGCGGCGTATTTCGGATACGGTGAAAAGCCCCTCGTTGGCGGCGGCGCCGAAGATTCCGACCGCCTCGTCGCTCGCCTTGAACTGCCCGCGTCGAACCGCGCGTCCGCGTCCGGCGACGTCTTCGCCGTATTCGCGGAAATAACGCAAAACCCAATCGAGCGCGGCGCCGCGACGCTCTTCCCGCTCGTTGCGCTTCGGCGACGCGTTCGTTTCGCCGTCGTTCGCGCCGTCGTCGAACTCGACGCAAAGCCGCCCCCAATCGTCGAGCGTCCAACGGAGCGCGGCGACGCTCCGATAGTCGAAACAATTCGATTTCGCGCAACGCATCTCCGAATAGCCGGGACGCGTTTTGAGCGCCCGAAGATTGTACGCGACGCGAGCCGCCGCCAACGTGTCGATCGAACCGTAAAAACGATCTTTCAGCGACGATTTGTCGGCGCTCGACGATTTGCGCAGGTGCGTTACCAATATCGCCGCGAGGTTGCGTTCCTCGACGAAAATTTGGAGCGGACGCAACACGGCGCGAACGTCCGCTTGCTTGTTCGCGTCGACGCCGTCCCCCCAAGCGATCGAAACCGGGTCGACGACGATCGCTCGACACGGCGCCCCGGTTTTGCGCTCGGTCGCGTCGATAGCGGCGCTCAACGCGTCGAGACGTTGGAGCGACGGCGGAACCAATTTGCCGCTCTCGACAAACTCTTCGAAGACGACGATTTTCGACAAGTCGGCCTCGAACTGCGACGCCTTCTTTTTAACGACGCGGCTAACGTCGTCTTCGCCGCGAAAGAGCAAGACGGAAGCCGGTTCGCGCTCGACGGTCGGCTCGTTCGGGAACGGTCGCCCGGTCGACAGCGTCGCCGCGAACCAAGCGAGGAACGTCGACTTGCCGACGCCGGGCTCGCCGCCGATTAACGAAATTCCCGCCGACGGAATATAGCCGGGCCAAACCCACTCGAAATCGCGGTCTTCGTATTCGTCGAGCGCTCGAACCGTCGCGGCGATTCTCGGCTCCGGCGCCGCTTCCGGAGGTCGAACGACTCGTTCGAACGCGTCGAAAATTTCGGCGGCGGAAAGTCCTTCGGCGCGGCGGTCGGCGAGCCAATCGGCGACGTCGAAACCTTTGCCTCGAAACGTCGGCGGCGGCGCGAACTCGACGACGGAAACGTCGCGCCCTTCGCGCCGAAGAATTTCGAACGTTTTCGCCGCCGCCTTTCGCCCCGGTTCGTCCGCGTCCGCCAAGACGACGACGGGAAGCGCTCCCGGCAAATAACGCGCCGCGAACGCCCAATTCGGCGCGGAGTTCGAGCCGCCCGCGAGCGTCGTCGCGACGCGCGGCGCCCCGACGGAACGGAAAAGGGCGTTGAGCGAATCGGCGCACTTCTCCCCCTCGACGACGTAAATCTCCGCGACGCCGAAGCTCCGGATTTCCGGCAAGCGATACGGAACGGGAACAATTTTTTTGCCGCTTTCCGGATCGACGGCGAGCGACGCGACCCAGCCGCCGTTTTCAAATCGCTCTTGGCGGAACGTCTTGCGACCGTCGGCGAAATCGAGTCGCCGAACGCGCCAACGTTCGACGTTTTCCGCGTCGAAATAGGAGTAAACCGTTTCGGCTTCCGGCGAGGCGGCGCGGTTCGGAGTCGGCGGCGCGGAAATTTCGTTCGAGCGGAACCCGACGCGTTCGGCGATCGCGTCGAGCGCGACCGCGAAATCGCAATCGTCGAGCGCCCAACGAACGGTCGCGATAAAATCGCCGTTGTTGCGACCGCAATGAGAGCAGAAGACGGCGCCCGCGTCGACGTCGACGAGCCGACAGCGCGTCGAGCCGCCGCATTTTGGGCAAGGATGTTCGCGGCGCGGCGAATCGAGAATTTCGTCGGGGATTCCGGCGACGTCGCGAAGAACGTCGCGAACGAGTCCGCGACGCGCGACGAAATCTTTGAGTTCCGCGACGTCGATTTTTTTAAGAAGCATAAAAGGTTCCGTTCAACCTAAAACGGCGAGCGTTAATCGTTCGCGTCGCGCCCGAACAAGCTCGCGAGTTCGTCGTCGTTCAAGACGGGCCGTCGTCCCGCGCTTTTTTTCGACTCTTTAAGGGCCCGAATCTTGTCGTATCGAACGCGTTCGACGCCCGTTAAGTCGACGCCGAACGGCGAAACGCCGTCGTAAAAGAACGCTTCTTCGACCGACAATTTCGACGGCTCGCCGACGCCGCGCGCCTCCAAAAAGCAACGAAGGCAAGGCGGCGCGACGACTCTTTCGCACGTCGGGCAACGCGACGGAAGCGCGTTTTCGTCGACGACGTATTCGAACCCGCGCTCGTCGTTTTCCGCTTCGTCGCGTTCGAGTTCGTCGAGGTCGAGCGCTTTGACGTTCCGGGCGACTTTTAAAACGCTAACGGGCGAAACGCCGAGTCGGGCGGCGGTTTTTCGCGCCGAAATCCCTTCGCGACGCAACTCGCGAACGACGCGAAGCGTTCGCGACGACAACCGAGTACGCGTCATTTTAAATTAAACTCCCGCAACCAGTTGAAAATCGTTTTTTCGGAAACGTCCAACATTCGCGCCGTTCGCGCGCGGTTCCCTTCGCAAGCGTTCAAGGCTTCGACGAGCGCGTCTTTGCGGATTTGCGCGAACCGACGCCCGGCGAGTCCGGACGCGCCGCCGCGATTCAAGCGCGTTCGCTTAATCGCGGATTCAAGGTCGGCGGCGTCGAGCGTCCCTTCGACGTTAAGCGCGACCGCCGCGTCGACGATCTCCGTCAATTCGGCGACCGATTTCGCCGCGCGAATCGCCGCCGCTTTCGCCGTTTCGTCTAAAACGACGTCGCGTCCGACGACGGCTCGCGCTCGAGCCGCCGCCGCGTCGGCGATTTCGCGCAAATCTTTCGGCGTCAGTTCGCGAAGCGACGGCGAGTAAATAGTCAATCCCGCCGCGTTAAAAAACTCGCGCCACTCCGGCGGTTCGGCTCCGGCGGCTTCCGGCTCGCCGATAAAAACGAAGCGCGCCCGTTCGACGGCGGTTTCTTCCGTCGCGCCGCGACGCTTGAACGAACGTTCGAACGCGACGCTTAAAACCGCGCGTTCGAGCGACGCCGGAATCCGGTCGAAGGAATCGAGCGCGAGCGTTCCGCCGCAAGCGTCGACGTAAGCGATTTTCCCCGACGTTTTGCCGCCGCCGAAAAGTTCGCGTTCGAGCGTCGTCGCCGGAACGTTCGCGCAATCGACGACGAGATAAGGCGCGTTCGCGCGAACGCCGGACGACGCGATTCGCTCGGCGATCAGCGAGCGTCCCGAACCGCGTTCCCCGAGAATCAAAATCGGTTTCGTCGACGTCGCGACGGAATCGAGATTCCGCTCCAGATCGCGGATTCTCGGATGCTCGCCGATCAAGCGTCGGCGGAGTCGCGGCGACTCAAGGTCGAATCGGCGCGGCTTCGACGCTTCGCTTTTCTCGACGGCGCGCAACGCTTCGTCGAACGCGTCTTCGAACCGCTCGCGCTTGACGACGGCGGCGCAACCGGCGGCGATTTTCGGGTCGAGATCGTCGGGAAACCGGCAAACGAGAACGATTTGAGCGCTCGGAAACGATTTCGCGATCGCGGAAAGAGCCGAGCCGATCGGAATTGCGACCGTCGCCGCGTCGAAAAACGCGACTCGGTAAGGGCCGTCCCCGAACAACGTTTTGTCGCAGCCGCCGTCTGGCCCGACGTTCCACTCTCCGGCGACGGCGACGACGCGCTTCGAAGCGCAAAGCCGCGTCCAACGTTCGCGCGTCGCGCCGTCGTTCGAGATAATTAACGCGTTTGACATAAGCGTCCTTTCTTTACGTCGATATTATTTTTTAAGCCGTTTCTTGGCGTGAAACGGCAAGTCGAGAACTTCGAGCGGAGTCGCGCCGCTCTTGACGCTTTCCTCGAAGTGAAGCGCGAACATCAAATTACAAGCCGTCGCCGCGAGGTGGTCTTCGTCGATTTCGCCGCGCCGGTACGCGTGCAAGTGGCGAAGCGCCGACGCGACGCATCGCGAAATCGGAACGCCCTTCTCCCAATTCCGTTCGCCGTATTTCTCCGCGCCTTCGGCGAGCCGTCGCGCGATTCGCTCTTCGGCGAGGGGCGAAATAAGGTCGTAGCGCGGTTTTCGGTCGTCGCGTTCGCGCTTCGCGCCGGTCGGATACGTTACGACGTCGATCGGCTCGGAACGCGTCAGCAAGGTTTGCGCCAACGCTTCGTCGAAATTCTCGACGGCGCGGAACCGAACGGCTTTCTTGTCGTCGCGCCAAAACGCGCTGCATTGCTTGTAACGCGGACACGTTTCGACGCCGAATCCGTTCGCGAGGTCGCAATCGGAGCAACCGTCGAGCCCGGTCGAATCGAGCGTCAAATAAGCGTCGCCGTTCGCCGTCAACGCGATTTCGCCGACGCGCGGCGCCCGCGCCGGAAACGCGAACTTCTCGTCTTTAATTTCTTCGTTCATCGGTTTTAAAACCTATCCTTCGCATTTTATCGAAACTTTAGAAATCGCGCGCCCCGGAAGACGCGCGAATCGAGAAGCGAAGACGCGAAACGCGTTCGGTCGGCGTTCCGCGTCTTTTATTCGCCGTTAAATTTGCGCGACCGCCGCCGGAGCGTGCAGGACTTCTTTCTTGGCGTAAATCGCGACTTCGACGTTCGCGACGTCGATCGCGACGAGCCCCTTGTCGAGCAGTTGATAAGCGCGGACTTTGCCGTCTTTATAAGCGACGAGGTCGATCGACTTGCCGCCGACGATCACCGTTTCGCCGTCGCGGAGCGCCGCGAAGATTCGCGTCGCGAGATTTTTAGCTTGTTCGGCGTTCATATAAGCTCCTTCTTTGAAATAAAACGACTCGCCTTTTACTCGGCGACGAGTCCGAGCCGACGGAATTTCGCGAGCGCTTCCGTTCGCTCCGATTCCGATTCGAGTTCGGCGAAACGCACGTCGAACTCGTCGCGACCGAACGCGACGCCTTTCTTCGCGAGGAGATCGCGAAGCGCGTCCGTTTCGAATCGCGTTAGCGTCGTCGCGTTCAGCCGGTAATCGGCGAACGCTCGATACGTTTTCGGGAAAAGTTCGCGCGTAATCGACGCGACCGCTTTCGCGTATTCTCGAATTTCAAACTGCGCCGCGTCGTCGAGCCGCAATTCGAGAAAACGAAGCAAGTTGCGCAGGTCGATTTTCCAAACCGCCTCCGTGTAAGTCGAGAGCGGCAAATCCTTTCGCGCTTGCTCTCGAGCGACGCCGAGCCCGAGCCGCCGTTTGTAAACGTCGCGAGCCATACGCTGGAGCGTCGCTTCGTCTCGCGACAATTCGGCGCCGGTTTCCTCGTCGAGAAAGCCGTCGCTTCCTTGGCGGGTCGACGCGGCTTGGCGTCGCCAAGCGTTCGGCGCGGTCGTTCGCGCCGCGTCGATCGCTTCCGAATACCGCGTCGAATACTCGACGACGTTCGCCGTTCGCGTTCGAATCCACTGCCGCCAAACGTCCATCGGCGCGCGAACGCGGAATTTCAGCTCCGCCTGCTCGAACGGCGAGTCGTGCCGGTTCCGAATCAAGTAGCGAATAAGGCGCTCGTTTTCGGCGTCCGAGCCCCAATCCGAACCGGTCGAAACGCGAGCGTCGCGGCAAATCGTATCGTCGCTTCCCATTACGTCGACGAACTCGACGAATCCGTCGTCCAAAACGTCGATTTTCGGAATTTCAATTAGGCGAACGCGCTGGTAATCTCTTGGAAGTCCGTCGTTTTGCGGCGCCGTCCGTTGCGCAATTAGCGTCATTCTCGTATCCTTTCTCTATTTTCGACGACTTCAAACGAACCGCCGACGTAAAACGTCGCGCCCGCTTGCGTCGGTTTCTCGACGCAAGGAACGAGTCCGTCGGACGTCAGCGTCCAGTCGCTCGGCTCGATAAAGGAGCCCTTCGCGCCTCCGCGATAGTAGTAAGTCCTCGTCGGTTCGTCGTTTCCGACCCAAACGGCGACGTAGCGAGTCGGCGACGCGTAAGCGTTCAGGAGGACGCCGCCCTTCTCGACCGGTTCGTCGAGTCGGACGCGGTAGTAGTTCCAGCCGGGTTCCGCGCTCGCGTCGACGAGGGTCGGCGACGCGGCGCCGTTCCAGTTCGACGTCGTTTCATACGCCGACGCCGAAACGTCGGAAACGCGCGAGGCGGTCGCGTAAAACTCGACGAACTCGCCGTTTGCGTAACGGTCGAACCGAAAGACGAACCGGTCGTCGGCGAGAAGCGGGTCGGTTATTTCGACGTTCGAGCCCGAAACGCGCGACTCCCAAACGAGTTCCGACGTTTCAAACGTTATCCGAACGTCGTTGGTCGCGGCGTCGTATTGCGAAAGCGGGACGCCGTTTACCGTCGTCGCCGGGTCGAACGTTACCGTTCCGCCGAGCGCGAAAACGAGGTCGCCGGAACCTGTTATCCGCGCGGCGCCGAAATCGACGTTCCCGACGCAGATGAAACCGCCGTTAACCGTTAACGTCGCGTCGGCGTTCAATGTTAGCCCCGCGCCGTCGAGTCGGACTCGGAACGACGACACGGCGAGCGTTAGGTCTTTGTCAATCGTGAGTTTCGACGTCAAAACGATTTCTATAGTCGAACCGCGTTCAAAAACGGTTTCGTCGGGGCGGATAACGTCGCCGGGTTGGGCGTTGCAAATCGCTTCGGCAAGAGAACCCGAACCGGTCGACGCGTTCGAGCTAAAGTAAACGTCTGCCATCGGCTACGCCTCCTTTATTAACTGCTTCATTCCAAAAGCGTCTTTCCATCCAAGGTTTTAGCGACGCGAGTTCGTTCGACGCGAGCGCCGAGCGCGTTTTTCGCGATCCCGCCTTTTCGGCAAATTCCAAAAACGAAAGTTTTTTGAAAAATCCCGGCTGGTTGAGCCAACGCGCAAGGTCGACGTAAATCGCTCTATATTCGTCGTTTTCATACCGTTCGTGTCGCATTAAATAAGGCAAAATTCGGTATTCCGCCAAAACGTCGAGCCGCTTGAAAAGGTCGCGAAGTTCGTCGAGTCCGCGTTGATAAAACCCGCAGAGCAAATACGCTTTCGCTTGCTTGTCGCATTCGGCGCGAAAGTTTTCGGCGCCGCGTCTAAACTCTCGTTCGTCGGCGATATTGTCAAACGCGAACGTTATGTCGCCGCGATATTTAGCGCGAGCGAGCGTCGCCGCCTTTTCGCGGTTCGTCAAGCGAATGTCGAGCCCTTGTTTGAACGCGAAACGCTTCCCGGTCGATTCCAACTCCGCGAAAATTTCGCGCCAATCCTTGCAAGCGAAAACGTTATCGTCGAGCAAATCGACGTAAGGTCGCGTTTCGTCGAGGAACTCCGCGACCGGCGACCAACGCTCCGAACGCGTTTTTTTTCGATTGACGCAAAACGGACAGCGGCGAAAACAACCGCGCGACGTAAAGCCGATCGACGTTTTCGAGTAAGCGTCGAGCCAACGCGGCGGCGCGTCGCCGAACGAATCGACGAACGGTTTGTACAAGTCGTAAAACAGTTTCGAACGCTCGGCTTCCGGAGGAAGCGGCGGCGCGTCGACAAGGTTGAAACCGGTTCCGCCGAACTCGCAACGGTCGGCGATTTCTTCAATCCATCGAGGAACGCGCGACTTCGTAAAGACTTTCGAAACGAAAATCTTCGCGCAAGGCGTCGCGTCGGCGGCGGTTAAGCAAAGTCGAACGGCGGCGCCGCGCGAACGCTCGAACGACGCGATTTTCATTAGCGCGAGGTTCGGGAAGCGCGTTCCGCCGTCGAGCAAGTCCGCGTCGACGAGTCCGATCGTTTGCATTCGCGCGGCTCCGTTTCTCGTTATTCCTCGACAAATTCAAGAATTTCGTCGGTCGCGTCTCCGGACGCCGTTTCCGTCGGCGACGCGTCGGGCGACGCTTCTTCCGCTTCGCTTTCGACCGGTTCGCTCGCCGCGTCCGTCGGCGTTTCTTCCGATTCGAGCGCGGCGGACGGTTCCTCCGTCGGCGTTTCTTCCGATTCGTCGAGCGATTCGGCGCTCGGCGTTTCCGCTTCGTCCGACGCGACGTCCGGTTCTTCGCCTTCGGTCGCCGGTTCGGGTTCGAGCGCTTCCGTTTCGTCGATCTCCGGAAGCGGGTCGGGCGCGAGCTTTTCGAGCGTCGCTTCGGCGACAAGTCGAAGCGTTTCCCCGTCTTCGAGCGTCGTCGCCGGGAAGGTCGCGACGGTCGCGCAAGCGCCGACTTGAACGCCGTAAGTTTCGAGTTCGGCGCGAATTTTCGCTAAAATCAAATCGAGTTGCGCTTCGGTAACGCTCGCGTCGTTTCCGGCGTGATCTCGATTCGAAAACGTAACGACCGCGACGACCGCTCGGCGTTCGGAAGCAATCCCCGAAACGAGCGACGCGACTTTTTGCGATTGCGCAATTTGCATAAACCTTCCCCTTTCTAGCCTTGGAGAATGCAGTTAATAACGGAACCGATAACGGCTCCCGCAAAGCCCGAAAGCGCGATAAGCCGCCAACGGAAAACCTGCGAACGCGTTTCCGCCAACTCTTCGGCGGTTTGGCGGGCGTCGGCGTTCGTCGACTCGAAGAGTTTTTGGAATCGGGCGACGCGATTTTTGCAATCTTTCACAACGATTTCGCTCGCTTCCTTCAACTTCTCGACGCGTTCTTCCAGTTCGGCGTTTTTCTTTCGCGTTTCGTCGAGTTCCTTTTCGAGTGCTTCGTTGCGCTCTATATAATACGAATGATTCAGCTTCAAACCGTCGCACTCGTCGCAAACCTTGGCGAGTTGTTTGTTAAGCCGTTCGATTTCCTCGACCTGCGAAACGACGCGCGTTCCTTTCAGGACGTAGGTTTCCAACCCGTTCGGCAACGTCGCCGCTTCAAATTGCGACTCTATCGTCTCGCGACGCAAATCCTCGGCGGATTCGGTTTCCGGAACTTCTCGACAATCTTTCGTCTTGTTTTCGTTCATTGACTTTCCCTTTAAACACTGTTGGACTCGACCGTTAGCGACCGACGGGAGCGAGGAAAACAAGTTCGCGCGGTAGCGCGGATAAAACCGCCTTCGGCGGGCGCGCCTAAAACGGTATATCGTCGTCGTTGACGACGTATTGGTCGCAAATCGGCGCGTTCCCGTCGACGTCGCGGTCGAGCGCCGCGCAATACCCGAACGAATAATTCAAACACTGCGAACAGACGCCGCAAACGTTCGTCGTTCGCAAGGTTCCGCGTTCGTCTTCTTCAAACGACGGCGCGTCGAAATCGGGCGCGTCGAAACGGTCGAACTCTTCGAAACCGCCGCCGTTCGTCCGACGTTCGCCGTCGAAATCCGGAACCTCCGTCGCTTCGAGCCATTCGATCTCGGCGAACTTCTTGCCCGGTTTGCGCGTCGCGCGAATCCGAAGCGGCGTCGCCAAAGCTCCGGACGTCGCCAAGTTCGCCGCTTCCTCGGCGGTCGCGGGAGGCGGAACGTTCGAAAGCGCGCGCCAACGCTCTTCGAAACGGCGACGCATAAACCCGACGTGTTCCGGACAAAGCCATTCGCGAACGTATTTTCTCGGCGCGATTTCGTAATCGATTTGGAGCGTTCGCGGCGCGTCGGGCTCCGCGTCTCGCCGCGCGTGTTCCGAGTAAAAAACGGCGTCGACGTCGTACTCCAAAATCGAGCCTTTGTCGACCGGTTCCGCGTCGGACGCTTCGGCGTCGAGCCCGTCCGAACGACGCGGCGCCGGGAACAAGTTCCCGCACTCCGGACAAGCCGCGTACCCCGACGCGACGACCGCCGAACACTCCGGACACTCCCGCGCCGGAGGCGGCCCGCGTCGCGCCCCTTTCGCGCCGACGACCGGCATATCGACCGGACCGAGACGAACGACGTTTTGCCCGTAATCGAGGACGAGGCAATCCGTTTTTCCCGGCGCGAGCCGAAGCCCCCGCCCGACCATCTGCTGGTAAAGCCCGGTCGAGTTCGTCGGTCGAAGCAAAACGACGCAGTCGACGTTCGGCGCGTCGAAGCCGGTCGTCAAAACGTTGACGTTGACGAGGTATTTGAGCGACGGCGTTTCGCGCCCGAGCAAATCGACGCGGGGCGCGTCGCGTTTGAACCGAGCGATAACGTCGGCTCGTTCCGACGCGTCCGTTTCGCCGGTAATCGTCGCGACTTCCGCGCCCGTCAGCGTCGCGAGCGTCTTTTCGATCCGCTTCGCCGCCTCGACGCTCGACGCGAAAACGAGAACCTTCCGGCGTTCGCGCGTCAGTTCGGCGATCTCCAAACACGCCGCTTCAAGGACGTTCTTTTTCTTGACGACGCTCTCGACCTCGGACGCGACGAACTCGCCGCCGCGAATCGCGACGTTCGAAAAATCGGGTCGCCGACGCCCGGCGCGCGCTTTGAGCGGCGCCAAGTAACCTTGCGCGATTAGGTCGCGAACGCCGACTTCGAAAACGATCTCCGAAAGGATTTTGTCGGGCCCGCAAATCCAACCGCAACCGAGCCGATAAGGCGTCGCCGTCAAACCGACGACGCGGACGTCCGGAGCGACGCGCCGCGCTCCCTCCAAAAACGTTCGATACATTCCGTCGCCCGAATCGGGAACGAGGTGCGCTTCGTCGACGACGATCAGCCGAAACGGACCGAGTTCTTCGGCGCGACGATAAACGCTTTGGATTCCCGCGACGACGATTTGCGCGTCGGTCGTTCGCTCGCCGAGTCCGGCGGAATACAGCCCGACCGACGCGTCGGGCGCTTCGGCGGCGATTCGGTCGCGCGCCTGTTGCAAAAGCTCTTTGACGTGCGCGAGAACCAGCGCGCGTCCGCCCCAACGCGCGACGTCGCGGCACATCGTCGCCAAGACCGGCGTTTTCCCGGCTCCGGTCGGCAAGACGACGCAAGGCGCGCCGCTTTCGTTGCGACGCAGATAGTCGTAAACCCTGTCGACCGCTTCTTTTTGGTACCAGCGAAGCTCCACTATTTAACCGTCGCCGTCCAGGTAAGCGTTACGGGGTTCCCCGCTTTCGGAACGATCGTTACGTCGATTTCGTAAGTTCCGGGGCCGGGGAAAAGGTCGTTTTCGGTCGCGTCCGGCTCGAACGCGAAGTTGTAGCCGTCGGAATCGACGCGCCAACGCGGGTCGTCGACGATAAGCCGCGACTTGAAAGCGCTCGTCGCGTCGTCTTCGCCGGCCGGAACCGCGACGCCGACGAATCCGTCGACCGCGACGCGCGAACGCTTCGAACCGTAGGAGTAAACGGCGTAACAAGTGTAAAAAGCCGACTTAATATCGCTCGGAACGATCGGCGCGCCGGTCGACGATTCGACCAATCGAGCGCGTAAAATCGGCGTTTCGCCGCTCGTGTAATATCGGGACATCGGAAACTGTTCGAGTACGGCGGTTAAAAAGGCCGGGCGCGCGTCGAAATCGGCGTCGAGCGCTCGGTCGTAAACCAGCCAAATATGCGGATTGGAAACGGTCGACGTCGCGCGAATTTCGCCGCTCGAACCGTCGACCGGCTCGACGAACCAATAGCGCGCCGTCGAATCGACGACGACCGACGTTTCGCCGTATCCCTCGACCGTCGCCGCGACCGTTCGTTCGACGCCGTCCGCCAAATACGACACGACGTAAGAGCCGGGCGACGGAGCCCAAAAGGTCGCCGTCGACGACGTAAAGTCCGAAACGACGGAAAACGCGTCCGCGTTTGGAACTCCCGTCAAAACGAGCGTTCCGTCGGCGAGCAAAGCGTTCGTCAAGTCGTTCCCGTCGGCGTCGCTAACGGTCGCGACGTCGGGATAAGCGACGAGAACCGAAGGCGCGGCGTCGGCGTCGTAATCGGAAAGGCGGTAAATTTCGGTCGTCAAGGTTTCTCCTTTGCCGACGGCGTTAAAATCGAGACGGCGTTCGTTCGTCGCGCCGTTCGTTTAAATAGGCGGCGAATCTTTTGCGCAACCGTTTGCGCCGACTGCGAACGGTCGTAACGGAAACGCCGAGTCGCGACGCGGCTTCTTTCGCCGTTTCGCCGTCGACGACGGAATCCCAGTAAACCGCGTCGCGAAGCGAGGTTGTCGCGCGGAAATCGTCGAGCGCGGCGCGAACGTCGATTTCGCCGTCGACCGCCTCCCCGGGCGCGGCGCCGGAGTCGACGTAATCGGCGATTTTTCGTCGTTCCGCTCGCTCCCGACGCAAGCGGTCGAGAATCGCGGTTTCCGCGCAACGACGAAGGTAAGCGCGACGTTCCGGTTCCGACCGCGAGGCGTCGAGTTTCGAACGAACGGCGCACATTCGCAACGCGGCGACGCTCGTCGCGTCGTCGTAATCGGACGAACCGAAGCGAGCGAACCGCGAAGCGACCGAACGGGCTATCGTTAGGATTTCGTCGTCGAGCATTGTCGTTGAAGAATCTCCGTTAAAACGGCGGCGAGGCGCGGCAAATCGTCGAGCCGACAAACGATTATCCACTCCCGACGATTGCGCCGATGCGCGACGATCGGAACCTTCGTTCCCGCGTCGCGCGTCGCTTGGTCGAGCGCCTTATAGGCGTTAAACGCCTCGACGCGCTTGCATTCGACGTGAAGGTCGGGACTGTCGACGAGAACGTCGGGCGAATCGGGCGAACCGGAAAACTGACGCCCGCGACGCGCGCCGACGCCGAGAACTCGCGTCAACTCCTTGGACAGTTCGACTTCGCCGCGCGCGCCTTTATTTCGCGACTTAGACCCCATCGCGTTTTTCGGACGCGCTCGCCGCCGCGCGTCGAACCAGCTCGGAAATTCGAGCGACGCCCGTTTTCGGCGACGCTTTTTCGCTCTCGCCTTCGCTTTCCGACGCGGGCGCCCCGTCGGCTCGTTCGCCGGAG
>JAFYQR010000192.1 GCA_017559825.1 Thermoguttaceae bacterium | reverse complement strand
CGACCAACGGTTTTGCCAATATTCGGAGGTCGGCTTTTGCGGCAAAACGTGTTCAACCGTCGCGATTTTCGCGTCGTAAACCGCGCCCGTTTCGGCGATAAAGGAGTCCAGTCGGAGGAGTAAAAAACGACGGCGGTTCGAAGTTGGCAGCTCGTAAACTGGGCCGTCGAGCGTTTCGAGGAACTCGCGTTGTTCGGTCGGCGTAAGTTCGATCGATTCTTGCCAAGCGTCGCCGTCGACTTCTTGTAAATCTTTTAAAACGCTTGCGAACCGTTCGCCGCGCTTTTTGACGTCTTTCGAACATAAGTAAAGATAAGACGTTAAACGCTCCAATTTGCGGAAAAATCGCGCTAGGTCGGTTGGAGCCGACTTTTCCTCGCGACAACGGAGCAAAAAAGCGAGCGCGACGGGAACCCAATCGCTGAATTCCACTTGACTTAGCGCGTTTAATTCGGTCGCGAAAGGAGAAAAAACGGCGTTCGATTTGTTGTCAAGTCGGAGGATTCCGCGTTTTAAGTCGCGAAAATATTCGGCGCAGGGCGATATGACGTCGTCGAAAAAGCGGCGCGTCGCTTCCGGGGTGGCGACGTCTTTTAATAGTCGGCCGCGAAAGTGTTCTAACAGCTTGCCTTGGGTTCGGTTAGGGTAGTAAATCGATAAGATGTGCCCGAAAAGCTCGTTAAACGTTTTGCGCCCGAGCGAACGTTCGAACCGTTCCCAAGCGTTCGCGTATTTTTCTTGCGATTCGGCGTCGATTCTGCCGATGATTTCCGACTTCAAAACGTCGCAAGGAAGTAGATCGAGGCCGCGGTTGTTAAGGACGGCGAAAACGCGGAACGCCGACTCCTGCGTCGGAGTCGACACAACCGCTAAGAAGCAACGGTTTAGCAAAAATTCGCCGAAGTCGCTAAGTTCTTCGTCGGTTGGAAGAAGTCGTTGAATTCGCGACAAGAGCGCGAGCGAGTTTTCGTAAATTCGCTTTTGCGATTCCGTTTTAAGTTCCGATGAAATAAGCGTTTGTATCGCCGAAAAGTCGTCGGTCGCTTGGACGCGTTCGTGGAAAAACGCTTGGTCGCATTCGCGGAGCGTTAGTCGGGGTTTGGCGGCGATTTTTTTGAGTTTTTGCGCTTCGCTTTGATAAAGCGTTTGAAATTCGGCTCTTAACTTGCCGTCGCGGGCTTGGTCGCGCATCGCGGCGAAGAGAATCGTTAGCGTCGTAAGTCGTTGCTGACCGTCGATTACCTCGGCGAGCGGGGCGTTTTCGTTTTTGATGAGAACGACGCTTCCGAGAAAATAGGGGAGCTTTTCGGCGTCGGCAAGGTTGCGCGTCGCCTGAAAGTGTTCGTAAAGGTCGTCGAACAATTCGAGCGCGTGTTCCTGCGTCCAAGCGTAAGGCCTTTGATAACGCGGAATAACGAAGTCGTAATCGTCGCTGAAAACGACTTTCAACATATTTTCGGAAGCGGAAAGGGCTTTCATTGGCGGAACCTAACCGACGCGAACAAACGATATGGGGAATAAATTTTAAAATGAATTTGGCGAATCAAAAGGCGGCAAAATAGGATTCTAGGCGACGAAAACAACGAGTTGCCGCCGGTAAAAAGTTCGACGCTAAAACGCGAAAACGTTAGGTTTTAGCGTCGAACGCAATTTTGTTTAGTGCATTTCCGCTTCGACCTTTTTAATCGCGGGGCGGTAGTAGTGGAAATGGACGTTCGGGTGGTCGCCGAGGAGCGACATCGGGACGGCCGCGTCGCAAATTTTGTTCGCGATCATGAACGCGGTCAGGCGCATGCCGAACGGGTTGTCGTGCGTCCCGGCTTGCCAAATGCTGACTTTGTCCGACTTCCAAGTCTCGACCGGGCCGACCGTGCAGGCTTGCGTCGGGACGTTCGCGACGTAACCGCCGCCGCTCGTCCGGGCGTTTTGCAGAATCGTGATCGGGTGCAAGTCGACGACGCGAGTCGCCAAACGGCGATACTCTTCCGGACTCGGCGGCGCGTCCTTGTAAGCGCCTTCGCGACGCAACGGGTCGTTGAACGCCCAGTGCTTGACGTCGCCTTGACCGCCTTGCATCGTCGCGCAACGGATCGAGTCGTAAGTCGCCGAATACGCCGCCAAATCGCCGGACGGGAAGTGAATGTTTTCAAGCGGCATCCGCAGTTTCGGGTCGATACGGTCGAAACAGAGCGCGAAGTCGGCCTTCGCGAACGAAAGCGGGTGATCGGTTCCGACCGGGACGCCGTTCTCGACCCATTCGTCCATCCCCCAAAAGTGCGCGTGTTTCAGGTTCAGCCCGATCGCGTTGACGATGCGCGCGACTAACGGGAGTTGCTCCGTCGGCCCGATCGGCCCGCAAATCCCGACCGGATTGTCCGCCGTCGCCGCCTGCCAAGCCTCGACGTATTCGAGCGCCTCCGCGAGGTAAAACTCTTCCAGCGTCTCGTAATAATGGACGGTGAAACCGGGGCGCGACAGTTTGAAGAGCGTTTCCTCCGTCAGTTTCGCGGCGTCGGCCAAAATTTCCGGGTCAAGGGTCGTGTAGTCCCACCAATCGGGCGCGATTTTGCTCAGCGGTCTCGCCATTTGCGCTTTCTCCTCCGACGACGCGCGTCGTGTTTGCGTTATGCTTGCGTTAAATTAAAATGATAAAAACGGTTTTAGCGAAAAAACAAGAGCGAAATCGAGCCGCTCGCGTCGCCGCGACCCGATTTCGCCTTTCAAGTATAACAGTTTTGCCGCCGAAAAACAACGACTCGACGCTCTTTTTGCGCGAAAAAGAGGAAAAAAACGCCGCGTCGCGGAGTTCGACTGGCGCGACAGTTGGGAAAGGAGGGAAACGACGCCGACGGTCGCGGAGGTTAAGGGAATGGAAACGGTTGAACGGCGGCGAACGGTTAAGACGGTCGCGGAGACTGAAGCGGTTGGGCAAGAAGCGCAAAACGCTTTCAACGGCGACGGTCGCGAGGAACCGTTGAAAGCGTTGGAATGTTGACGGTCGAATCGGTTTTAACGATTTTGGCGTTCGCCGGGATTAGCGAACGTCGGCGCGGCGTTCCGAGAGAACCCAATCGACGCGCGGCGCGTCGCGAACGGTCGGCGGTTCGAGTTTGCTCAACATTCGCTCGATAACGCTCGTCGGGACGACGCGGGAACGGCTCGCGTTGCGGCGTTGCGTTTCTTCCCAAGTCGTTTCGAGGTAAACGATTCGGACGGTCGCGCCGTAATCGCGGCAAAGGCGAACGACCGGCGCGCGGGCGAAGTCGGCGACGTTCGTCGCGTTCCAAACGAACGGGCGTTTCGCGCGCAAATGTTCCTTGGCGATCTCGCGAGCGCGGGCCAAAACGAGATCGGGGCCGTCCTCCGGCGCGATTTTCATTTCGTCGCGCAAGTCGTCGAGTGAAATAACCGGCAAATCCGGAAAAGTTCGCTTAATATACGCGTCCTTGCCGGTTCCGGGGAGACCGCTCAAGAGAACGACTTCTCCCCAAGTATCGTCGTAAAGGTCGATATGCGGGGAATCGATACGACCGGAAAAATAGGCGTAACGCGAAAAATCGGACGCGAATTGGAAGGGCGCGTCGTAAACGCCGGCTTCTTGCGCGACGTCGCGAAACATATCGAGCGCGGCGAGCGATTCGGCGATATTGTCGGCGATTCGTCCCCGCAAGTCGGCCTCGACGAGCGTCGCTAAAAGGCGGTTGGAAAAGAGTTCCGTCGTTTCGCCCTCCGACGCGGCGCGCAAGACGACGAACTCCGGATTCTCCGCGTCTAAAATATGAACCGGCGCCGAGTGAAAACGAATCAACGCGCAAACCGTTTCGCGAAAACGTCTTGCGGACGCGGAACCGGCCAAGCCGAAGCGCCGCCAAAGGAGGTCGCGAGCGACGAGCGCGCCCGAGCTCGCGTGTCCCGGCGACGTGATTTTGCCGTCTTCGATTCGCGTTCGGAACGGTTTGGCGACGTCGTGTAAAAGCGCCGCGACGAAGAGAATCGCCCGTTTTTCCGGCGTTTCGGCGCGCCAAGCGTCCGATTCGACGAGTCGCTCGACGACGAGACGCGTGTGCGTCAAGACGTCGCCTTCCGAATGCCAAACGGGGTTTTGCGGCGTTTCGCGCATTTGGGCGAACTCCGGCGCGAGCGGCGAACGTTCGAGCGTCGCCCAATCGACGGCGGCGCCCGGCTCCGGAATCGGAAGGCCCGGAAGTTGCGGGAAGGCGGCGGGTTGCGTCGCGTCGGCGGTCGGCGTTTCGGGGGAATTAAAGGGGTTCGACGGCATTTTGGCGATTGGGATTGTTTTAAAAAGTTGTTGATTTTAAACGTTTTAACGAAAAACGCGAAGCGAAGCGTCGGGAACGCGGGGCGTTCGGTGGGAACGTCGGGCGCTCCGGGGCGTTTGAGCGTTTTGATTCGCTTGGGCGCTTCGGAGCGTTTGGGCGCTTTGGGGCGTTGAAGAGGGCGTTAAACTTCTTCGATCGTCGCGACGCCTTCCGGGAGTTCGGCGTCGAAAATCGCGTCGACCGGGTAAGTCAGCTCGTTCGGGACGATCGGGCGGTTGAGCCAATGCGTTCCGGAGTCGAAAACGGCTTGATGGAAGGAACGTCGAACGTATTTCAGCCGCCCGACGACTTCGCCGTTTTCCTCAATTTTGAGATAAAGGCCCTCCATCGTCGTCGATTTGTCGGTTTCGAAGAGCGTCGTTTCGACGTCGACGCCGTCGGCTTCGGCGCGGGCGGCGAGACGCTCTAAATGGCTGTCGGTAATGAAGTTCGAATGTCCGATCAGCGACGTTAAGTCGTCGAGTTTCTTGAACTTGCCGCGTCGCAACACCGGAACGGAAACGATCGGCAAACCGGCCAACAGTTCGCGACGCGACGCCGTGTCGAGGAAAACGCCGCGTTCGCGGTCGAAAACGTCGAACTCGAGGAAGTAGTGCGGCAAGGCGTCGTAATAAAGGCAGTGTTTCGCGAAGACCCATTCTCCGTAAACGACGTAACGATCGCGAATAACGTCGAAAAACGCGCCTTGATGCGTCGTCGCCCAACGCTTGAAAACGTCGAAGTGTTTTTCGCGGGCGCCGCCGACGAGGTAATGGCCGCGACTCTGCAGAAGGAGCGAACCGTCTTTGTCGAACGAAAGGGCGGAGTTCGCGCCGTCGCATTTTTCTTCGACGACGATAAATTTATCGGCGATTTCGGAGAAGCGAACTTGTTCCAAATCCTCGTCGCCCGGTTGGAGGCGCGAGCCTTCTAAGTGCGGAGTTCGCGGGTATTTAAGCATTTTGTGTTCGGGGCGGTAAGCGGTCATTTTCCAACTTTCTCAATATATTAATAAGGGGCGGCGCTTTGGTCGGTTTGACGCGCGGGGCGCCGCCGCTTGGGGGGAGTGGGGGAAATGGAGAGAAGGTAACGGCGGAAACGGGCGACGGTCAGTCGACGGAGGCGAAAAGGACTCGGCTTCCGCGAACGGCGTCGAACTTAAGCCGCGTCGCGCCGGCGTTTCGGAACGACGTTTCCAACATTTCTTGCGTAAAGAGTCGCAAGTGATGCGGGTTGTCGTCCGGTTGCGAAGGGACGGTAACGACGACGAGACGTCGCGCCAAACGAACCGCCGCCTTAACCGCCGCGTCGTAATCGGGGATGTGTTCCAAGACTTCGAGGAGCGAAACGACGTCGAACGAACGCTCCGCAAAACCGGCTTTTTCAAACTCGCCGGTATAACCGTTAAGGTTGAAAACGCCGCCCGCGCGAACCGTTTCGTAAAATTCGCCCCAATGCGGCAAAAGGTCGACCGCCGTCGTTTGGACGCCCGGGAACGCGTCGAGGAAAACCCAAAGGAAAACGCCGCGACCGGCGCCGATTTCGAGGAACGACTCGAACGCTTCGCCGCGGAGCCGTCCGAGAATCGCTCGAACGCGCGGGAGTTGGTCGCGAGTGTTTTTGAAACGATAAAATTTCAGTCGCGCCGCTTCGCCGAGTTCGAGAATCCGTTCGATTTCCGCCGGGCCGAGGTCGTCGAGCGCCGGTTCGAGGAGTTCCGCCGGGAGCGAAAACGCCGTTTGGTCGACTTCTTCGTCGAGCGAGCGAACGACGCCGCCGTTGGCGAGAGCGTTCAACGCTAAACCGCGAGCGTAAGCGGCGGCGAGACGGGGATAATAACGTTCGGAAATCGGATACATTGCGTCGGCTTTCTGCGTAAGACGCGCAAAACGGCGTCGGTTAAGGGAGGGTGAATTACTTTTCGCTTATAGGAGGGCGGCTTGGTGAAAATTTTAAAAAAATCGGAGAATTTTCAAGGAATTTGAAGGAATTATAGGCGAAAAAAGAAAAATTGCAAGGTAAAATATTTTTAAAGCCGAAAAAGCGCGCTTGCGATTTTAGCGAAAACGCGCTTTTCGACCAAAAGCGAAAAGGGGAAAGCCGCGTCGGCTGTTTTTAAGGTTTGAGCGTCGCGATTTTGTCGATTTTAACGGATTTTACGACGCATGCGAGAACGCGACCGTTTCTATTGGCTGGCTTTTTTCGTTATTTTCTTTTTTCCGGTTCCGGCGCTTGCCAATGCACCGCCGAATACGCTTCGAGCGCCGCCGACGCCGGTTTTCCCGGGGCGAGGCTGCGCGCGGTGAAGAAAATTTGGCCGTCGACGCGCTCTTTCGTCGCCATATAGTCGAGTTGACGCGTTAATTCTTGCGGGTCGCGCCAAGCGGGCGTTTTCGACTTCGGGTCGACGCGGTACGCCGCCGTTCCGATATAGAGCGCGACGTTCGTGCCTTCGGCGACGTCCGCCCACCAGTCGACGAGCGTCTTAAATTCGGCGATTTCGAAACCGATATGCCAATAGATTTGCGGCGTTACGTAGTCGATCCATTCGCTCTTGACCCAATGCCGGACGTCGGCGTAAAGGTTGAAATAACATTGGTTGCCGCGCGTGTCGCTCCCGAGCGGATGGCTCGACTTGTTCGCCCAAATTCCCGCCGGACTAACGCCCCAAACGACGCCGGGACGCGCTTTATGAATCGCTTTGCCGGCGTCGCGGATGAGAATATCGACGTTGTCGCGGCGCCAATCTTCGACGTCGTGGAAGTCGCGGGGGTAGCGGCGGAAGGTCGCGAGGTCTTCCGTCATGTCGCGCGCCGGGTAAAAATAGTCGTCGATGTGGATTCCGTCGACGTCGTAATTTTCGACGATTTCAACCATGCCGTTAATAACAAGTTGGCGAACTTCGGCGATTCCGGGGTTTAGGTAAACTTTGCCGTCGCGCTCGAACGTCCATTCCGGGTGAAGAACGGCGGGGTTCGTTTCGGCAAGGTTCTTGCGCTGGGCGGCGCCGGTCGTAACGCGGTACGGGTTGACCCAAGCGTGCAGTTCGAGTCCGCGACGATGCGCGCCGTCGACCCAATAGGCGAGCGGGTCGAAATCGCCGTCCGGCGCGACGCCTTGTTTGCCGGAAACGAAGCTCGACGCCGGATAGATTTTCGAACGGTAAAGCGCGTCTCCCATTGGGCGAACTTGCAGAACGACGGCGGTTAAGCGCAGTTCGGCGGCGCGGTCGAGGAGAGCGTCGGCTTCGGCGCGGAGTCGGTCGGCGCTCAAACCGGGCTTGGACGGGTAGTCGATATTGCCGACGGTCGAGACCCAAACGCCGCGAAACGGGCGCTTGGCGGCGACTTCGCCGGTTTTAGCGGCGGCGTCGGGGGCGGTTTGCGCGTCGGCGAACGTCGGAAGGAAGGTCGCGGCGGCGATAAGGAGGGCGGCGAGGCGGGAAAAACGGGCGGCGAACATAATGGATTCCATTAAAATAGGGGAAACGGGGGGCGAGCGCCGCCGCGTCGTGCGGAAAGGTGCGACGCGACGGCGAAAGCGGCGTTTTAACCGGCTTTATCGTTAAAACCGGT
>JAFYQR010000191.1 GCA_017559825.1 Thermoguttaceae bacterium | reverse complement strand
GTCGACAAGCGGATCGGATTCCGAAGCGGCAGCCAACGGGTCGACAAGCGGGTCGGATTCCGAAGCGGCAGCCAACGGGTCGACAAGCGGGTCGGATTCCGAAGCGGCAGCCAACGGGTCGACAAGCGGGTCGGATTCCGAAACGTTCGCCAACGGGTCGACAAGCGAATCGGATTCCGAAACGTTCGCCAACGGGTCGACAAGCGGGTCGGATTCCGAAACGTTCGCCAACGAGTCGACAAGCGAATCGGATTCCGAAGCGCCCGCGGTCGAAGCGCTCGCGACGCTCGATCCCGTCGCGTTCCGCGCCGGTTTCATCGCGGTCGTCGTTTCGTCGTCCGTCAAAAGCGAATCGTCCGAAACCGCGCTCCTTGAAAGTTCCTCCTCCAGCTCGTCGGTCGTCGGAAACGTTCCGCCGAGTTTTTCGTCGGCCTTCGCCAACGCGGCGTCGGTCGCCTGTTTCGCGGCGTCGAGAGCCGACGTCGTTCGCGCGATCGGATTCTTCGCGCTCGCGTTTTTCTCCTCGTTCTTCGCGACTTGTTTTTCGCCCTTTTTCGTCGAATCGCCGCGATTAAACAAACCGCCGACAAAACTGCGCGCTCGCGCCAAAAAACCGTCGGCCTCTTTCTTTTCTTTCTTGGCGACCGTCGATTTTTCCGCCTTCGCCCCCGATTTTAACGGCGTTTTTCCGTCGACGCTCGCCGCCTCTTCGGCGAGTTTCGCGACCGCCGTCGGATCGCCGGGCGCGGGCTCCTTCGCGACGTGCTTGCCGGTAAAGAAGAGGAATCCGACGTACCCGACCGACAGGAGCAGCGTCGCGACGGTCGCGACGCCGATCGTTTTCGTCGTTACGCGCATCCAGTTGCGTCCGGCGTATTCGCCGTCTTCGTCTTCGTCGAGTTCGTCCGCGTCGCCGCTCTTTTCCTTACTTTCGAGTTTCGCCGCTTCCGCGCCGTCCTCTTCGTCTTCCCAATCGTCGTTTTTTCTCCGTTTTAACAAACTCAACGGCGCGACGGCGAGCGAGCCCGCTTTCTTCGCGGCGCCCCCAGTCCAAGCGAAGAGCGCGGCGGGGGACAAAAAGCGAAGCCCCGACTTTTTATCGGCTTCGACAAACTCTTCGTAACCGGTAAAATCAATCTCTTCGCCGGTTTCTTCCGCGAGCCGTTTCAATTCGGCGTACTCGGCGGCTCGTTTGGCGCGGTCGGCGGCCTGTTTTTCCGCTTCCTCGCGAGCCAAATCTTCTTCGAACAGCTCTTCCTCGGTCTTTTGCCGCTTTTTGAAGACGCTCAGCGGCGCCGCCATTTTCGCGAAAACCGGTTTCAAGCGTTCGCCCAGCGACGGCCCGGCGTCCCAATCTTCGTTTTCGTCGTCGGAGCTAGAGTCGACGTCGGCGCTCTTCGCGACCGTTTTTTCGTCGACTTTAGACGCGACGACGCTCGTTTTTTCCTTTTCTTTTTCGTTCTTTTTGCCGTCGGCGACGCTTTCCGTCTTCGTCGCCGCGACGGCGGTCGGCTCGGTCGGCGTTTTCTTCGTTTCTTGCGCGGGCGTCGAACTCGAAGTCGGCGTCGCGACGGCGGGACGCAACGTCGACGCCGAATTCGAACTCGGCGTCGGAGAAGTCGGTTTCGCCGGAGTCGGCGTCGATACGAACGAAAAACTCGGCGTCGAAGAGGCCGGTTTGGCGGCGGCGTTTCCCGCCTCGGTCGAC
This sequence comes from Thermoguttaceae bacterium, assembly GCA_017559825.1. Lineage (GTDB taxonomy): Bacteria > Planctomycetota > Planctomycetia > Pirellulales > Thermoguttaceae > RUG369. Next base: position 19,648 of record JAFYQR010000191.1, on the reverse strand, counting down.
GACGAATCCGACGGAGCGGACGGCGCGGCGGGCGTCGGCGTGTTCGGTTTCAAACTCCAACTTGGAGTCGACGAGGTCGAGCTCGACGACGGCGCGGCGCTCGCTTCGCGGAAGACGTTCGAATCGACTAAGCCGCTCCCCGATTTCGACGCGGAAACGTCGCTCGTCGACGAAGCGGCGCTCGAACTCGGCGCGGAAGTCGACGACGCGGCGACGCTCGGCGTTCGTTCGGAATCGGGCTTGCCCCAATTTTTATACGGGTCGTTTTCGGGGTCGTACTTTTCCTCTTCCTCCGCCTTTTCCGCCTCGTAATCGTCTTCGTAGTCGTCGGCGTCGTCTTCGTCGTAATCCGCGTCGTCGTAATCGACGTCTTCGTAATCGGAATAATCGTCGTCGCCGTACCCGCCGTAATCGTCGGAGCCGTAAATGTCGTCGTAACGAGACGAACCGCCGCGCTTGTTCTTCTTTTTCGAGTTGCCGCCGCCGTAATCGCCGTAATCGTCGCCGTCGTCGTAAGTCGTCGGCGCGTCGAAATCGCTCTCGTCGAGGTACGACAGCTTATTCTTCTTCTTATTTTTCTTGCCCATAATTACGCCAACTCCGGTCGAAAATCGATATTCGTTTCGTTATGTTCAAAATTTGTCGAACCGTTCCGTTTCGCGGCCCGCGTTCGACCGCTTTCGCCCCTTGCGCTTAAGTACGCGTTTTTCACGCTTTTCAGAGGCGTTATTTTCCAAAAACTTTCGTCGTTTACCGCTCGCCGTCCGCTTTTTTCTCGGCGACGCGGAGCTTCGCGCTGCGGGAGCGCGGGTTTCGCTCGACTTCCTCGTCGGTCGCGACGATCGGTTTTTTCGTTAAAATCGTCATTCCCTCCATCTCGCGGAAGGCGTTTTTGACGACGCGATCTTCCAACGAGTGAAAGCTGATGATCGCGACGCGACCGCCGGGATTCAGGTAGTCGACGCATTTTTTTAAAAAGCGCTCGAGCGAGCCGAGCTCGTCGTTGACGGCGATGCGGAGCGCTTGGAACGTCCGCGTCGCCGGATCGATCGTCTTTTTTTGCGCCCAAGGCGGAGGCGTCGGAACGCAGCGTCGGCAAATTTCGGCCAAATCGCGAGCGCTCCGCACCGGATTCGTTCGCCGCCGTTCGAAAATCGCCCGCGCAATTTTCCTACTTTGCCGTTCTTCCCCATATTGATAAATAACGTCCGCGATTTTTTCCGCCGACCAACGGCTAATCATCTCGAACGCCGGGACGCCTTCGGTCGGATCGAAACGCAAGTCGAGGTCGCCGTCCGAATCGAAACTGAACCCGCGCTCGCGGTCGGCGAGCTGGTCGCTCGAAAGGCCCAAGTCGAGTAAAAACCCGTCGACGCGTTCGACGTTCGCCCGTTCAAGCGCGGCGTCAAAATCGCAATAATTCGCAAAATACGTTTTCAGCGGCAACGTCGCGCCGTCTTCGAGCGCTTCGACGCGCCGGTCGACGCGGTCGAGCGCCGCCGGGTCGCGGTCGGTCGAAATCGTCAAACCGTTCGGCGCGACGCGACGGGCGATCGCGATCGAGTGCCCGCCTCCGCCGAGCGTTCCGTCGACGATAATCTTTCCCGGCGCCAAATTCAGCGCGTCGAGACACTCCTCGAAAAGAACCGGAATATGAACGGTCGTCTGCGCCTCGCTCTCCATCGTTCGCCTCAAATATTCGTTTCGCGACAAGTTTCCGACGCCGCGGCGCCGCCCCGTCGATTTTTTCCCTTAATATTAATAACGTCCTCGCGCCGTCGTCGCGACGCTCCGCCGATTAATTATACCGAGCCGCGGAGCCTCGGCGACGAACCGCGCCGTCGTCATTATAATCGACGTTTCGACTTTGCCCCTTGCAAAAAGCCGTCGACGACCCGAATAACGCGATTTTTTCGTTTTTATTATTCGCCCGACCGCTCCATTTTTGCCATTTTAACAAAAATAAGCGCAAAAAAAGGCGTCGAAGCGCGTCGACGTCCGCCGCGTCGCGTTCGCGAAGAGAAAATTTTTTCGAAAATTTCGATAAAAAAACGCCTCGAAACGAGAATTTCGGCCGCTAAATCACGTCGAAACGAAAAAACGTCGTCAGCGCGGCGACGATTTCCGTTTGAAAAACCGAACAGAAAGCGCCGATCGAAAGCGCGAGAACCGCCAGCGTCGAGAGCGACGCGACGTTAAAACCGACCGTCGTCAAATTCAACTGCGGAAGGAGCCGCCCTAAAAAGCCGGTCGCCAAATAGGTCGCCGCCGTCGCGAGCAAAACCGGCGCGGCCAACTTAATCGCCAATTCGAAACTAAGCGTTAAAATCTCCGCCAAGCCCCCGATCAAATTCGCGGCCGACGCCGCGGCGCCCGGCTCGACGCGCGAAAATCCGCTCAACATTCCTTCGAGAAAGAACTCGAAACCGCCGGCGGTCGCGAAAACGACGAGCGCCAACCAGAAAAGAAACCGAGAAATCGGCGAAATCTCCTCGCCGAGCGTCGGATCGAACGTTCCGGCGACGGAAATCCCGCCGACGCGAGCGATCGTTTCCCCGGCGAGATAAACGCCTTCGAAAATCAAACGCAACGCCAAGCCGAGCGCGACGCCGAACAGAACCTCGACGCCAAACGCGACGGCGAATCGCAAAACGCCGCCGCTCGCCCAAGCGCTCGAATCGACGAGCGCGGCGTCGGTTACCGTCGGAAAAACGAGCGCGGCCGTCGTCAACGCGACCGTCGCTCGAATCGAACGCGAAACTTCGACGCCGCCGATCATCGGAGCGAAAAAAGTCGTTCCGAAACAGCGCGCGAAAATCAGCGCGAAAACGCCCGCCAAGGTCGCCACGTCGCCCCTTCCGTTAGCGAAGAACGGAACCGGAACGCTCGAGGCGCGGCGTCGTTTCGAACGTTTGGCCGTCGCGTCGAACTTTAACGACCGGTTCTTCCCCGACGTTGGTCAACGCGATCAGACGAGCCAAGTGCAGATCGTCCTCGACCGCTTCGCCGTCGTACTCGAGCACGACGTCGCCGCCGCGCAACCCGGCCTTTTCGGCGGGCGAGTTCGCGTTCACTTTGAGGATTTTCGATCCGTTCCTCGCCGTTCGTTCGCCGCCGTTCGCCGAATTCTTTTCAAGCTCGACGCCCATGTACGCGCGGTTCCACCCGCCCGAATCGATCATCGACTTCAAAACGCGCAGAGCGGCGTTGATCGGAATGGCGAAAGCCACGCCTTGCGATTTGCCGGTCGCCGTTTTAATCGCCGTTACGACGCCGACGACCTCTCCGGCCGAGTTGTAGGCCGGCCCGCCCGAGTTCCCAGGATTAATATTGGCGTCGAGCTGAATAAACTCCTCCAAGGGCATGCGCTCCGACTTGTCGACGTCGCTTTTGCGGCGGCGGATCGCGCTAATATACCCGTGGGTAACGGTATAGTCGAGGGCCAAGGGATTCCCCACCGTGTAGATGGAGTCCGAAACGCGCAACGCGTCGCTATCGCCGAAGCGGCACAGCGTCGCGGAACCGTCTTTCGGTAAGCTCGCGACGTCAAGCTCGAGCGCGGCCAAATCGAAATCGTCGCACTTAATAATTCTCTTCGGGCAAATTTTATTTCCGTTCGGCAAGACGATTTTCACTTCTTGATTCAAAGCGGACTCTTCGACGTTGTGCCTATTGGTGGCCAAGTACACGCCGCCTCGATATTGGAAGAGGAAGCCGCACCCGGTCTTCGAGTCGTCTTGCGTCGCTCTCGCCGAATGTTTTTGCGCTTCGATCATCAAAACGGCCGTTTTAACGCGCGCTCCGGCGCGTCGGCGCTCCGCGTCGAGTTGTTCGAGGAGCAAACGCGAGTCGCGTTCTTCGTAACTAACGGACGCGACGCCGTCGGTCGGCTCGCTCGCGTACGGAATCAACGGCTCGTCCGGAGCGAACGCCGCGGCGATTTCGGTTCCGCCCTTGCGAACGTCGACCGCTTCCTCGCGATACGCCGGAACGACGCCGCCGCGCGAAGCTCGCGCTTCAGCCGAGCTCGACGTTTGCGGAACCGCTTGAACGGAAGCTCGACGAGCCGCTTCCGCCGCTTCGTTCGGGCGCGCTTTCCAAGCGTCGGCGCTCGACGTTTCGGCGGCGAGTTCGGCGACGCTCGGGCCTCTCGTCGGCAAAGTCGTCGCGGCGTTCCAATCCGTCGCGTATTCCGACGGAGCCGGAGTCGCCGACGGCAAGACCGACGGAGCCGGCGGAATCGAAAGGCTCGACTCGGCTCGAATCGGCTCGACGGCGATCAATTCGCCGGAGTCGCCCGCCGTTTTGACGAGGCGCGGCGCGTTAAGATCCGCGACGAAGGTCGAGGGTTTTCGGGCCCGATCGCCGCTCGGCGTTTTTTCGCCGACTCGCTCGAAATCGCGAGCTTCCGTTTCTTGAACGAAAGCGGCGTCGACCAAACGCGCTTCCTCGGCGTCGGCGCCGTTTTTAATCGAAACGTCGGTCGACTCGAAACGAACGTCGGCGGCGTTTTGCGCGAGCGTCGCCTCGGCGTCGGTTCGCTCGACGACGTTCCGCTCGCTCTTCGGACCGAGCGGAAGCGCCGCGATCCCCAAAACGACGATCAGACTCGACAACGCCGCTCGACGACGCTCGCCGAGATCGGCGCCGCGGCTCCGTTCGCATCGCGAACGAACTTTGGAGCGAACGCCGATTCGCTCGGTCGCCGAACGTTTTTGAGCGCGGCGGTCGACTCGACGAACGAGAACTCGCAGCGCGACGTAAAACGCCGCCGCGACGCAAAACGCGACGCAAAACGCGATTCCCCCCGGTTCGCCCGACGCGACCGGAACGGCGCCCAAAAGATTTGTCGACGCAAAATAAACGCACATTTTTCACCCCCCTCCGTGAGCTATTTCGGCGCGGCTCTTCGATCTTCCTGATCTTCGCGCCGTTCGCGACGTCGTCCGTTCGGATTCCTCCGTTCGAAAAACGTCCGCTTTGTTCATTATACATTAATTGTTCCGCGCGAGTCAATACTTTTCCTAGCCGCGTCGCCCCAAAAAACGAAAAAACCTTCCTTTTCTTCCTAACCCGCGCTTTTCCACCCTTTCTATTTTTTCCCAACAACCGAAATATACGTTAAAACCCTTGTCGATTTACCGCGTCTGTAAAAAATCTCGCCGTTCTCTCGGGAGATTCTCTAAACTTTTTTAACGTTTTGGCCGACGCGAAACCGAACTCATAGGGAATACGCGCCGCGCCGCTCGAACGACGAAAGAAAATCTCGTTTCGCCCAAGAAAAAAAGCGAGCGTCGCCGCCCGCTCTTCGCCGCTCGCCGCGTCGTCCGGAAAACGCGGCGTCGTTCGTTTTACGCCGCGGGAGAATCGCGGCGCTCCTATCGCTACTCGAGTCGTTCTCGCGCGTTCCGCTCTCGCCGCGCCGCGACGGAGTTCGGCGCCGGATTCGCTCGCGCCCAGCAAACGAACGAAACGAGAAACGTCGTCAAGCCGAGCGCGCAAACGCCGGTCGCGATTTGACTCGCGAGCGTCAGCCCGGCGAGTTTTAGCGACACGTTGATCAACACGATTCCGCAAATGATCGCGAAACTGCGCCGCGCAAGGTTCGCCCGTCCCGCCTCCAAGACGACGCGGTGACTCCGCGCCCCCAAAGGAAAGCCGACCGCTCCGCCGATCGCGATCAGCGCCGCCAAGACGAAAACGGTCTCGTCGAAGCCGTCGCCGGAGAAAAGGTACGTCGCGCCGCCGGTCAGCGTCGTCGTCAAGAGGAGAAAACGAACGCTGCGAGCGGTCTCCTCCTCGGTCGCCTTGAAACCGTTCGCGAGCGCCGGTCGGAAGACCATCGCGCCGCCGACTCCGAGAACCGAGCTAAAAACGCCCGCGCCGAGACCGCAAACGAACGCCCAAAATCGCGTCGCTCCGTTGAAAACGGTCGGCGATTCGTCCCCGAAAGGACGCGCCGCGCCAAAAAGCGTCTTCCAACCGATATAAGCCATAAAACCGGCGAACCCGACCGAAATCGCCGTCGAGCCGCACAATCGGTGAAAAAACTCGTTGATCGGCAGCCCGCAAAACGACGTCGCAAGCGCGCCCAACGCCATTGGAAGCGTTAAATTTCGCCCAAACGATCCGGCGCCCCACCCGATTCCCGGCGCCTCGCGGCAAACCGTCCCGATCATCGACGGCGCCATTTGCAGGAGTCCGACGCCCGCCGCCTCCATCGGAGTGAAACCGAAAATCAACATCGTCGGCACGACCAGCCACCCGCATCCGACGCCCCAAAAACCGCCGGAATACATCCCGATAAACCCGATAAGAGGCGCGACCGCGCAAAGCGTCGCCCAATACGTCCAATCCATTTCGCGTTTTCCGCCTATTTCAACGTTTTCTTCAATCGGCAATCTCTCTTTATTATAACGCGCTTCGTCAAAAAGCAAGCGACGCGTCCCCAAACTTAGTCGGAAACGCGCCGCTCTTCTTATTTTAACGTTTTGCCGTTTTAAACGTTCGAACGCCGTTTCGCGTCGTTTTTAGCCCGCGTTTTTACGTTCGACGCCGTCGCGGAGCCGAATTTCCGCCTCTTTCAGCTGACCGTACTGCACGTTGTGCGCGTCGATTCGCAGATCGCCGAAGGCTAGGCTCGAAGAGCGCAAGATTTTCTTTTGCGCTTTCGGAAGCCGCGAGCGGAACCACGCGTTCAAGCGACGCGTTTCCCATCCGCCGTTCGATTCGTCGATCGTTTCCGCGTCGTTTTTTTTCAACGCTTCGACCGCTTCGGCGCAACGTCCGGGAAACTTCTTCTCAATCTCTTCGACGATCTCCGCGAGCTCGCACCCGCCGCCGCAGATCAAGGCGTCCTCCGTCTCGTCGACGCGATTATGGCAGTCGAACTCGTCCTTAATTTCGCCGACCAACTCTTCGAGGAGGTCTTCGAGCGTCAGAATCCCGACGTTTTCGCCGGTCTTTTCGTCGCGAACGACGGCGATGTGCTGGCTCTCGTCGACGAAAAAGGTCAACATTTCCGACGCGACGGCGTCCGGCGAAACGACGAGCAGCTCGCGAGCGACCTTTTCGACTTCGGAACCGCCGTTCGTCGAGAACGATTCCCCGTTCAGCTGTTTTCTCGCGACGCCGCGAGCGAGCTCCTTGAAGTTGACGTATTTCTCGACGCCGCCCTGCGCGTTCGCGACCGGAAAGCGCGTGTGTCCGTCTTCGATCGCTTTCTTCATCGCGTCTTCGAGCGTCGAACCGGCGTCGACCGTTTTCGCCTCTTCGATCGGCGTCATGATCTCGCGCACGGTCGTTTTGTTCAAGTCGAGCGCTTCGAGAATCACGTCGGCCTGCTCTTCGTCGAGCTGCTCCGACTCCTCGGCGACGAGCGTCAAAACGCGCAGCTCCTGCACCGAGCTCAGCGCGTCCCCGGCGTTCCCTTTCGGTTCGAACGGCTTGTTGCAGAGACGAATGAATTTAATAATCGGCGCCCCGAATTTCGTCGCGAACCACAGCGGCCGCGCGACCCAAAACGCGAAACGTTTGTTGTACCGCACGCCGAGCGTTTTCGGCAGAATCTCGGTATACTGCAGCATCAAGAAAGTGAAAATCGCCGAGAAGACCCAAAGTTTCGAATCGCCGAACTCCTTGGCGAAGGCGGCGCCGGCCAGCGACGCGCCGATCGTGTGCGCGGCGGTGTTGACGGCCAAAATCGAGGTGATCGGCGCGTCGACGTTCTTTTTGAACGCCTCCCAAATTTCGCCGATTCGACGATTCTTTTCTTTAATCTCGGCGATTTGAGCCGTAGAAAGACTCAACAAAACGGACTCGGCTAACGAACACAACGCGGAAACGCATAACGCGGTCAGAAAACTGGCGAGAAAAACGCCCATAGCAAACGAAAAAACGCTCCTTTTAGCGAAACGAGGAACGCGCCTTGCCTCGGGTCAACAGCGAACGAACGCCGCTCGCCGCTTCCCGAAGACGCGTCGAAACGAAGCCGACGCGGCGAACCGCTCGCTCGAACCGTCGCCGACTTCTTAATTTGCTATTAAATATAGACGAAAGACGCGCCGACGTCCAGCGGGCGAAGAAATTTTCTTGAAATTTTCCTCAAAAATTACCGAAAGCGCCGAAATTTTGCCGCGGCGTCCTTACTCGCTCGAACGCGGCCCTCGAAAAAACGTCGAGACGCGCCCGCTCGCCCTTGTCGAGATTCGAAAGCGCGTTAAACTAAAAGGGGCGGTTCGCGGCGTCGAGGAGACGCTCGCCGTCGCCGTTTATTTTCCCGTCGGAGGTCGTTTCGTTGACAAAATCAAAGGATGAGAGCGCGCCGCTCGCGCCGCAAGAAGAGCCGTTGCAAATTTTAGTCGTCGACGACGAGCCCGCGCACGCCGAGGTCGTCGCGGCGGCGCTTGAAAAAATCAACGCCGAGCCGGTCGTCGTTCACTCGCAAAAAGAGGCGCTCGAAACGCTCGACGCTCGTTTTTTCGACGTCGTCGTCACCGACTTGATGCTCGAAACGAACGACGCCGGGCTCGAGGTGTTGCGCGCGGCGAAACGCAAGTCGCCGGAGACGGAAGTCGTTCTGATGACGGCGTTCAACGGCGTCGAGACGGCGGTCGAGGCGATGCTCGAGGGCGCGTTCAACTATCTGCAAAAACCGCTCGACCTGAAACGGCTTCGCTCGATCGTCCAAAAAGCCGGAGAAACGACGCGACTTCGCCGAGTCAACCGCAACCTAAACGAGCGGCTCGACGAAAAGTTCGGCTTCGACGGCGTCGTCGGCGCCTCTCCGGCGATGCTCAAGACGATCGAGCGTCTCAAGCGGATCGCGCCGACCGACGCGACGGTTCTTATCCTCGGCGAAACCGGAACCGGCAAAGAGCTCTTCGCGCAGGCGCTCCATCAAAACAGTCCGCGCAAAAACAAGCCGTTCGTCGCGCTCAACTGCGCCGCGCTGAGCGAGCACCTTCTCGAAAGCGAACTCTTCGGGCATGTGAAGGGCGCCTTCACCGACGCGACGAGCGATCGCGTCGGCAAATTCGAATACGCCAACGGCGGCACGATCTTCCTCGACGAGGTCGGCGACATGTCTCCTTCGACGCAAGTGAAGCTGCTGCGCGTCTTAGAAAACCGCGAGATCACGCCGGTCGGTTCGAACAAAACGATCAAGGTGAACGTCCGTCTCGTTTCGGCGACGAATCGCAAGCTGGAAGAGGCGGTCGAACGCGGCCTTTTCCGGGCCGATTTGTACCATCGTTTAAAAGTCGTAACGCTGAAACTTCCGAGTTTGCGAGAGCGCTCGGGCGACGTTCCGATGCTGCTCGATCACTTCATGAAAATTTTCGCGAAGAAATACGGCAAGTCGATCAAGGGCGTCGCGCAGGCGGCTCGGCGTCAACTTTTCTTGTACGACTGGCCGGGGAACGTCCGCGAACTGCGCAACGTCGCTGAGAGCGTGGTGGTCGTCGATTTCGACGGCGTGATCGACGTCGACGACTTGCCGGACGAAATTCTCGCCGCCGCGCCGCCCGTTCCCGCTCCGCTCGCGCTTCCGACGCCGGAGCGAACGCTCGAGCCTCCGACGTTGGACGTCGCGTTCGCGGACGTTCGCGGCTCGTCCGTTCCGCCGTCGATTTCGGCCTTCGACGGCGCGGAAGTTCCCGGCGCGTCGCGAATTCCCGTCGTTTCCTCGTCGGCTTCGGCGCCGGGCTCGCTCGACTCGTCGCGGACGTTGAAATCGCTGGTCGGCGTCTCGTTGGACGAACTGGAGCGCGTTTTCATTTTGGAGACGCTCCGCTCGACCGGAGGCAACCGCGAGGAGACGGCGAAGATTCTCGGTCTCGGCGAGCGCACGCTCTATCGCCGCTTAAAAGAGTTCGCGCAAACCGACGCCGCGAAATAAACTCGCGTCGTCCTTGCCCGAAGTCGAACGTCCCGCCCGGCGACCGACGGAAGCCGAGCGAAGTTCGTCCGAAAACGCGAATAAAGCCGACGGCGGCGGACGCGGTTCGAAACCGCGAAACAACCGCCGAAACGATAAAAAAGACGCCGAATCTCGCAATTCGACGTCCTTTTTCGTTTTAACCTCCGTTGGGCTCAAAAAACAAGCGACAACGGAGCGAAGAAACCGAATTCGCGCGGCGGCGCGGGTAAAACCGCCCTCGGCGGGCCCGGAGCGCCCGCGGCGCCGGCGTTATTTCTTCGGCGTCGTAACGCGGTCGACCAAGTAAACGATCGACGAATACGGGACGCCGCCGTTCGTCGTCAAGCCGATTTCGCAGGTGCGGCTCGTCGAGTAACCGGCGACGACGGCGCGGCGCTTCAGTTGCGGCTCCAACTTGCGCAGCGCGAACGCGTTCACCTCCGGCAAGGTAAAGCCCTTGTCCCCGGCGAACCCGCAACAGCCGACTTCCTCCGGGAGCAAAACGTCCGTCGCGCAACGGTTTGCGAGTTTAATTAAGAGCGGAAGCAAGCCCATTTTCCGCGTCGAACAGGTCGCGTGAATCGCGATCGGCTCGTCGATCGGCGCGAAATCGAGACGGTCGACGAGGAACGTTTCGATCAACTCGATCGGTTCGAAGAGGCGCAGCCGCGTCATTTTCTCCTTCATTCGGAGCAAACAGGGCGACTGGTCGCAAAGAATCGGGTATTCGCCGCCGTTCGACGCGACGAAAAGCGCCTCTTCCAGCTCCGCCGTCTTGCGGTCGGCGACGTCCGGCATTCCCTTACTTTCCCAAATCGTTCCGCAACAAAGGTTTTCGTATCCCGGTGGAAAAACGACCGCAAAGCCGGCCTTTTCGAGCAAAGCGACCGTCGCTTCGACGAGCGGGCGTTCGTCGCCGGACGCGCCCATCGTTTGGTTGATGCAACTCGGGAAATAAACGATTTTCCCCGGCGCCGCCGACGGTTCGCGCCGCTCGACGCTCGACGTTTTGCCGGTCGCGTCGACTCGCCCGATTTGCCCCGCTTTCCCAGCTTTCCCGTCTTTAACCGGTTCGACAAACTCGACGTTCGGGAAGCGCCGCCGTTTGATTTTGAACGGTTTCGGAAGCGCCGGCGTCCAAAGCGGGAACCCGACGCGGTGCAACGTCCGCCCGACCGCCGTCGTTCCGCGTTCGCCGAGAACCGCTCGCCCGACCCGCGCCAACCGCAAGACCGGGCGCAACCCCGACTTAATCGTCGAAAGCCGTTGCGCCGTCAAGTCGCCGAGTTTCCAAGGGAGGCTTCCCGGAGGCGCGTTTTCCGCCCGCAGTTCGTGCGTCAGCTCGCCGACGTTAATCTTCATCGGGCAAGACGTCGAGCAAAGCCCGTCCCCGGCGCAGGTCGCGAGCCCCGGAATCGCGTATTCCCGCTTCAACTCCGCCAAACGCGCCGGGTCGGAGCCGTCCCGTTCGAGCCGCGAGATTTCCCGCCGAACGACGACGCGCTGTCGCGACGACAGCGTTAAACCGCATGTAAGGCAGTTCGGTTCGCAAAAACCGCATTCGATGCACTTGTCGACCGTCGGACTCGTCGTCGGGAGCGGTTTGAAGTCGCTAACGAAACAGTTCGGGTCGTCGTTGAAAATAACGCCGGGATTCAAAATATTTTTCGGGTCGAACAGCTCTTTAACCGCTCGCATCGTCGCGAACGCCTTGGCGCCCCATTCGCGCTCGACGAACGGCGCCATATTCCGCCCGGTGCCGTGTTCCGCTTTGAGCGAACCGTTGAAACGGTCGACGACGAGTTCGACGACTTCGAGCATCAACCCTTTATACCGCGCGACTTCGGCGTCGGAGTCGAAGCGTTGATTCAGGACGAAGTGGAAATTCCCTTCGAGCGCGTGTCCGTAAATGACGCCGTCGCGGTACCCGTATTTGTCGATCAACCGCTGCAGTTCGACGGTCGCTTCCGGGAGAACGTCGAGCGGGAACGCGACGTCTTCGATCAGCGCGGTCGTTCCGAGTTCGCGCATTCCGCCGACCGACGGGAAAATTCCGGAGCGCATCGCCCACCAAGGCCCGAAGACCGCCGGATCTTCGGTGAATTCGATCGGAAAAAGGAGCGGGAATCCGTCGAGCGCGCCCTTAATCTCGGCGATTTGCGCCGCGAGCGCTTCCGGCGTCTCCGCTTTCGTTTCGAGCAAAACGGCGGTCGCGTCGGGGCCGAGCGACGGAACGAACTCCGGAACGCTCGCTCCGCCTTCGACCGACCGAAGCGCTTTGCGGTCAAAGAGTTCCGCGCTAACGACCGGCGTCTTTTTCAAGATTTGCACCGCCCGGCAAGCGTCGCCGAGCGTTTCGGTAAAGATCATCGCGCTGGCGCGACGGGCCGGGATTTTTTCGGTCGCGAAGGTCGCTTCGGTCAAGAGCGCGAGCGTTCCTTCGGCGCCGACGAGCAAATGCGCGATCGTTTCGAACGGGTCGTCGAACGCGATCAACGGTCGCAAATTCAACCCGGTAACGTTTTTGATTCGATATTTCCGCTCGATAAGCTCGGTCAACTCGGCGTCGGCGCGAACCTCCGCTTGAATCTCCGCCAACCGCTTCAAAAACTCCGGCTTTTTGCGCGCGAACTCGGCGCGGCTCGCTTCGTCCCCGACGTCGAGGAGCGTTCCGTCGGCGAAGATAAGTCGAGCGCTTTTAAGGACTTTATCGCTGTTGGCGTGAGTCCCGCAATTCATCCCGGACGCGTTGTTCCCGACGATTCCGCCGACTCGCGCCGCGTTGACCGACGCCGGGTCCGGGGAAAATTTGCGCCCGTATTTCGCCAAAATTTGGTTGAGTCGTCCCCCGAGAAGGCCCGGCTGAACCGAAATTTCGGCGCCTTCGGAGCGGATTTTGCACCCTTCCCAAAATTGCCCCAACACCATCAGGACGGAACGCGTCGACGCTTGCCCGGAAAGGCTTGTCCCGGACGCTCGGAAGGTAACGGCGACGTCGGCGCGGTCGGCTTCGCGCAAAATGCGGGCCGCTTCCTCTTCATTCTTGGGAAAAACGACAATTTGGGGAATTTGGCGATAAAATCCGGCGTCGGTTCCCCAAGCGAGCGTTCGGAGCGCGTCGGTAAAGAGACGCTCCGGCGGCAAAAACTCGGCGACCGCTCGATAAAACGCGGCCGTTTTTTCGTCGCGAAACTTCGCCGTTTTCCCGTTCGTTCCCGTTTTTCCCATTTTCGCGCCTCTCGCTTTCTTTCCTATCTTCGCCAACCTTTTTATTTTATCGTCGACGCGCTCTTGACCGCCGCTCGTCGCCCTTATATTAATAAAACGTCAAGAAACGAAACGCCGACGCGCCCCGTCGAAACGCGGAACGCGCCGTTCTTTCGCTCGAAACGCCGTCGATCGCGTTTCGCTATTCCGTCCAATCCGCCCAACTTAACGTCGAACGGCCCAAACCGCCGTCATTTCGTCGGGTTGCAGGCGACGATTCCTTCGATCTCGACGAGCAAATCGTCGCGGCAAACGTCGGCGAAGGTGTAAATCGTCGGAACGGAGCCGAGCCGCTTTTCGCAAACGGCGCGAATCGCGTCGAAGTACTCCGGTCGCTTAACGTAAACCCGGGCGACCGCCAAGTCGCTCAAATCGGCGTCGAACCCGGCGATCCCGTGTTTTTCGAGGTTCGTTCCGGCGATCAGCGCGGCGATGTTGTCGAGCGTCTGCTCCGCTTGCGCGCCGGGGTCGCCGACGTGAACAGTGCGTTGGTCGATAATGCTCGCGGTGCCGGAAACGTAAACGGCGCAACGTTCGTTGAAGCGAACGGCGACGGCGCGCGAGAATTTCGGGCTCTTCGGGGAGTAAAACTCGGCGTAATCGAACGCCGGCGTCTGATTCGGGTTCTCCAACGGAACGACGATCGCGTCCGAACGCTCCGTTTTGATCGCTTGGCAACTGATCGCGACGTCGACGTCGTCCCCGCCGATCCCGGTGCTGGCCGGATAAATCGCTCCAAGCGGAACGTCTTTCGGCAAATAACGCTCCAAAAATCGAAGACCGTAAAAGAAATCGGAACGGGCGCGGTTCAGCTCCTTGTACCGCTGCGTTTCGCCCTCTTCGAGAACAATGTCGCCCTGATAAATCCAAGTGCGAAAAATTTGCGGCGTCAGGAAGCCGTTCGACTCGACGGCGCGACGCATTCGGCAAAACGCGTCGAACGAACGTTCGTAAGCCCCGACCGGCTCGGCGCCCGGCCCGAAACCGCCGAAAAATCCGAGTTCGACGTCGGCGTACTCGACGAGCGTCGCGCGTTCGCCGCGACGCGTCAATTTAACGGAGACGTCCGAAGCGTTCGAACGTATCGCGGTCGCTTCAAGAATCAGCGCGAGCTTGTCGTCGCAAGCCTTTTGCGGAATAAAGGTCGTCGCCGGCACGTTTTCCGCGCCCCAAACTTTCCGCATAATGGCGCGAACCAACTCTTTGTCGCCGATTTCGCGCAAAAAGACGTTCAACTTAACGACGCGCCCGGCAAACCCCGCGTCCGCCAACGCCGCGTCGAGCCGACGAAAGGCGTCGAAAATTTGCAGACGAGCGTTTCCTTCGCCGTCCGAGGTCGCGACGCCGTAAAAATACTCGACGCCGTTTTTGTCGACCGTCGAATAAGCGCACCCGTCGACGGCGCCGCGTCGAAGCGTTTCGTTTTCTTTTCGTTCTTGAAGCATCGCAAAACTCCCGTCGCGGCAAGCGTCTCTTTACCGCGCTCGAAAAAATCGGCAAATCGGCTCGTTCGGCGAAAAACGCCGTCGCTCGAACGCCTAACGCGTCGGCGGCGTCCGTTCTCGCTTTTCCGTTTCCGACGTTAAAAACCGCGCTAAAAACGGAAAAAGCGCGCCGTCTTCCTTACGGCGAAACCACGGTTTCTATTGTAACGCGTCTTCCGTTAAATTTCAAACCCTAAAACGCGTTCGCGTCAAAAATTTGCGAGATTTTTTCCTAAAAAATCGACGTCGCCGTTATTTTGCGCCCAAAATCGCGTCGCCGCGCTTCTTTTTCGAGCCGTTTGCGCAAAACCGTCGAAACTCGCCCGGAACCGACGAGGAAATTTCGCTCCGTTTCCAATTTTCACTCGAAACGAAGCGTCGCCCCAATCCTCCCGCCTCGTCTTATCGTTTGCGCCGTCGTTGTTTTTCAACAAAAAAGCCCCTTCGATCGCAACGAATCGAAGAGGCTTTCAAGACGCCGAAGCGCCAATATTTTCAACGCGCGGCCGACGACGCTCGAACCGTCGTTCAAGCGCCGAACGCAGGCGTTGTTCGCCAAGCGTCGAACGCTCGACAAAAATCGGAAACGCGCCGTTCGAACGCCGGTCGCCAAACGCCCGACGCTCGAAAATCGACGGCAAAACCGAAAACGAGATTAACGTTTCGAGAATTGCGTTCCACGGCGAGCTTTGCGGAGACCGTACTTTTTGCGTTCGACTTCGCGAGCGTCGCGGGTGAGGAGGCTCTTTTCGCGGAGGACGGCTTCGCATTCCGGATCAAATTCTTTCAGAGCGCGAGCGATGCCGAGTTTGCAAGCGTCCGCTTGGCCGGTGACGCCGCCGCCGCAAACGGTGATGACGACGTCGACCGTTTCTTTTTTCTCGGTCGCGAGAAGCGGCGCGAGAACGGCGTTGCGGAGTTGTTGCGTGCGGAAGAATTCTTCGAATTCGCGATTGTTGACGCTGATGCGACCTTGGCCCGGGCGAACGCGGACGCGAGCGATCGCCGTCTTGCGGCGGCCGGTGCCGAGTTTGTCGTTTTTGCCGTTGCCTTCAATAACGTAGTTGCCGCGTTTGATCATTGTATTTGTTTCCTTTATCGACGGATAAGGCTTTTATTCGCTTTTATACGCTAATATCGCCGCTTTAATTACTTTTTGATAGCCAACTCGAGCGCTTCCGGTTTTTGCGCTTGGTGCGGATGCGCGTCGCCGGTATACAGCTTAAGTTTGGTCAGCATTTGGCCGGCGAGCTTGTTTTTCGGAAGCATGCGGCGAACGGCTTCGCGAAGGATCATTTCCGGTTTCTTTTCGAAACGTTCGGCGGCGGATTCGCTGCGGAGACGCGGGTAACCGGTGTTCCAAGTGTAGCGCTTGTTTTGCCATTTGCGACCGGTGAAAACGACTTTGTCGACGTTGGTAACGATGACGAAGTCGCCGCAGTCGCAGTGCGGGGTGTACGTCGGGCGATGTTTGCCCATCAGGATCATCGCGATGTCGCTCGCGAGACGCCCGACGACCTTATCTTTCGCGTCGACGACGAACCATTTTTTCTCGATTTGACCGGGTTTCGCCATGAACGTCTTGTGTTTCATGGATTTGCCCGCATTGTCCGTTTTCGTTTGTTCCAAAGTTTTGTCCATCGCGGCAACCTTTAGTTACAATAGGAAAGGATTCTTATCTTCTTCTCGTCCAAAACGACGAAATTTTGCTCTTGTCCAGCCGAAAACGAGGAATTTCAAGACAAAAACGCCCGACGCGCTTCAACAAAACGCAAGCGTCCAAGTTCAATTTAAAAACGGAAGCCGTTTGAAACGCGGAACGTTCGAGTAAATCCGCTCGGCCCGTTGTTTTAGAAACGTTTTCAAAACGTTTCGGCGAACTGTCGTCTTGACCAACCGTCGCTTTCGGACGATCGCGGCCTAGGTCGGGCCGCGCCAAAAAGGAAAGGCGAGAGGCGCTCGGCGCGTTCCTTTCGGTTCAAGGTTTGGAACCATTTTACCCCAACGTCGAAAACGCGCAAGGGCCGATTTCTAATTTTCTTAAGAATTTTCGTCTTTTTTTCATCCGAAACTTACCGCGAACGCCGAACGCCCCTCGCGCCGTTCTTCCGCAAGCGCAAAACGTCCCGTCTTCAACGAAAAAAACGCCGATTTTGCCATTATTACTATAGAGTAAAAAACGCCGCCTTTACGAGAGCGTCCGCGACGCTTATTCGCCCCCGCCGCCGCTAGAATCGACATATTCCGAGGAACCGACGTAATGCTTTAAACTAGAATTGTTATGCGCCTCGTCGCGCAATTTCGCCGCCGCTTCTAAGAGTTCGTTTTCCGGAATCTCGCGTTTTTGCGTCAACTTGACGTTGCAGGTCTGCTCGTCGCGAATCTCGCCCGGAACAAAGTTTTCGGAAAAAAAGTCGAAACCGGGCCAAAGATACCACGGCGTCCCCGTTTTATACGACGTTTCGGCGGTTTCGTACCCCTCTTTATAGCACCGAATATTGTACGTTCCGGAATAAATAAAATTTTTCGAGATAGGCGTCTTGCCAATCTCTTTATTGTTCAAATAAACGATCGCGCCGGACGGTTCCGAAGTAATCGTCAACCGACGGCGAACGCCGTTGCATCCGCTCAAGAGCGCGACAGCCGTCAAAACCGTCGCGACCGCCGCCGCTTTTTTCGCCGTCGTCGTCCGCATAGTCGCCGCGCTCTCCTTTCAATCGTTTTAACCGCTTCAACCGTTTATTTGCGTTCGCCGCTTCGACGACGCGCTTTGCCGCCGTCAGGCAAACGTCGGATTTTAACAAAATTTTCGTCGCCGCGCTAGACGAAAAAAGCGAAAATATTCGTTTCCAAGCGGACGTTTCGTCGCTTCGAGTCGGCGATCCGCCGCTAATCTCATCGCAATTCTCCCTCATTCCGCCATCTCATTTTCTTTTTTATTCTTCGCAACCACCATACTCTCTGTTTTTTAGCCCAAAACACAATAAAACTTTCTTCCCATTTTGCCGAGTTTAACATTTTAAAAAATTAATCGACTCGAAGCCCAAAACTTTAGCGAAAAATGGCGAAAAAATTAAAAAAAACGTAGTCGAAAGAAAGTTTGCCGCGTACAATAGAACGTCGGCGGTCGCGCAACGCGTTGACTCGCCGGCGCCCCCCCCCTTTTTGGACGACGGCGACGCGTCGATCGACGCAAGCCGGCTCGTTCGTCCCCCTGCGGAACGCGCCTCGACGGCGGCTCGTCGTTTCTCAGCGACCGAGTTCGCCGACGGTTAAGTTTCGTCGTCTTCGACGTTATTGAGCGATAACGGGCAATTTTTTCGCCCAAAGCGGTTACAAAATTCCGTTTTTACCACATTTTTTAGTTTTTGCTCGATTTTGTTAAAGCGCGACGGCGACTCGCCGCCTTATTTTAGGAGCGGTTTTGGAAAAAGTTCGTTAAAATCGTTGAATTTTGACAAATTGCTCTTTTTCCCTGAGTCGTTTCCAGTGTATACTCCCTTGGCGCGATTTTTTCGGCCCGCTCGATTTGAGCGCGTCGTTTTCTCGCGCCGCAGCCCTACGCAGGTCGCTATGAACGCCGCCCTCGCCGCCGCTCCGCGCGCTAACGAATTTGCCGATTTTACCGACGAAGAACTTTTGATCGAATATCGCGTTTTCGCTAATCGCCGCTGTTTCGACGAACTTTATCGCCGCCATCAAGCGGATCTGACGCGTTACCTTTTCCGCCGCGTCGGAAGCCGAGAAGTCGCCGAAGACGCCGTCCAAGCGACCTTTATGCGCGTTTTGCAAAAGCACGGCCAATTCGACGCGGAGAAAAAATTCCGTCCTTGGCTCTACCGTATCGCGCATAATCAAGCGATCGACTTGAAGCGCCGTTCGAAACGGCACGACGAAGCGGTCAGCCTCGACGCGTCGTCGGTCGAAGGCGACTTCGCGGCGTCCTGGTCGGAAACGCTTCCGAGCCGCGAGCCCGATCCGTTTTCGACGACCGAAAACGCCGAAGCGGCGCAAAGCGTGCGCAACGCGATCGCGCAACTGCCGGAAGGGCTTCGCCAAATTTTGGATCTTATCTATTTTCAAGGGATGAGGTATTACGAAGCGGCCGAAAACCTGCAGCTTCCGACGGCGACGTTGAAAAGCCGACTCAACAGCGCGCTGCGTCAGTTGAACTCGTTTTTCGCTCGCCAACGAACGGACTTCGCTTTCGCTCGCTTGAACTTCGAATTGGATTGTCCGCAAGCCTGAGCGTCGTTTTGTCGCGACGTTCGGCGCGGCCCGGTTAAAAAAACGCGTTTAGAGAAATTAAGTGGATTCCGTCGATCGAGCGACATTGATCGATTTTGCGTTGGGACGTTTGAAGGACGCCGACGCCGCCGAGCTCGAACGCCGAGCCGAGAGCGACGCCGAGTTCGCTCGAACGCTCGACGCGTTGCGCCGCGAAATTTTGTCGCTCGAGTTCGTTCGTCCGGACGCGCTCCGCTCTCTCGCTCGCCGCGCGCCGTTCCTCGAATCCCGCTTTCTTACCGCGCCGCAAGACGAAAACGGAGAAAACGCGTTTTCTGGCGAAGAAACTCCGCTTGCGGAAACCGGCGAATCTTGCGAATTTGCGTCGAATAGCAAAATCGACGCGGAGCCGACGAACGCCGTCAAAGTTCGCCGAGTCGGCCCGGCCTATCCGTTTTACGACGCCGACGACGAGCTCGACTCATCCTCGTCCGCCGCCGCGTCTTCCGTCGTTTTTCCGGCCTCGTCCAGCGTCGCCGAAACGTCTTTCGACGAAGACGGCGCGCCCCGCCGTTTCTCCGAAAAAATTGAAAACGACGAGGATTGCGTTGAAACGGAAAACGACGAAAACCACGGAGAATACGTCGAAACGGAAAACGACGAAAACAACGAAGAATACGTCGAAACGGAAAACGACGAAAACAACGAAGAATACGTCGAAACGGAAAACGACGAAAACAACGAAGAATAC
>JAFYQR010000190.1 GCA_017559825.1 Thermoguttaceae bacterium | reverse complement strand
GTCGTCTCCGACCGACGCGCCCTCCGCGCCCGAAACGTTCCGCGCCGCCAAGCCGGTCGTCCCCGCTCCCGCCGTTTCTCCCGACGCGGCCGATTCCGCGTTTCGCCCCAACTTTATCGACGCCGGGAACGCTCCGAACCCCGCGCCCCGTCCAAACGACGCGAACGCTCGCAATCGCTTAAACTTGTCGAACGACGCGAACCGAGCGTACTCGCCAAGCTCGCTCAATCGCCCCTACCCGTCGAACTCGCCCGACGACGCGAACCGAGCGAGCGTTCCCAACCGCTCGAACGCCGCGAATCGCCCCGACGCGCCCACCGTTCCCAAACGTCCGAGCGCCCCCGACGCCGCGAAGACCCCCAACGTCCGCGACGCGTCCCGCTCCCCGCTTCCGCCGTCGCCGGACGCGTTCTCGGCGGCAAAAATCGGAAAGCCGCGTCCGCCCGCTTGAAATCCGACGCGTTCCGGGGTATAATGGAGAGCGAAACGTTTTCGACGGTCGAAAAACCGTCGAAAGGCCGCGTTTTCGGTTCCAAGTCGGCCGTCTTTGCCGATTCCGTCGACTTTGCGCCCGCGTTCCCCCGTCGTTAAGGCGAACGTCGAGCGACGCTCGGTCGAGCAAACGAAACGCGGCGCCTTCCGCACCCCGTTTTCCCCCTTGCATTAATTAATAATGACGACGCCCTACTTTTTCGACGCGGAACTTCGACGCTCTATCGAAAGCCTCCTTCTCCCGGACGTTCGCCTCCCCGGTCAATACATCGGCGGCGAAGTCGGTCAAATCGTCAAACCCGCCGACTCGGTGAAAGCGCGCATGTGCTTCTGTTTTCCGGACGTTTATTCGATCGGAATGTCGAACGTCGCGCTGTCGGTTCTTTACGACGTCGTCAACGGTCGCGACGACCTCGCTTGCGAGCGCGCCTTTTGCCCCGGGCTCGATATGGAGGCGATCCTGCGAAACGCCGGGCTCCCGATTTACTCGCTCGAAACGTTCACGCCGCTCGCCGCGTTCGATCTCCTCGGCTTCACGCTCCAATACGAGCTTTGCTATACGAACGTTTTGACGACGCTCGACCTCGCCGGCGTCCCGCTCCATCGCGTCGGCCGCTCGCTCGAAGCGCCGCTGATCGTCGCCGGAGGCCCCGCCGCCGCGTCGCCGGAGGTCATGTCCGATTTTATCGACGTTTTCTTGATCGGCGACGGCGAAGAAACGCTCCCGGCGCTCCTCGAACGTTGGGCGGAACTGCGCGCTCAACTCGGCGTCAAACGAGCGTTCGACGCGAAAAACGGCGCCGTCCGCCGCGACGCGTCCTCTTATTTGGCCGCCGGCGGCGACCCGCTCGCGACCTCGAAAGCGCTCCGCCGCGACGCGCTCCTGCAAATCGCCCGCGAGTTCCCGAACGCTTACGTTCCGGAGTTTTACGACGTTTCGTTCGACGAAACCGGCCGCGCTCGCCGTCCCCGCCCGAACGCCGACGGCGTCCCGGAATATATCGACGCGGCGGTCGTTCGCGACCTAAACGCTTTCCCGCCGCCGAAACGTCCGCTTCTCGCGCTCGTCGAAAGCGTCCAAGACCGCGTTTCGCTCGAAATTATGCGCGGCTGCCCGCAAAAATGCCGATTCTGCCAAAGCACGCAGCTCAAACGCCCGCTCCGCTACCGCTCCGTCGAGCAGATTACGGAGTCGATTCTCGACGCCTGCGCGTCGACCGGGGTCGACGAAGCGACGCTCCTTTCGTTGTCGTCGAGCGAATACCCGAAATTCGAAGAGGCGCTCCAACGGATTCGCGAAGCGGTTTGCCCGCGCGGCATTTCTCTTTCCGTCCCGAGCCTGCGCGTCAACCATCAACTAAGCTCCGTCGTTCAAGGGCTTACAACCGAACGTTCGTCGAGTTTGACCGTCGCGCCGGAAGCCGCTCGCGACGAAATGCGCCGCCGCATCGCCAAGCGCGTTACGAACGACGACCTCTTCGCCGGGTGCCGCGCCGCGTTCGAAAACAATTTTTCGCGCGTTAAAATGTATTTTATGTGCGGTTTTCCATATGAAACGGAAGAAGACCTTGCCGGGATCGTCGCGCTCTCGAACGACGTTTGCCGACTCGGCAAGGAGGTTCGCGGAAAGTTCGCGCAAGTCGTCGCGAACGTTTCGAACTTCGTTCCGAAACCGCACACGCCGCTCCAATGGGCCGCGATGCAAACTCGCCCTTATTTCGAAGAGGCGCACCGAACGCTCCGTCAAACGCGGCGCGAACGTTCGGTCGACTTGAAGTATCACGACCTTAACACGAGCCTCCTCGAAGGCCTCATGACGCGGGGCGACCGTCGCGTCGGACGCGTCGTCGAAGCCGCTTGGCGCGCCGGGGCCCGACTCGACGCTTGGCGCGAACACTTCAAGCCGGAGCTTTGGGACGCCGCCGTCGCCGAATGCGGAATCGACCGCGAAAAGATCGCGCACACGGCGTATTCGCTCGACGCGGAGCTGCCTTGGGATCATATCCGCTTCTACAACGACAAAGAGAAGCTCAAAAAAGAGTTCGCGCTCGTCGATCAAGCGAAGTTCAACGAACACGACTGATCGCCGACGTCCGCAAACGCCGCGCCGCTTTCGCAATTTAACTTCAAAAGCGGCGCTCGCTCCGTTTTGTCGTTTTTACCGTTTCGTTTCCTTCTTTTTTCGCAAAGGACGCGCCCTATGTCGACGCCCCAAACTTCGCAACTCACCCGACGCGGCTTCTTCGGCGCTTCGCTCGGAACCGCTTTAACGACGGCCGTCGCCCCAACCGCGTTCGCCGCCGAAACCTCCGCTCCCGCCGTTTTTCCGGAAACGAGTTTCGCGCTCAACGGCGTCGACGCGAAAATCTACTCGAAAGCGATCGCCGAACCGGTTCGCGTCCTGCAAATTTCCGACGCGCACCTCTTCCTCGACGACGAGCGCGGCGCCGATTACCGCGATTACTCGAAGCGAATGGCGGCGGCGTACAACAAGACGAAACACTTCAAAACCGGCGCCGACACGAACCCGATCGACGAACTGACGAAAACCCTCGCCGACGTTACGCCGGAAAAATACGACGCGGTCGTCCTCACCGGCGACATTTTGAGTTTCCCGTCGGCGGCGGGCGTCGATTTCCTCCTCGAAAAACTCGGCGCGACCGGCGTTCCTTATTATTACGTCGCCGGAAATCACGACTGGCACTTCGAAGGCCTCCCCGGCCCCTCCGCCGACCTGCGCGCCGAATGGACGTCGAAAATCCTCGCGCCGCTCTACCCGAAAGGGGCCGATCCGCTCGCTCACTCCGTCGACGTGAAAGGCGTTAAACTCCTCCTCGTCGACGACTCGACGTACGAAATTTTGCCGAGCCAACTCGACTTCGTTCGCCGCGAGCTCGCCGCCGGTCTCCCGACCGCGCTCTTTATGCACATTCCGCTTTACGCGCCGGGCCGAAGCGTCGGTTACGGCGTCGGACACCCGAAATGGGGCGCCGCGACGGACGGCGGTTGGCAAATCGAACGCCGGGAACGTTGGCCGGAAGCCGGGCACACCGAAACGACGTTCGCCTTCCGTCGCGACGTTTTGGCCGCGCCGAATCTCGTCGGCGTCTTCACCGGGCACGTTCACCTTTCGTCGCTCGACGTTTGCGAAGGCAAGGCGAACCTAACCGCTCGCGCCGCCGTCGACGGCTCGACCGTAAAAATCGAGTTCCTCCCCCTCGTTTGACGACGAGGCGGTCGAAATCGCCGCGCTTTCGATAACGAATAAAACGATTCTAACGACAAGGAAACGCTCGTCGACGAAAAATTTCGAAAAAACGAGCGTTTCGAGGAAACTTTTCCTAGCGAAAGAACCGTTTTAACGTTAAAATAGTATCGGGTAAACCGCTTCCGCCGAACGACGAGCGTCTCGTCGAAGCGCGGCGTTAAAATCGGCAAAACCGGCTCGACCGCCCGACGTTTTGAAAAATTTCGCGTTATTTGGCGCGAAGTCCTTCAAAAACGGCGCGAATCGGGTTATACTGAAGAAGCGTTTTTTCCTCGGCGGCGTTTCGCAAAATCGCCCCCCGCTCCCTCGGCGGCGGAAACGAACGAACAACGAAGTCGAAATCGCAACTTTTAGCGTCAAGATAGATAAGAGCGACAGAACGCAGGTTCTTTCGGTTAAAGGAGACGTTGCCTCATGAACTTGGTCGGAAAAATTTTTGTAGGTATTATTGCGTTGATGAGCGTCGTTTGTCTCACGCTCAGCGTCGTTTCTTACGCGTCGCACCACAACTGGAAAGAGCGTTCGGCCAAACTTGACGAACAAATCAAGACGCTCGAAAGCGAAAAGAGCCAACTTTCCGCGCTGAAAACGACGCTCGAAAAAGAAAAGGCCGACGCCGAGTTGGCGTATACGCAAACGATTCAAGCGTTGCGCGCGAAAACCGACGAGCTCGCCGCCGAAAACCAAACGCTCGCCGCGGACAACGAAAAACTTCAAAAAGACCTTCAAGCTCGCGTCGACGCGATCGAAACGAACGGCAAAACGATCAACGATCTTCGCGAACAACTCGAATCGACGACCGTCGACCTCGCGACCGCGCAACAACTCCGCGCCTCGTACCTCCGCGACCTTGCGCAAACGATGAGCAATCTTTACGTCGTCGCGAATCAATTGGGCGATTTGGAAGAACAAAACGTCGACCTGACGAAAGCGCACGACGACGTCCTTACCGTTCTGCAGCAACACGGTCTCAACCCGGATCCGAGCCTTTACGGCGACCTGCCGAAAGTCGCCGTTCGCGGCACGGTCGAAGTCGTTAAGGAAGGTCCGGAAGGCTTGCTGATGGTCTCGATCGGTTCCGACGACGGTCTCGCCAAGGGCAACCAACTCCACGTTCGTCGCGGCGACTCCTACCTTGGCAAGCTCGAAGTCGTTACGGTCGAACCGAACCGCTCGATCTGCAAAGTCGTCCCGGGCTATCGTCAAGGGACGATGATGGAAGGCGACGAGGTTTATTCGCAAGAAACGAACTGAGGCGAACGCGATGAAAGCAAAAAAAGAAAAACCCGCCAAAGCGCCGAAAGTTAAAAAAGAGAAAAAGCGCAAGGGCGGCGACGCTCCGCTCGACGGCGACGCGTTCGCCGCGCCGGTCGCGAAGACCAAAAAGGCGAAAGCTCCGGCGCGCAAGGTTCCGGCCGACGTTTACACGCTGGTCCTCCTATTGAGCTTCCTCTTCTTTACCGCCGCTTGCGTGATGCTGTACCTAGATTTAGGCTCCTACGTCGCGCCCTGACGCCAAACGTTGAATCGTCGACGCGCCGCTTTTTCGCGGCCGCCGACGATTTGCGTTTTAAGTTTCGCGGTTTCCGCTTCAAAGCGTCGGCGCCGTCGCGAACGTTTTCGCGTTTCGCCCGACGTACGTCGCGTTTCCGTTTCCTCATTCACCGGGTTCGAAAGTTTCCTACGATGGACGCTAAAACGACGATCCTTAACTCGATCAAAAACGCTCTCGCCGACGTCGACCGCTCGGCGACGCCCACGCCCGAGCTTCCCGAAATTTGGCCGATTCAAAACGCGTCGCCGGCCGATATGGTCGCCGCGTTCGCCGAAAATCTCGCCGCTGTCGCCGGCGAGGCGGTTCTTTGCGCCGACGAAAACGCCGCGTTGGAAGCGGTCGGCCGCGTTTTGGCGGAATTAGCCGCGAATCCGCCCGCGAACGTTCCGTCCGGAGCGCCGCTCGAACTCGGCGTCTTTACGAATCCGGAACTCGCGTCGTTCGCCGAAAAGCTCGTCGCCGCGAACCCCGCTTGGAAAACGGTTTGCGCGCCGGAAAATCCGGCCGACGCCGACCCGAAAGAGCGTCAAACGCTCGCCGCCGGTCTCGTTTCGCCCCTTCTTTTGCTCGCGGACACGGGAACCGCCGCCGTCGAAGCGCAAACCGCGTTCGACCGTTTCCTTTGTTACCTCGTTCCGGTTTGCCTCGTCGTCGCTCGCCGAAGTCAACTTCGCGAACACCTTCCCGCGGCGTTTCCGGAGATTGAAGCGAAGATGCGCGACCCGAACCAACGCGGCGAAATCGCGTTGATCACCGGCCCGAGCCGCACCGCCGACATCGAAAAGATTCTCGTTCTCGGCGTCCACGGCCCGCGCCGCTTGATCGTTTTCGTTATCGAAGACTGAACCGACGCGCGCCGAACCGCCCGCCAACGACGAAAGTTCTCGGCGACCGCGTTTCACGCTATTCGTTCGCGTTTTGTCGAAGACAACGTCGAACCGCGCCGCTCGATTGTTTTCGTTGTCGACGACGAAACCGTCCCGCTCCGCCGACGATCGCGGTCGCGGTTCCGTCGTTCGCCCGTCGTTTTTTCTCTTATTATTTAGCAACGCCGCGCCCCGATGAAGATCGCCGACCTTGAATTCCGAAAAGCCGTTTTGTCCGATTTCCAAGAAAACGCCTACGTCGTTTCGCTCGCCGGGCGAAACGAGTGCGTCGTCGTCGACCCGGGCGCGGAACCGGCTCCGCTGATCGAAAAGTTGCGAAAAAGCGACATGAACCCTGTCGCGCTCCTGATCACGCACGGGCATTGGGATCATATCGGCGGGATTTCGGAACTCCGCGCCGTTTGGCCGGACGCAAAGATTTACGTCGGCGCGAACGAGCGTTACAAACTGACCGACCCGCGCGGCAATCTCTCGGCGCATTTCGGCTTGCCGTTGACGACTTGCGACGCCGACGTTTCCCTCGCGGACGGCGAAACGTTCGAAGCGGCGGGAATCCCGTTTAAAACGGTTGAGATACCCGGACACGCTTGCGGACACGTCGTTTACGTTCTCGAAACGGACGAACTCCCGATCGTCTTCTGCGGCGACGTTATCTTCGCCGGCAGCATCGGACGCAGCGACTTCCCGGACGGCGATTACGACGCGTTGATCGCCGGAATCCGCGACAAAATTTTGACGCTTCCAAGCGACGCGGTTCTTTGCCCCGGACACGGCCCCGAAACCTCGGTCGGCGCCGAACGGGCGTACAACCCGTTCTTGGAAGGTTGCGTTTGAAACGTTAATTGGTTCCCGGAAGCCGTTTTCCGTTTGTTTGCACCGCCGTTCGCGACGCGCCGTCGAACGCCCGACGATTTTTACGCGCCGATGCAAACAATTCGCAAGTTTTTTCCAACGTCCGCCTCCGACAAACGCCTCGAATCGACGCGCCCGTTAAGCAAAACGTTTTTGCTTGGAACGGCGTCGATTACGTTCGCGTCGATTTTCGCGTCTTCCTTCGTTTCCTTCCTTTTCGAAACGCGTTCCGCTCGGCGCGAAGCGGCGCAAACGATTCACGCAAAAATCTTCGAAGCGGCGGAACAAGCTCAACGAGCGCGCGAAACGTTCCTTTTCGTCGGCGAACACGAACGCAACGTCTCCCTCTGCCGCGGACGAGCGGTCGCCGAAATTTTACGCGCCGAGCCGGAACCGCTCGACGAAGCGCGTCTTCGCGCCCTTGCCGAAGATCTCCAACTCGACACGATCGACGTCGTCGACGGCTCCGGCGTTTGCGTCGCGGCTTGGCCGGCGGCGACCGTCGGGCACGACTACGCGACGAAACCCGAAACGGCCGCTTTCCTCCCTATTCTCGACGATTCGACGCTCGAAATCGCGCAACCGTTGCGCGAAAGCGTTACCAAACCCGGTCTCTTTTACCAATTTTCGGCGGTCGCTCGACGCGACGCGCCCGGTCTGATCGAAGTCGGGCTCCGTTCGGAACGAACGCAAGCGGCGCGCGACCTTTCGAATTTAGCCCGTTTTATCGGTTCGTTCCAATTCGCGAAAAATGGCCGCCTCTTCGTATACCAAAACAATAAGCTCCTCAACGACGCGGAAACGTCGCGCCCCGACCTCAACCTCGACGAAATCCCGTTAGGCGAAATTTTTACCGTTTCCGTCGACGGCTCCGCTTGTTTCGCTTACGCCGAACGCCGCGACGAAAATCTCTTTGTCGGCGCCCTCCCGCAACGCGAAATTTTCGCTCAACGCCGATCGACGTTAATTTTAATTTTCCTCGCGAACACGCTCCTTTTCTTCGGAGTCTTCGCGTTGATTTCGCTTTTGACGCGCAAACTGATCGTCGACGGAATCGTCGCGATCAACCGCTCCTTGGCGAAAATCGTCGACGGCGACCTCGGCGAACGCGTCGACGTCGCGACGACCCGCGAATTTCTCGAACTCTCGAACGGACTCAACGCGACGGTCGACGCCCTCCAAGGCGCGATCGACGAAGTGAAACGCCGCGTCGAAAAAGAGCTCGAACTCGCCCGACGCATCCAAACGGCGGCGCTCCCGTCCGTCTTTCCCCCCTTCCCGGAGCGGCGCGAGTTCGACATTTACGCCGAAAACCGCCCGATGGCGAGCGTCGGCGGCGATATGTTCGACTACTTCTTCGTCGACGAAAACCGCCTCTTCTTTTACGTCGCCGACGTTTCCGGACACGGCGTCCCGGCCGCGCTCTTTATGATGAAGACTACCGCGTTAGTCAAGAATCTCGCGCTCTCCGGGCTCCCGCTCCCGCAAGTCGTCGCGCAAACGAACCGCTACCTCGCCGAAAACAACGACGCGACCTTCGTTACCGCGTTCTTCTGCGTCGTCGACGTCGCGACCGGGCGGCTCGAATATGTCGACGCCGGACACAACCCGCCCTTCCTGCGCGAACCCGACGGCAAGTTCCGCGAAATCGAGCCGCTGACTTGCCTCCTCCTCGGAATCGCCGACGACGCCGAGTTCGAAAGCGCGACGCTCGACCTCGCGCCCGGCGCCGCCCTCGTCCTCTTCACCGACGGCGTTACCGAAGCGGCGTCCGCGACGTCGCCCGAACAGTTCGGCGTCGAACGCGC
>JAFYQR010000189.1 GCA_017559825.1 Thermoguttaceae bacterium | reverse complement strand
GGCGTTCGTCGGGAGTTGGCGCAACCGCGCTTCCAACGCTTGCGCTTGCGCTCGCAACGCTTCGACGTTCGCCGTCGGAGCCGGAACGTTCGGAGCGAGGGAAGCGCCGAGCGTTTGCGACGCGGCGTTCGGAAGGCCGGTTCCGAGCGGAACCGGATTGGCGGGCGTCGGCGCCGGAAGAACCGCCGCGTCGGTCGGCGCGGGAACGGTGGACGTCGTCGGCGGAATCGACGGAACGACCGGTAGCGGCGCGTTTTGAGCGTTCGCGACGCCGAGCGTCAACGCGAGCGCCGTCGCGCCCGTCGTCGCCGCAAAATACGGGGAAAGAACGATTTTTTTCCAATGCGACATAACGTTTCCTCGTTTCGCGTTCGGGCGGCGCGAGCGGCGACCGCCGGAATAAGGTTGCGGATTGGAGAAATTGCGGGGTTTGGGTAAAACGCGGATCGAAGAGTCGAACCGGCCCGCCGTCTTCATTTTATGGAGAATATCGGCGAAAATCAAGGAACGTCGCGCAAAATAACCGCTTTTTTTCTCGGCGTTAGCGTTTTACCGTCGAGGTTCGACGCGTTGGAACGATTGAGAAAGACGGGCGGTTTGGAACGATTGGCGCGTCGCGGCGAACGAGACGGAACCTCCGGAATAATTGGAAAAGCGAGAATAAAGAGAGCGCGAAGAGCGGGTAGAAAAGGGGGAATAGAAAAGACCGTCCGGCGAACGAACGGTCTTCAACGTCGCGAAAAAGCCCCGCTCGACGCCGAATTTACTCGAAAAACGGCGTCGAGGGGAGATTTTAACGGCTTAAATTTCTCGATTAACGGAGCGAAATTTCATTCGCTTTGAGGAAATCGAGGAATTTTTGATGGAAGTCGTCGATTTCTTCGCCGCTCAACGTGTGGTCGGACGCGCCGATTTCGAAGCGGAACGAGTAGCTCGCCGTCCCCTTTTCGAGCCCCTTGCCCTTGTACATCGTCAGGAACGAGCGTTTCAGCAACAGCGGGTGCGCGAACTCGTCGAGTTTCGCCGAAAGGCCTTCGTATCCGGACTCGAGCGGCCAAACGAGCGAGAAGTCTTGCCAAGAACCGGGGAACTTCGGCGGTTCGACGAAGCGCAGCGACGGGTAAAGGTTCCCGGCGAATTGGTCGAGTTCCAGCTCGAACCAAACGACTTGCCCGCCTTCCGGCGAAACGACGGAAAGGGCTTTCTTGTCGAGAACGCCGAGCGCGCCGATTTTCGTTTCGCCGCGGTAAATTTCGACCGAGTGATCGACCGTTTGCCAAGGCGTTTTGTCTTCTTTCGTCGCGACGAATTTCAGTTCCTCGTTGTTTTGGAGGAAAATCGAGCCCAAATCTTCGATCGCCGCCTTGATTTCGAGGTAGTGATCGTCGATCGAAACGCCCGATTGAACGAAGCTAACGCCGCTCAAACGCGGGACTTCGTCGCATTTTTCCGCGCTGTCCTTCGGTTTGCGTTGGTCGTCGACGGCGCCGATCAAGCGGTAGACGCGACCGAGTTCGAAATAGCGGAACGAATCGCGGAACGGACGGTTCTTCGCGACGAGCGCGAGGAGGTTCGGCATAAGGGTCGTGCGCAGGTGCGATTCCGCCGGGGAAACCGGGTTCAGGAGCGTCAACGTTTCGCCCGCGTCGAAGCCAATCGCCGCCGTCCAATTATCGTTCGTCCAGCCGTAGTTGTGAACTTCGAGAAAACCGTATCCGAGCGCGAGCAAGCGGCGGGCGCGGTGTTCGAGGCGAATGTATTCCTCGACGTAAAGCGGTTTCAGCGGCGCTTCCGGCAGAATCGGCGCGATGTTGTCGAAACCGAAAATGCGCGTAACTTCTTCGACGATATCCTCTTCGATCGAAATGTCTTTCGCGCTGCGGAACGGCGGAACCCCGACGCGGAGCGTTCCGTCCGGGAGGTAATCCGCTTCGAACTCGATGGAACGGAGGATTTCGAGCGCTTTTTCTTGCGGGAAGTCGACGCCGACGAGTTTGTTCAAGCGACCCGGCGGAAGTTCGATCCAGCGCGTTTCGTCTTGGAGATCGCCCGCGAGCGAGAAACGAGTTTCGACGCGGTAAGCGACGCCCGATTCTTCGACGAGCTTCAAAATGCGTTCCGTTCCAACTTTAACGTTTGCGGGCGGTTGCGTTTTTTCGTAACGTTGCGACGCGTCGGTGCGGAGATTCAAACGCCCGGCGGTGCGGCGAATGCGAGCGGCGCGGAAGTTCGCCGATTCGAGCATAACGCGGGTCGACGAAGCGGTGATTTCCGTTTCGAGACCGCCCATAATCCCGGCGACCGCGACCGGTTTCGAACCGTCGCAGATCATCATGTCGTCCGCTTGCATTTTACGTTCGACGCCGTCGAGGGTCGTGAAGACGCCCGGCGCTCCCATCGGCGCGACGCGGATGTTCGAAACTTTGTCGGCGTCGAAGGCGTGCGTCGGTTGGCCGAGTTCGAGCGCGACGTAGTTCGTAACGTCGACGAGGAGGTCGTAAGTGCGTTGGCCGAGCGCGTGCAGGCGGCGTTGCATCTTAATCGGCGACGGGACTTGCGCGGCGCCCGCTTCAATTCCGAAGACGATTCCGGAGTAGCAGGGGCAGTTTTCGTCCGCGATCTCGACCGGGAAGGCCGGCAGGTCGGCGTATTGGTCGACGTTATGGCGCGGGAGCGGTTTCAGTTCGCGATGGAAAATCGCCGCCAATTCGCGAGCGAAGCCGTAATGGCCCCAAAGGTCGGGACGGTGCGTCAGGCTCTTGTTGTCGACTTCGATGAGGACGTCGGTCGCCGGGACGAAATCGGAGAACGGCGCGCCGTTCGGCGTCGACGCCGGGCATTCGAAAACGACTTCGTGCCAGGAACTCATCCCGAGTTCGGCGGCGCTGCACAAAATCCCTTGACTCGGGCGCCCGTAAACTTCGGCGGCTTCGATCTTTTTCTCGCCGAGCGTCGTTCCGGCCGGAGCGAACGCCGATTTCAAACCGACGCGAGCGTTCGGCGCGCCGCAGACGGTCGTGAAGACGCCGCGTTCGCCGCAGTCGACTTTGCAGAACGTTCGTTTTTTGCCGTCTTCCGTCTCGAACGGCTCGGCGGAAACGACTTCGCCGACGTAAACGCCGTCGACGAAACGGGTCAGCGTCGACCAACCTTCGACTTCGGCGGTCGCCATCGTCAAACGGTCGGCGACGACTTTCGGCTCGACGTCGGAGACGTCGACAAAATCGGAAATCCAGTCAAGAGAGATAAACATGGGCGCCTCGGGGGAATAGGGCGGCGTTCGGGGAGCGTTCCGCCGACGAAAATTAGGGTAAAACGGGGAAAAAGTCGGTTTTTAAAACGAAAACGTCGCGCCGTCGCTTTCAACGCGGCGCCGCGACGTTCGGTTAAGTTAAGGGCAAAATCGTCGCCGAGCGGCGTAAAACCGACTCGAAACGGTTTCGGCGCTTAGTTTTCTAAGAGCCAAACGAGGAGGCCCTTTTGCGCGTGCATGCGGTTCGACGCTTCCTCGACGATTCGGCTTTGCGGCGAGTCCATCACCTCGTCGGTAACTTCGAGGCCGCGGCGCGCCGGGAGGCAGTGGAGGAAGATCGCGTCCGGACGGGCCGCCTTCATCAGGTCGCCGTTGACTTGGTACGCGGCGAAGTCGGCCTTGCGCTTCGCTTCTTCGCTTTCTTGCCCCATACTGACCCAAACGTCGGTATAAAGGACGTTGCAACCGCGAACCGCTTCCATCGGGTCGGCGATTTGTTCAAGTTCGAAACCAGGTTGCGCTTGCGCGGTCATTTCGGCGATTTCCGCGTCGGAGAAGCGGTAGCCTTCCGGCGACGAGATGACGATTTTGACGCCCAACATCGCCGACGCTTCGACCAAGCTGGCCGCGACGTTGTTCGAGTCGCCGATCCAAGCGATTTTCACGTCGTCGAAGGAGCCGAACTCTTCCTTAATCGTCAACATGTCGGCCAACGCTTGGCAGGGGTGCGACTTGTCGGTCAACGCGTTGATAACCGGAACGGTCGAGTATTTCGCAAACTCTTCGACCGTCGTATGTTTCTTAGCGCGGAAAACGATGCAGTCGACCATCGAGCTGAGGACGCGGGAAACGTCCGGAACCGATTCGCGCTTGCCGAGGCCGATGTGTTGCTCTTCGAGGAGCATCGAGCCGCCGCCAAGGTGCGTCATGCCGGCTTCGAAACTGACGCGGGTGCGCAGCGACATTTTTTCGAAAATGAGGCCCAACACTTTGCCGTCGAGGCGTTTCGGACGAATCCCCTTCTTGA
Source organism: Thermoguttaceae bacterium (assembly GCA_017559825.1). GTDB lineage: Bacteria > Planctomycetota > Planctomycetia > Pirellulales > Thermoguttaceae > RUG369. The sequence goes on along the minus strand of JAFYQR010000189.1, from coordinate 8,842 downwards.
AGTCGGCCTTCAATTCTTCGGCGATTCGCAAAATCGATTTCAGTTCGTCGACCGTAACGTCGGCGAGCGAAAGGATATGGCGCGGTTTCATCGGAATCAGGCTCCCTTCTTCAAAGCGGCTTCGATAATGTCGAGACCTTCGTCGAAAACGTCGAGCGGCGTGTTGGCCGCCGGAAGGAGTCGAAGCACCGAGCCGTGCGTGCAGTTGATCAACAGTTTTTCTTTCAGGCAACGTTCGACGAAACAAGCGCCGTCGATTTTCAGTTCGAGGCCGATCATCGCCCCGACGCCGCGAACCTCTTTAATGAAGTCGAGCTCGGTCGCCCACTTGTTCATCCGTTCTTTAGCGCGTTGTTCGAGGAGCGTCGCTTTTTCGAGAAGCCCCTCGTTTTCGATCATTTCGATCGTCGCGATACCGGCCGCGGAGGCGACCGAGTTGCCGCCGAACGTCGAGGCGTGCATGCCGCGACGCAAGCTCGGCGCCAGTTCTTTCGTCGTCAACATCGCGCCGGCGGCGATCCCGCTGCAGAGGGCTTTAGCCAGCGTCATAATATCCGGAACGACGTTGAAATATTGATACGCAAACCACTTGCCGGTGCGTCCCATCCCGGTTTGCACTTCGTCGAAGACGAGGAGCATGTCGTTTTTATCGCAAAGCGCGCGCAAACCTTCGAGGAAGCCCGGGGGAGGAACGCGGACGCCGCCCTCGCCTTGGATCGGTTCGATCATGATCGCCGCGGTTTCGTCGTCGATCGCCGCTTCGACCGCCGCCAAGTCGCCGTAAGGGACGTAAACGAAGCCCGGAAGCATCGGCTCCAAGCCCTTTTGGTACTTAGGTTGCGCCGTCGCGGACGCCGCGCCCATCGTGCGGCCGTGGAAGGAGTCTTGGAACGTGATAATCTTGTATTTGCCCTTCGGCGTCGAGTGGAGACGAACGAGCTTAATCGCCGCTTCGTTCGCTTCGGCGCCGGAGTTGCAGAAGAACGCTTTGCCGCCGAAGCTGCGCTCGGAGAGCAGTTTCGCCCAAACGCCTTGTTCCTCTTGACACCAGCTGTTCGGAACGTGCAGAAGACGCTCAACCTGTTTTTTCACCGCTTCGACGACCGGTTTCGGACAGTGGCCGAAGAGATTGCACCCCCAACCCGGGAAAAGGTCGAGGTAACGAACGCCCTCGGCGTCCCAAATATACGGGCCTTCGCCGCGAACGAGCGCGACCGGATAGCGCGTGTAATTCGGAATGACGTATTCGTCGAAGAGCGAAATGATTTCTTGCGAGCTTCTGGACATTGCGGTTTAAACTTCCTGAATTGCCTATTTTAACGCAAAAACTCCGTCCGAGCGCGATTTTCGGTCGCGGGAAGGGCGGTTAAAACGGGACGCGTCCGACGTTCGACACGAACGGGAAGCGGACGCGAAAAGGGCGCCGTCGACGAGCGGCGTTCGGAGCGAAAACGCGAACGCTCCGAACGTTCGCCTCGCGTCGACGCGAGGCCTGCCGAATCGGCGGCGAGCCGTCAGTCTTGGACGATTTCCGTCCCGACGCCTTGGCTGGTGAAGATTTCCAGCAGAAGCGCGTGGCGGATACGACCGTTTATAATATGGATTTTCTTGACTCCGCGTTCGAGCGTCTTCAAGCAAGACTCGATTTTCGGGATCATCCCGCCGACGATAGCGCCGGACGCGAGGAGTTTTTTCGCTTCCTCGGCGGTCAGCGAGTTGATCATCGAGGCCGGGTCGTTCGGGTCGGTGCGGACGCCGTTGACTTCGCTGACGAAAACGAGCTTGTCGGCGCCGAGTTGTTTGGCGACTTCGGTCGCGGCGACGTCGGCGTTGACGTTCAAACCGTTGCGTCCGCCGTCGTCGACGATCGTGTACGACGGAATCACCGGAACGACGCCGCGGTCGCTGTACTCGCGGATTTTATCGACGTCGACGCGGGTAACTTCGCCGACCCAACCGAGGTCGATTTCCGAACCGTCGACGTCGAACTGCGCCGTTTTGCGACCGTAAAGGACGTTCGTGTCGAAACAGTCGGAGAGCGCGACGGCGGAACCGCTGTAGAATTTGATCGAATCGACGAGACTCTTCGAAATTTTGTGCGCCAATTCTTCGCGGACGACGGCGAGCGTCGCGTCGTCGGTGTAGCGTCGACCTTGGACGAAACGCGGTTCGATTCCGGCGTCTTTCATCGCTTGGCTAATCGCGGCGCCTCCGCCGTGAACGACGACCGGTTTAATCCCGACCGACTCCATAAAAACAAGGTCGGTGAAGAGGTGCATCATCGCGATTTCGTCTTCCATCAGACTGCCGCCGAGTTTGACGACGACGGTGGCGCCGCGGTGCTCGCGGATCCATTTCATCGCTTCGATAAGAACGTCGGCTTTGCGGCTAACCTCTTCGATCGAGTTGAAGGAAACGGCGTTGGCGCTCGTTTGATCGGACATGGCGCGGACTCCTGCGCGGGGCGAGAGGAACGGGGGAAGCGCGTTCGGGGGAACGGCTCGCTAAACATAAGGAAGACGACGAACGTCGAAACGCGGGGAGTTGGGAGCGGCGGCGTCGCGAAAAAAACGAAAAACCGTCGCGCAAATAAAAACGAATAAAAGGTTTTGCCAATCGCGCGCCGACGCGGAGCGTCCGAGGCGCGGCGATTCGCAAAACCCGTTTCGCTAAGGAAAACATTCGGAGAATTTTCGAGGACGGAATGCGGAGCGTCGCGTCGCGGCGTTCGCCGGTCGGGCGAAAAGACTCGAAACTCGGACGAAACGGCGTCGCGAAACAAAACCGCGCGGTCGACTTTTCGAGCGAAGCTCCGTCGTTGAAAATCCTCGGAAAGCGCGTCGGAACTCAGTCGCCGACGTAGGGCATCAACGCCATGAAGCGAGCGCGTTTGACGGCGGCGGCGACGGCGTGTTGGCTGACGGCGGAGCAGCCGGTCTTGCGACGGCTAATGATTTTGCCTTGACGGCTCGTCAGCTTTTTGAGGAGTTCGACGTCTTTGTAGTCGACGAACATCGGACGCGGACGTTCGCCGTTGACGCTCAACGGATCGCGTTTCTTGCTGCGGATCTTCGCCTTGGAACGTTTGCGGTTGATACGATTCTTTTTGAATGCGGGAGGTTTGGACATCTTTTTTACCAACTATGCGTGTTTCTTTCGCCGCGGCGACGACCTCGCGGAGGTCGGGAAGCCGAGGCGTTTGCTCGAAATACCGTTTAATATCCCAATATACATAAAGAGTCGCGCGTCGCAAGGGGGGAGACGAAAATTTTTTTCATCTTTTTTGCGTTTCGGGCTCGAACGACGGGAAGAATCGCTCGAAAACGACCGCGCGCGTTAAAATAGGTAAAAAAACGGCGATTCGCCAGGATTCGCCGTTTTGCCTTTTTTGTCCGTTTAACCGAAATCGCCTAATTTTCCTTACGCGACGCTTCCTCGACGTTCTTTTCCCAAACGCGGCGTTCGGTCGCGAGGTCGTCGTTCTCGCGGCGGAGCGATTCTTTTTCGAGTTCGGCGACGACTCGGCCGGCGATCAGCTCGAGAGTTTCGAGTTCGCGCGTTTCGATTTCTCGTTTTTGGTTCGAGAAAAACCAAATCGTGCCGAGAATCGTCGTTTCAGACGCGACCGGAACGCAGAGCGAGCATTCAAAATCTTCGGGGGCCTTCCACGCTTCGGCTAGGTAGGCTTCGTTGAGGACGACGGCGCTTCCGAGGAGCGCTTCGACGTCGGCGCGGGCGCCTCGCAGCGGACGCGGCGGGTCGAGGAAGCGATCGGTCGGGAGCCCCCAAAGCGCGCGGATTTTAAGCCGGGTCGTTTCGTCGTCGAGCAGGTAGAGAGCGGCCGCGTCGAAGCCGCCGAGCGCTTTCGCTCCGGTTTTAAGGACGTCGCGGAGCCGGGTCGAAAGCCGGGCGCTCGAATCGACGGCTTCGGCGTTCGAAGTCGCGGCGACGCCGAGTTCGGCTTCGCGTTCGGCGAGCTCGGTTCGCCAGCGGTAGTTTTCGCCGAGCGTCGTCGCGAGCGTTTCGGCCCAAGCGACGGCGGCGCTCCAAGGAACAAGCGGCGTCGCGTCGGGCGTTTCGCGCAGGGCGAGCGCGCCGAAGATTTTGACGGTCGGGTCGCCGACCGGAATCCGTTCGATTCGTTCGACCGACTTCGACGTTTCGGCGAGCGGGTCGTCGTTTTGCGCGACCGCGTTTTCGGCGCTTCCGGCGCGGAAAAAGCGGAGCTCGCATCCGGTCGCTTTGCGAAAAACTCGGAGCGTTTCCGGCAGGCTTCCGACGAACGGAACGTCGTTGGGATCGCAGAGCTTCTTCTTAACGGGGAAGTCGCGGAAGGATCGGTCGCTAAAATTTTCGGATTTCATAAACGGGTCCGTTGCAATTTCGCGGGGCGACGCTAAGCGTCCGCGTTTCGGTTCGGTGCGACGCCGCGCGTCGAGCGAACGGGAGAAACGCCGTTGAAAACGAAGGGCGGTGGGGCCGCGTCGAAACTTCGAAACGGAGCTCGTCGACGCGCGCATTAATAAAATACGACAAATTCGACGAAACTCGCCGTCGTTTTCGACGCGAGAAACGCGCCGCCTCACCGGGCGTCGCGCCGTCGAAACGAAGCGCCGTCGCCGACGCGAGCGGAGCGAAAGGCCGGGGATCGTCGCGATTTTCGGCTCTTCGCGGTCGAGCGTTCGACGAAGTTTAGAACCGCGCGAGGCGATTCGCGGGCTCCGTTTCTTTTTTTCACTTTGCTAGAATCGTCCGATCGCGCGAAAAATAAAATCAAAAGCGGTTTCGACAAGATTTTTCCGGTCGCTCCGGTTGCAACGTCGTTCGCGTTTTTTTAGAGAGGAAAACTTGTTTTGCGCCGCGTCTTTGCTAAAGTTCGCTTTCGAGGCGCGGAAGCGGCTTCGGACGGCGCTTGTTTAAACGGTAGAATCGGCTCAACCGCTCGCGGCGCGAAAAATTTTGTAAAAAAAGGGCGGGGGGGCGTTCCAAATTGCGCTTGTTCGGATTATCATTATAACATAGACGAGAACCGCCGTCTCGGCGTCGCCGACCTAACCGCGCGACGAGTCGGGCGCGACGCGCGCTTGCGAGACCGTTTCGAAGCGCTCGGCGAACGAACGCGTTCGGAGCGGCGTCGGGCTTTTCGTCGTCGAAGAACGTCGAACGGATTGAATAGAAGGATTTCGAATGAAACGACATGTTGCGATCGGCTTGATCTTTGGTCTTTTGTGCGCCTGCGTCGCCGCGAACGCGACGGCGGCCGGAATCGCTAAATCTCGGCTCGTCGCGGAGAGAGACGCGCAAGCGGCCGGTTTGACGCGCGCTTGGTTCGCTCAAGCGACGCTCGACCAAAACCGCGAGGAAGTAACGAGCGCGACGCTTCAAGACGGCGTCGTCTTTATTACGACGAACGGCGGCGTTCTGCAAGCGTTCGACGCGGAAAACGGAACGACGCTTTGGACGGTTCGCGTCGGGCGCGAGTATTTGACCGCGCCGGCGATCAACAGCAAGATCGTCGCCGTTCTTTGCGGAACGCGTCTCGTCGTTTACGACCGTTTTAGCGGCAAGTTCCTCGACGAAACGCAGGTTCCCGGCCAGCCGTCGGCGTCTCCGGTCGCCAGCGAGCGCGACGTTTACGTTCCCGTGTTTGCGGAACGCGTTTTCGCCTATCCGATCAAACGTCGCGAGGCGGAGCGTCCGGAGGCGCAAAAGACGCTGGAAGCGATGGCCGAGGCGACCAAAGACGTCAAAATGGCCGAGGAAATGCGCAAAGAGCTCGAAGCGTCCTACGAAACGAACGGGTCGAAACAATATTTGATCGCTCCGTTGAGCGAAACGCGTCCGTATCCCTGCCCGTCGTTCGGCGTCGCCGCGGCCGCGCCGGTTCTCGCGACGCAGGCTTACGGCGTCGAGCGCGTCGCTTGGACGACGGACGAAGGTTGGCTTATGATCGGCGAGTTCGATCGCGATTCGGTCAACAATCCGTTCCGCGTTCTGTACAAACTGCAAGCGACGCCGCAAATCGCGTATTTGAACGAATCGCGTTTGGGGAACCGTTTCGTCGCGCCGCGAGACGACGTGTCCGGCGTTCCGTTCTACGTTCCGACGGACGTTTCCGCGCAAAACATGGCGCTCGAGCCGTCGCGCCGCAAGGGCGGGCTCGCGCTGATCGGCACCCAATCCGGGAGCGTTTTCGCGATCAACGACGCCAACGGCAAGGTGCGTTGGACCTATTTGACGCAAAGTCCGGTCGACGAGCGCGTTTCGTCGTTCGACGACGTCGTTTACGTTCCGGTCGAGTCGGGCGAATTTTTCGCGCTCGATTTGAAAACGGGGCTCGAAATGTGGAAATCTCGCGGCGTTAAGCGTTTGATCGCCGCCTCCGCGACGCGGCTTTACGCGTTCGATCAGCTCGACCGCTTGGCGATTTTGAATCGCGCCGACGGCTCGCGCTTGAAGACGCTGGAACTGGCGCCGACGAAGTTCCAAATTTTCAACCAAGAAACGGATCGCGTGTACTTGGTTTCCGCCGACGGCTTGGTTCAATGCCTGCGCGAAACGCAGCAAGTCGAGCCGTTGCGCCGTCGCGAAAGCTGCGCTTCCGTCGCCGAGCGTTTGGCGAAGGCGATCGAATCCGGCGACGCCGACGACGCCGAAATTAAGCCCGCGGTCGACCCGAACGCCGCCGCGCCTGCCTCCGCGACCGCCGAAGAAAGCGATGCGTTCGCGGAAGAGGAAGCCGTCGAAGAGGACGATCCGTTTGCGGAAGACGAAGCGGAAGAACCCGCCGCCGACGAAGACGATCCGTTCGCCGCCGACGAAGCGAAAGAAGCCGCGGAAGAAGAAACCGACGAAGAAGACCCGTTCGGCGGAGACGACGAAATCTTCTGACGAACGCGTTTTTAACGAAACGCTCGCGACGCGCCGACGCTCGAACGTCGGCGCGTTTTTTATTGTTCGAACGGAGGGAAAAAGGAGCCGAGCCTTGGAATCGAACCGGCGAAAACCGGGCGCCGAGGTCGCGAGCGGTCGAAGTTAAATCGATAAAACTGGGAGCGGGGCGAGCGATTCGAAGTTAAACGAGAAAGAACCGCGCCTCGGCGGCAAAAAAAGACGACTCTCGGCGGAGAATCGTCTTTTTAGAAAGCGGGCGAGCGGCGACTCAGCTTCGAGAGAGCGCCAGCGAGCGTTCCATGCGTTCGATCGCGTCGGAGACGGCGAGCGCCGCGGAACCATTTTCGAGCGTCGCGTTCGCTTGCAGGAGACGGTCGACTTTTTTTTGCGCCGAAAGCACCGCGGTGTGCCGCCGTCCGCCGAAATAAGCGCCGATTTCGGCCAGCGCGGAACGAGTGTGCTTTCGCGCCAGCCACATCGCGAGCGCTCGCGGGTCGGCGCAGCGTTTCGAACGCGATTTCGATTTGAGTTCCTCGTCGCCGAGCCCGAACGTTTCCTGAACGACGCGCTCGACGTCTTCGAGTTTGACGGCGCGAACGTTCGACGCGATCAGGTCGGCGAGCGCTTCTTGCGCGAACGGAACGTCGATCGGGGCGCCGGTCGTCAAGCGAGCGACGTAAAGCCGGTTCAGCGCGCCGGAAAGTTGGCGAGCGTGCGTCGCGAAGCGGGAAACGACGAAACGGCAAACCTCGTCGGGAAGTTCGAGGCGACGTTCGAGCGCCATTTGCCGCAAAATTTGCGAAAGCGTCTCGCGCTCCGGCGGGCCGATTTGGCAAACAAAACCGCCTTGAACGCGCGTCGTCAATTCGCCGCTTAGCTTCGTCAGTTCGCCGAGCGGACGGTTCGCCGAAAAAACGAGCTGCACGTTGCGTTGCCGCAACATGTCGACGACGCTAAGGAGCTCGATCTGCGTCGTCGTCTTGCCTTCAAGGAAGTGGAGGTCGTCGATCGCGAGAAGCGAGAGGTTGCGGAATCGGTCGCGGAACGGCGCTCCGCCGCGCAAACTTTGAATGAACGCGGTTGTGAACTGTTCCGCCGTCATATATAGCGCGGGCTTGCGGTTCGGGTAGCGTCCGTAGCGTTCGCAAATTCCTTCGAGGAGGTGCGTTTTGCCGACGCTCGTCGGGCCGCCGATAAAAATCGGGTTCATCGCGCCCGGCTGCAGAATCGCGACGTCGGCGATTTTTCGCGCCAGTTGATTCGAAAAGCCCTCGACGAACGTGTCGAGCGAGGCCAAACGAACGGCCGACGAACCCGCCGCGGCGCGGGGCTGCGCCTTCGGTTTTTTAACGATGTTGAATCCGTTGGCGTCGCGCAACACTTCGTCGTCGAACGAGTCGACCGACGCGACCGCCGTTTTCGGCTTGCGACCGCGTTTTTGCGGAGCGTTTGTCGGCGCGACGTCGAAGCGTTCGTCGGCGGTTGCAGTCGACCAAACGGCGCGCTCCGATTCGGAGAGGCTCCAAAGATCGGGCGGCGACGGCGGCGAAACGACCGGCGTTTCAAAGGTCGGCGTTTGCGGCTCCGTTGGAAGCGGGTTTTTGCGAGGACGACCGCGACCGCGCTTTGGAGCCGTCGGAACGGGCGAAATCGGGTAAACCGGCGAAGCGAGGAAATCTCGGGAATTCGCGGCGTCGGGGACAACCGGAGAAATGGGGGACAACGGAGCGCTTGCCGCCGTCGAACGAGGGGAGGACGCTTGGAAAACGGAAGCGTCGAACGCAAACTCGGCGTCGGCGCCCGGCGCGCTCGAGCGTTCGAAAAGGAAGGACGGCGTTTCCAACGTCGGCGTTTGATCCAAAGCCGGAGTCGGAAGCGGATTTTTGCGCGGTCGACCGCGTTTTCTCGCCGGTTGCAGCGCGGGGGCCGTCGAGTCGAACGCCGGAGC
>JAFYQR010000188.1 GCA_017559825.1 Thermoguttaceae bacterium | reverse complement strand
GGGGAACCTGCGGCTGGATCACCTCCTTTCTAAGGATATTAGAAACTCAGCCGACGCAAGTTGGTTGTTTTACGAGGGATCGCGATAAATTGGTTTTACACTGTGTGAAATCTTTACTATGATATATGAAGCCGGTTAGGGAAACCTAACCGGCTTTTTTGTTTCTTGGGTTTTTGGGGCGTTCTTCGCGCCCGAATTAAACGACTTTCAAAGAGCGACGTTGGTCGCGGGGCGGCTTTTGGAGAACTTGCGCTCTTTACGCCGCGTTAAACAATTTTCAGAGCGCGACCGTTTACCGGAGTCGACTCTTGGATAACTTGCGCTCTTTTCCGCCGAGTCAACCGACTTTTTTTGTTTCTCGGCGATCATTTTATCGCGCGCTCTTACCTTTGCCAAACGCGTCCCGACGCAAACGGCCCGTCGATTTTTAACCTTTTGCCGACCAAAGACTTGCCGACCGATCGCGGACGTCGAGCGGGGCTTGGCCCGTTCGTTAGGGAAGCTGCTTGAAACAGCTTTTTTAGAACGCGACGAAAGATTGACCGCCGTCTTTGGAGCTCAACGAAAGATTGACCGCCGTCTTGGCGTTCCAACGAGAGATTTGCGCGTTTTTTTAAAATTCGCGCGTCGCTCCGCCCGTCGAACCGACCAAATCGCCGACTTTATTTTGTCGGACGCGAAACTTGTTCGTCTTATTGGGGCGAGCGCGGCGCAAAATCGAGACGTTAAAATTTGCGCGATTTTGCCGGTTTAACGTTTCGTCGAGTCGGTTGAGTCGTCCGGTCAAGCGAAGAGCGGAGGCGGCGAACCCAACGCGTCGAAAAATTTGGCAAAAATTTTTTCTCGGGAAGAAACCGGGCCCCCGGCGTCCGCGGCGATTCCGAGAAGTTAAGTAAGCTCGCCGACCGCGGCCGCGTCGGCCGACCGAGAAGTCGCGAGCGAACGAAACTAATCGACCGTCGGAGATAAAAATGGAGTCGAAAAAAAGATTCGAACGTTGGAATCGTTGCGAAATCAAGTTGAACGAGCGAAAAGGGGAACGAGACCCGCGTCGCGAAGAAGAAAAGGAGGAATCGCAAGATAAAAAGCGCGATTTAAGGAGAATGGGCAAAGTCGCGCCGGAGAAATGCTCGCGGGACAAAGACGAAAGTCCGGAACGCTCGCCGTATTCGGAGCGCGAATCGGCGGTTTCGGCGGACGGTTCGCTCGGCGCGAACGAAACGTCGAAACGAAAACGGTTCCTTAAAACCGAGGCGCCGAGTTTATGGGGACGGGGCGGCGATTCGAAGGCTGATTCGGAAACGCGCCGGCAAAAACGAGCGGTAAAATCGATTTTAGCGGAAAAACCGTCGACGTTGGAAAGCGTTTTTCCGCGTCCCAAACGGCGCCGAACGTTCCGCGGAATCGAGCCGCCGCGCCGTTCCGACCGCCGGCGTCGAGACTGGGAGCAAGGCGACCAAGATCGCGAAATATAACGCGTTCCGGCAAAGAGCCGAGCGATTCGAGCGGGCGGACGATAAAACGAACGAGACGCTCTAATTTCCGCGAGTTAATTCGGGCGATTTGGGCGGCTTCGGGGATTTCGCCGCTCGCGTTTCGCGTCTTCAAACGATTCGGACGCCCCAAGTTCCGCGAGTTAATTTGGGCGATTGGGGCGTCTTCGGGGGCCGCTCGTATTTCGCGGCGTTCTTTTTGGGGGCCGCGGCTACAACGACGGGCAAAGCGACGGAGCTCGGGGGCGAGGCGTTTCAAATTGCTCGTTCGCTCGAATTAACTTGCGTAATCGGAACGTTCAAATCGCTCGCCAAGATGGAAAAATCGGCAAGAAAACCGACGTTCGAATCGCTCGCCGAGGTGAAAAATCGGCGAGAAAACCGACGTTTGAGTCGTTGGCTAAGATGGAAAAATCGGCGAGAAAACCGACGTTCGAATCGCTTGCCAAGATGGAAAAATCGACAAGCAAACCGACGTTCGAATCGCTCGCCGAGATGGAAAAATCGACAAGCAAACCGACGTTCGAATCGCTCGCCGAGATGGAAAAATCGACAAGCAAACCGACGTTCGAGTCGCTCGCCGAGGTGAAAAATCGGCGAGAAAACCGACGTTCGAGTCGTTGGCTAAGATGGAAAAATCGGCGAGAAAACCGTTCGAACGCGAAAAAAGCCCGTCGAACGCAAACGGGCTTAAAAAGACGGCGCTCCAAACGTCCAAAATTAAACGCGACGAAACGACCGCCGAACGTTTGGCCGTCCGGCGATCCGGCGTTTTGAGAGGAAATAAGACTCGCTCGACTAATAAGACGGAAACTTCCAGTTTAGCGTTTCGGCGCTGAAAACGTCGCGTCGGGGCAAGAAACAAAATCGCGTTAAAATAAAAAAACTCCGAACGTCGACCGCTCGGAGCTTTTAAAATATAAATAGCCAAGGCGGGACTCGAACCCGCACGCCCGTCAAGGGCAAGGGATTTTAAATCCCCAGCGTCTGCCATTCCGCCACTCGGCCGCTCAAACGTCGTCGCGCCGAGGCGACGTTCGTTAAAAGCAAAATGGGAAGAGCGCGGTTCGTCGAGGAACGCCGCCCGCCCACTCCTGATATTATACGTCGTTTGAAATCGGCGTCAACGGCTTTCGCGACGTTCTCGACGTTTTTCGAAAAATTTTCATCTCAACGACGACGCCTCGCTCGGCGATTTCGATACGAAGGACGAACGATAAAAGAGAAACTGCGAGCGAAAACGTGCGGCGGAGGAAACGGCTCCAATCGGAGAAAGCGGTTCGGCCGGCGGACGAAAAACGACGAATCGGCGCGGCGACGGGTTGGCGAAGCGACGAAAAACGGGTATAATGGCGGCGTCGACGAGCGGCGAAGCGCGTCGATTCGATGATCGTTCGATTTAAATTTCGTTTTTTTGTGGCGAGGCATTTATGTCGTTTGCTTATTTTATCCAGTTTGCGTCGTCGCGACGCGTTTTTCGTCGAAGCGTCGGGCTTTGCGCGGCGGCTCTTTTTAGCGTTGGGGCCGCCTTCGCCGACGTTCCGAAAATTCTCGACGCGCCGGAAGGCGCCGCGTCGATTACTCCGGCCGACGCTCCGACGTTGAAGAACCCGAAGATGAAGTGGGCGCCGAAAAATTTCGCGAAAGACCCGTCCGTCGTGCGCTTTAAGGGCAAGTATTATATGTACTTCTCGATTCCGCCGCAAGAAAAGGACGGCGGGAAATACGGCTGGACGACCGGGATCGCGACGAGCGACAACCTCGTCGACTGGACGTTCGTCGACAACCTGCTCCCGACGCAAGAATGTACGAAGAAGGGCTTTTGCGCGCCTTGCGCTCGCGTTATCAACGATAAAGTCTACCTGTTTTATCAATCGTACGGAACCGGGGCGAAAGACGCGATCTGTATGGCGACCTCCGACGACGGCGTGAAGTTTACGCCGCATCCGGAGAACCCGATTTTCCGCCCGAACGGGCCGGAGTGGACGAACGGTCGCGCGATCGACGCCGAAGTTATCTTCTTTAAAGGGCGCTTCCTGCTGTACGCCGCGACTCGCGACCCGGCGGGCAAGATTCAAAAACTCGTCGTCGCGACCGCCGACGCCGACTCCGATCTCGGCCCGAACGCTTGGAAACAAGCCTGCGACGACTCGATTCTGCAACCGGAGCTTCCTTGGGAAACGAAGTGCATCGAAGCGGCGACGACGCTCGAACGCGACGGAAAACTGTACATGTTTTACGCCGGCGGATACAACAACGACCCGCAGCATATCGGGCTGGCGGTCAGCGACGACGGACTCGCGTGGACGCGCGTTTGGGACGTTCCGTTCATTACGAACGGGCCGAAGGGGCAGTGGAACGCGTCGGAATCGGGACACCCGGGCGTTTTTGTCGACGACGACGGTCAAACTTGGCTCTTCTTCCAAGGGAATGCGACGAAAGGGAAAGATTGGTATCTGTCGCGAGTGAAAATCGATTGGGACGCGGCGCCGGGCGTCGACGGTCTGCAAGTCCCGCGCCTAGTCGAAGAGTGAAGCGGGGAAAAGTCGGCGCTTTCAACGATTGGGCGGAGAATAGCGAAGTCGGCGAAAGCGCCTGAATAGCGCAAAAAAGAACCCGGCGCGACGTTTCTCTGGAACGTCGCGCCGGGTTTTTGTTGGGCGGCGGCGAGTTAAACGGCGTTGAAACCGTGAAACTCGCCGCGTTTTTTGATTTCGCCGAATTATTCGAGCGTGAAGCTGCGGAGGACTTCGTTCGGCGCGGGGCCGTATTTCGCCAGCTCCATCGTGCAACCGGCGCGGCCCTTCGTCAAACCGAGGAGCGCGGCCGAGTAACCGAAGAGGCTCGAAAGCGGCGTCTCCGCTTCGACGACCGTAAACTTGCCGCGATTGTCCGTTTGAACGACGACGCCGCGTCGTTGGTTAATGTCGCCGACCACGTCTCCGACGTATTCGTCCGGCGTTTGAATTTCTTGACGCATAATCGGTTCGAGCAACGTAATCTTCGCCGCGTCGAGCGCCTTGCGGTACGCGTCGCCGACCGCGTAACGGAGCGCGATTTCGTCCGTGTCCGTTTCGCTAAATTGACCGCCGACGATCTCCAACTTCACGCCGTTGAGCGGGAAACCGAGGAGACCGCCCCCTTGCGATTCCTCGCGGAGCGACTCGGCGACGATTTCGCGCCATTCCGGTTTGAACGCTTCGTCGGTCGACTTGACCGCGATCTTGACGTCGAGGTCGTCCGTCGGTTCGGCGCGGAGCGTCAGTTCGGCGTAGTGGCGAACGCCGCCCAACACGCGCTGACCGCCGCCGGTAACTTCGGCCGCCTTTTGCAGCGTTTCGCGGTAGCTGACGCGAGGGTCGCGGACGCGAACGCGGAGTTTGTGTTCGCGCAAAAGGCGGTGTTTGATGACTTCGAGGTGAAGTTCGCCCATCCCGCTGACGAGCGTTTGGCCGGTTTCTTCGTTGACCGACGCTTGGAACGTCGGGTCTTGGCGGCGCATCGATTCGAGAACCGCCTTCAGTTTCTTGTGTTCGTCGGCGGATTCCGGTTCGATCGCCATCGAAACGACCGTTTGCGGGAAGGTGATCGACTCGAGCAAAATCGGGCTCTTCACGTCGCAAAGGGTGTCGCCGGTAACGCTAAAACGCAAACCGATGACGCCGCAGATGTCGCCCGCCGAAACGGAGTCGACCTGTTCGCGGTGGTCGGCTTGAATGCGCCAAATTTGCGGCATGTTCTCCTTTTGCTTCGCTCGCGGGTTCAGAACGCGCGAGTTGGCGTTCAGCGTCCCGGAGTAAACGCGGATGAAGAACATGTCGCCGTGCGGGTTCGACTCGATCTTGAAAATCAGCCCGGCGAACGGCTCGGAGTCGAGCGGCTTGCGCGCGAGTTTCTTTTCTTCGTTCGCCGGATCGACGCCTTCGACCGGCGGCAAGTCGGTCGGCGACGGGAGATAATGGCAAACCGCGTCCATCGCCGGCTGAACGCCGATCCCGTCGAGCGCGGAACCGCAGAGCGTCGGAACGCCCATGTCGGAGAGCGTCGCTTGACGCAAGACCGCGCGAATCGTCTCGACCGGAACCTCTTCGCCGGAAAGGAGAAGCTCCGTCATTTCGTCGCTGAACATCGAGAGATCGTCGAGGAGTTTTTCGCGGTAGAGCTGCGCCTGCTCGAGCATTTCCGGCTCGATTTCGGACGTTTCGTAGTTGCGCCCGTTCGAGGTCGGGTCGAACGTCAATTGCTTCATCTCGATCAGGTCGATCGTGCCGCGGAACGCTTCCGGGAGGTGGGGCGGGCCGGAGCCGACCGGAATCGAAACGACGAGCGGCTTCGCGTTGAGACGCTTTTCAATCTCTTCCAAAACGGCGTAAAAGTCGGCGCCTTCGCGGTCCATCTTGTTGATGAACGCGACGCGCGGGACGTGGTATTTATCCGCTTGCCGCCAAACGGTTTCGCTCTGCGCTTCGACGCCTTCGCGAGCGCTGAAAACGACGAGCGCGCCGTCCAACACGCGAAGCGAGCGCTCGACTTCGGCGGTGAAGTCGACGTGGCCGGGCGTGTCGATCAAGTTGAACGTGTGGTCGTTCCAGTCGAACGTAACGCAGGCGGCGCGGATCGTGATGCCGCGTTCGCGCTCTTCCGGGTCGAAGTCGGTAACGGTCGTTCCGGCGTCGACCATCCCGACTTTATGCACGAACTGCGAGTAGAAGAGCATTTTTTCGGTAACGGTCGTTTTGCCGGCGTCGATGTGCGCGACGACGCCGATATTCCGCAACTTTTCCAGGTTCGGGGACGACGTTTTTTCTTTGGCCATAGGGCTTCTCCGACGCAAAAGGGGCGAACGCCGCGTCGCCCAAGGACGAAACGCGACGACGGGGACGGGGAACAAACGCGACTTGGACGGTCGCGCCGACTTTAACGCGAGTTTCGGGACGAAAAGAACCGAAACGAACGGAAGCGGCGCCGGTCGCAAGCGCGTTTCGACGGAACGAAACGTCGGGCCCGACGCAAAAAGCGGGAGGCGCGAAACGATTTCGACGCGCAAAAACGCTTCTCTATTTTAACGTCTCGAACGCCGTCGCGCAAGGGGGGACGGTCGTTTCGGCGCAATTTCCCCGGTTTCGTCGACGCGGCGAATCGGCGCAATAGGCGTTTTTTACCCGTATTGCGTATTTTGCCTAACTTTTGTCGTATTAATTAATATATATAATTACTCCGCAACGAAGCGACGCGAAGTCGGCGAGCGAAAACCGGCGGCGGGGAAGAACGGCCCGTCGGCCCAACGGTCGACCGGCGTCGGGGCGGAATCGCGGCCCAACGGTCAACCGGCGGTCGGGGAAGAATCGCGCCCCAACGGTTTAACGATAAAATGGCGAAGCGGCGGAGAATAAAGAGGTCGCGACGATAAAACGGGACGCTTGACGGAAGCGTCGGGGAAAAGTCGCGAAATTTCGAACGCCGACGGGAAAAACGCTTGATTTTCGGCTTCGCGTCGGATACAATCGATCTCGACGCTTATTGAGAGTGTTCGTTTTGTTGTTTTTATTGCGTTTTTGCGAAATTTTTTGCGAAATTTTTCGCGTCGAAAGGGATATTATGTCGTCTCCGTTGAATCGTCGTTCCTTCATGGGCGCCGCGGCCGCGTCGGCGTTCGTTCCGTATTTCTTCAGCCCCGCGTCGGCGGACGACAAGGTCGTTCCCGGTTTCGACCAGACGAAGACCGACGCCGAGAAAGGCGGCTGGGAGCCGTATACCGACCGCAAGCTCCGCGTCGGCGTCGCCGGATACGGCTTTTGCAAATTCGGCGCCGAATTCGAATTCCAAAACCACCCGAACGTCGAGGTCGTCGCCGTTACCGACCTCTTCCCGGATCGCTGCGCCGAGTTCGCCAAGCGAATGAAGTGCGAAAAAACGTACCCGTCGCTCGAAGAAATGGTCAAGGACGACTCGATCGAAGCGATTTTCTGCGCCACCGACGCGCCGTCGCACGCCAAACACGCGATTCTTTGTCTCGAACACGGCAAACACGTCGCGCACGCCGTTCCGGTCTTTTACGGCGACGTCGAATGGGCTGACAAGCTCCTCGAATGCGTCAAGAAAAATCGCGGGCTCAAGTACGCGATGTTCGAAACGTCCGTTTTCCACGACGACTTGTACGCGATGGAAAAAATCTACAAAGCGGGCGGGTTCGGGAAGATCATTTACTCCGAAGGCGAATATTTCCACACGAAGGAGCCGGGCGCGCCGTCGTATCCGTCGTATAAAGATTGGCGCAAAAACGGGACGCCGCTCTGGTACCCGACCCACGCGACGGCGTATTACGTCGGCGTTACGCACAAGAGCTTCACCGAAGTTTCCGCGCAGGGGATTCTGCCGTTTCACAATCCGAACCCGACCCCGAACGGCTCCGGGAACGTCTTTAGCGGCGAAGTCGGCTTCTTCAAAACGAGCGAAGGCGGACTTTCGCGAATGGCGTGCTGCAACGCGTACGGGACGTACCTCGAAGCCGGGCGCGTCCGCGGCGAAATCGGCGGGATGGACGCGACTTACACGCCGTTCGACCGCGCTTACGTCGGAAACGGCGACGGCCAACGCATCGTGAAAGCGCTCGGCGACAAGATTCGCAAACCTGCGCTCCCGCCGGGCGTCAACGCGGGCGGACACGGCGGCTCGCACGGCTACCTCGGCTGCGACTTCGTCGACGCGATTCTTAAAGACCAGGAAACGGCGGTCGGGATTATCGACGCGTTGAATATGACCGTGCCGGGCTATTACGCTCACTTGAGCGCGACGAAGGACGGCGAAACGCTGAAGATTCCGCAATACTCTCTGTAAAGTCGGCGTAAAACGTCTAATTTGATATTTGCGACGCGTTGCCGATTCTGGTCGGCGACGCGTCGGGCGCTTTTGGAGAAAGCGACGAAACGAAACTCTTCTAAAGCGGTTGGTTTTAAAGTCTTGAACGGCGCGAGGTTGGGGGGAAGGTAACGATTTTGCCGTTTCGTTCGTCGTTGAAAATCTCGAAACGTTTCGCGTTGAGACGTCGTCGGTTATTGACTTTTCTTTTTCCGCGATATATAAATAAGAGATAGCGAGGCGATAAGCGCGAACGCGAACGTCGGGGCCTGCGTTAAACCTTTTTGAACTTTTAAATCTTTTTCGCAACGCAAACCGACGGCGCGGACGAACGGCGGCGACGGCGTTTCGTCTCTTTTCGCTCGATCTCGTTTTCGCTAATAAGCAAAGAGGCGCTCTTTAGGGGGCGCGGCGACGATTTCGGCGGCGTTTCGGAACCTTGGCTCGATCTCGGGGTCAGGAACGGCGCGAGTTCGTCGGCGTCGACGGAGCGCGACGATTTTTTCCTTTTACTATTTTGCAAGGCGCGGTCGTTGGGGGCGCGTCGAAGAAAGGTTTCCCATGAGAACCAATAACGTTAAGCGGGGCTTCACCCTCGTCGAATTGTTGGTCGTTATCGCGATCATCGGTATTTTGATCGGCTTGCTTCTTCCGGCCGTCCAAGCGGCTCGCGAAGCGGCTCGTCGTATGCAATGCACGAACCATATGAAACAATGGGTTCTCGCGTTGCAAAACCACCACGACGTCAACAACTATCTTCCGTCGCAATACGCGTGGGGGTCCGGGATTAAATCCGGTCGTTTCAGCGCCAACTACCAACTCCTTCCGTATATGGAACAAACGGCGTTGAAATCCGCGATCGACGGCAACGCGAACCTCACCGCGCCGTGGTTGCCGTCCGCCGACGGTTCCGAAGCGTGGAAAATCCGCACGACGAAAATCGACACGCTCCTCTGCCCGTCCGACTCGCAAGCCGGGCAACTCGTGAAACTTGGCGCGAACCACAACCACGACGGTCGCCCGGGCAACATCGTTTGCTCGATGGCCGACACCGTCGCGCGCCTCGACCGCACGAACGACTCGTCGAATAAAGTCGAAGGGGACGGGATGGGCGGCACCCGCTTGGTCTCGAAGGGAACCGGCGACGGGAACTGCGAACACCGTTCCGTTTTCCACTACTACAAACGTTGGAACTTCTCCGGAATCACCGACGGCACGAGCAACACGATCGCCTGTTCCGAAGCGTGCGCCGGCAACTATACCGAAACCAAAATCCGCGGCGCGATGGTCTATTACACCGGTTTTGACGCCGGGAACTGGGTCTCGAAACCGAGCCTCTGCATGAACCAACGCGGCGACGATCCGGGAACCTATACCGGCACGATCATCCAACACCCGCGTTGCGGCAACTACCTCGACGGTCTTCCGCGCTTGACGGCGTTCTCGACGGTCATGCCGCCGAACTCCCCGTCTTGCGGCAAATACAACGAAGAACAATCGCAAGTCGCGTTCTACACCGCGACGAGCTACCACTCCGGCGGCGTCAACTGCGGTTTCTTCGACGGTTCCGTCCGTTTCATTCCGGACACCGTCGACACGAACGGCTTGGCCGACATTCCGACCGGGAAGCACCTGACTGGCAAGAGCCCGCTCGGCGTCTGGGGCGCGATGGGTTCCCCGAACGGCGGCGAAACGAACGCGTCGCTCTAATTGTGAAAACAGACCGATTTTAACGGTCGGTTGAGATTGGCGTCCGCTTGCCGGGTTCCGAACGGGAATCGAGGCGGGCGGACGCGCCGTTTTATCGACAAACAAACTTGCGACGCTTGAAAAACGAACTTTTCGGAAGCGTTGGCGAACGAATAAGGATTATTGAAAATGTTGAAGAAATTTGTCGCGTTGTTCTCGTTGGCTCTCGTCGCCGTCGTCGCGGTCGGTTGCGGCGGAATCAAAAAGCCGAGCGATATGGGCGAACTCGGCGGTTGCGTCGTGAAAGTTACGCAAGACGGCGCGCCGCTCGCCGGCGCCGAAGTCATCTTCCACGCGCAAAACCCGGAAAATCAGAAGTACACGCCGAGCGGAACCACGAACGAAAAGGGCGAAGCGAAGATCAAAACCTACGGTTTCGAAGGCGTTCCGGCGGGCGACTACAAAGTTACCGTGACGAAGCTCGTCATTGAAGAAGGCGAACTCGTCGTCGCCGAAGACGGTTCCGAAAGCGTCGAAGGCGGTTCGGAATATCAAGTCGTCGACGAAGAATATCGCAACGTCGACACGACGCCGCTTAGCGTTACGATTACCGATCCGATGACCGAAGTTCCGGTTTTCGAAGTCGGCGCCGCGGTGCAAGACGAACATAAATAAGCGTCCGTTTCCGAACGAAAGAGCGAACGTAAAACGCCGAGCGCGCATTGAAGCGTCTCGGCGTTTCGCGTTTCTTGCGGCGTTTTGTCGGTTTGCGCGAACTAGGCGGTTTGCGCAAACGGTTTTAAGCGAGGGAATTTAATTTTGCGACGTTTTGCGTCCGACGAAGAGCCCTAAGACGCCGAACGTCATCGGGATTCGGCGCGGTTCGGCGATTCCGTTGCGGCGCATGTGCTCGAGAATTTCAGCCGGCGAGTCGAACGCGTCGACGCTTTCCGGCAGATAGCGGTACGCGTCGGAGCGGTTTTTCGCGACCGTTTGCCCGATTTTCGGCAAAATTCGATGAAAATAGAAACGGAAAATCGGCGCGAAAATCGGAAATTTCGTCGGCGAAAATTCCAAAATCGCGACGATTCCGCCCGGTCGGCAGACGCGAATCAGCTCGGCGACTCCGCGTTCCGGGTCGACCATATTTCGGAGCCCAAACGAAACGGTCGCCGCGTCGAAACGGTTCGCTTCGAACGGAAGGTTTAAGCCGTCGCCTTCGAGAAACTCGACGCCGGGCGCTTTTTTCCGCGCGAGTTCGAGCATCTCCGGAACGAAGTCGACGCCGAGCGTTCGAAGTTCCGCCGCGAACGGTTTGCGCTTGAATTGGCGGCGTTCTTCGATAACGACGTCGCCGGTGCCGGTCGCGACGTCGAGCGTTTCGACGGTTCGCGCTCGCCTATCTTCGCCGGTTTCGCTAAATTCCGCGTCGAGCCGTCGGAAAACTTCGCGAACGAGCCGCCGTCGCCAACGCGGCGCGAGCCCGACGGAAAGCAGGTTGTTCAGAAAGTCGTATTTCGGCGCGATTTCCCCGAACATTCCGCGGACGCGTTCGGGCGTTTTGTCGACGGTCGGTTTCTTCGCGGTCATCGGCGGGCCTTTCCAATCTTGAATTTGACGTTATACTAAAGAGAAGCGGTCGCGTCGGTCGAAAAAACGATTGCGACGCGACCATTATAACGAATTTTCCGACGTCGACCAGTTCGCGGGGCGGCGTTTTCGAGCGATTTAGCGAAATTTAGGAGTCTTTGCGACGATGACGACAAAAAAACGCCTCGACGTTTACGCGCTTCCCGAACTCGCGCCGGAGTTGCCGCCGGACGGCGCGTCGGTCGCTATCGACGTGTTGCGCGCGACGACGGTTATCGCGACTGCCCTCGCTTCCGGAGCGGAGAAAGTCGTTCCGTTCCGAACGGTCGACGAGACGTTCGCGGCGAAAAAAGCGATTCTCGAAAGCCGTCCGAACGCGGCGGGGCGAATTTTGCTCGGCGGCGAGCGGAAAGGGCTTCCGATCGACGGGTTCGACCTCGGCAACTCGCCCGACCTTTACGACGCGGCGACGGTTCGCGGGAAAACGCTCCTCTTCACGACGACGAACGGGACGAAGGCGATTTTGCGCTGTCGCGGCGTCGTTTTAACGGCGGCGTTCGTCAACGCGGCGGCGGTCGTCGAGCGGCTCTTGCGCGACGGTTTTTCGCAAATTTCGCTCGTTTGCGCCGGGACGGACGGTCAATACACGGAGGAGGATTTGCTCCTCGCCGGGCTCTTGGCCGACCGGCTGACGCTCGCCGAAACCGGGTTCGCGCTGAACGTTCAAGCGGAGGTCGCGCGGGAACATTGGCGTCAAACGCGGTCGACGCCCCTCGTCGAATCGCTCTTGGCGAGTCGCGGCGGGCAAAACTTGAAGCGGATTAAGTTGGCAAAAGACGTCGCCGACGCCGCTCGGGTCGACTCGCTCGACGTCGTTCCGGAGTATCGCGTCGGAGAAATTCGGCTCGACGCCGCTTTTAAAGCCGGAAAATAAGCGTATAATATACAACGATAAAAACGAACGAATCGCGAGCGGTCGCGGCGTTCGTCGAACAGGGCCGCTCGGCGCGACGCGAAAAGTCGACCGACGGCGAGATAAACGGAAGGAATTTGAACGATGCGGATGGAAGACTTGGTCGCGCTGTGCAAACGTCGCGGCTTCCTGTTTCAATCGAGCGAAATTTACGGCGGTTTGAACGGTTTTTGGGACTACGGGCCCTTGGGCGTTCTCCTCAAAAAGAACGTCAAAGACGCGTGGTGGCAAGATATGGTCGTCGGCCACAACGAAATGAAAGTTCTGCCGGGCGCGCCGGGCAAATTCGAGATGGCCGGCCTCGACTGCACGATCATTATGCACCCGCAAGTCTGGAAATGCTCCGGTCACTACGACCTCTTCCACGACTTCATGATCGACTGCCGCGAATCGAAGCGCCGCTACCGTTTCGACCACGTTAAAGGGCGTTGGGTTTCCGGTTTGAAACACGGCGAAAACGGCGCTCCGGCGGAGCAAGTTAAGGTCTTCGTTACGACGCTCGAAACGGAAAACGTCCAAGACGCGCTCGACCAAGCGGCGTTGAAATACTTCGGCCTGCGCAAAAAAGACCTCGAAACGCTCGTTTGGGACGGCGACGTCGCGGCTATTTCGGAATTTGAAACGCACGACTTCTCGAACGTCGTCGGGCCGGACGCGAAACACGTCGGGACGCTGACCGAGCCGCGCGAATTCAACTTGATGTTCAAAACGATCGTCGGCGCCTTGGGGAGCGCGGACGACGCGTCGTTCCTCCGTCCGGAAACGGCGCAGGGGATCTTCGTCAACTTCAAAAACGTCGTCGACAGCGCTCGCGTTCGCGTTCCGTTCGGCGTCGCGCAAATCGGGAAGAGCTTCCGCAACGAAATCACGCCGCGCAACTTCACGTTCCGCAGCCGCGAATTCGAACAAATGGAAATCGAATTCTTCTGCCGCCCGGACGAATCGGAACAATGGTACCGCTTCTGGCGCGACCGTCGCTTCCAATGGTACGTCGATATGGGCCTCGCGGGCGAACGCCTCCGCATGCGCGAACACGACAAAGCGGAACTCGCGCACTACTCCGTCGGGACGGCGGACATCGAATACGCGTTCCCGTTCTTGCCGGAAGGCGAGTTCGGCGAATTGGAAGGCGTCGCGCACCGCGGCGACTTCGACCTGCGTTCGCACTCGGAAGGTAAGCTCGTCCGCGAAGGGAACGACCTCGTTCTCGAACGCGACGCGAACGGCGCTCCGAAGTGGCGCGGGAGCGGGAAAGACCTCTCGTACTACGACGACCTCCGCAAAGAACGCTTCATTCCGCACGTCATCGAGCCGAGCTCCGGCGCCGACCGCGCGACCCTCGCGTTCCTCTGCGAAGCGTACAACGTCGACAAAGCGCCGACGTCGGAAGCCGGCAAGGAAGAAGAGCGCGTTTACTTGAAGCTTCACCCGCGTTTGGCTCCGGTCAAAGCGGCGGTTTTCCCGCTCGTCAAGAAGGACGGCATGCCGGAAGTCGCGTCGGAAATTTACGGCGAACTCAAGAAAAAGATGTCGGTTCAATACGACGAAAAGGGCGCGGTCGGGCGTCGTTATCGCCGTCAAGACGAAATCGGGACGCCGTTCTGCATCACGGTCGACGGTCAAACGCTCCAAGACGGGACGGTTACGCTCCGCAACCGCGACACGCTGGAGCAAACCCGCGTCAAGAAGGACGACTTGGTCGCCGAACTGGAAGGCCGTATTAACGGCTGAACCGTCGACGGTCGAACCGTTTGAAACGCCGCGTCGCGCTTAATCGACGCGGCGATTTTCTCGACTTTTACGCAACCTCGGCGCCGACGGAAACGCTCGGCGTCGGGGAGCGGTCGCGTTTTGCCCGTATGAAGCTAAAAGGAGTTTTCCGATGCAAACCCAAACGACGCTTATCCCGCTCGGCGAAAACGACCGCTTCGCCCTCGTTCTCGACCGCTCGACGCTCGACGCGTTGACCGTCGCCCCGAACGCGACGTTCGACCTCGAAATCGTCGACGGCGCCCTCGTCGTCCGCCCGAAACGTTCCGGCGTCAACCCGCGCCTCGCCGACGCGCTCGAAGCGGTCAACCGCCGACACGCCGAAACGCTTCGGGTGTTGGGGCAATGACCGTTAACTCCGAGTTTGAGTTCTTGACGGTCGACGACGTTCTCGCGATCGCCGCCGACCAAGTCGAGCGGTACGGCGGAGCGTTTGGCGTCCGCGACTTTGGCCTCTTGGAGTCGGCGGTTTCGGCTCCGCTCGCGACGTTCGGCGGCGAATACCTTTATCGCGATCTTTGCGAGTTCGCGTCGGCTTATCTTTTTTCGCTTGCGAAAAACCATCCGTTCGTCGACGGCAATAAGCGAACCGCGACCGCCGCCGCGCTCGTTTTTTTGCGCTGGAACGGTTTCGACGTCGCGCCGGGCCCGGAGTTGACGCGAACCGTTTTGGGCGTCGTCGAAAATCGAATCGACAAAACGGAACTCGCCGCGTTTTTGCGTTCGCGTTTGATTCCGCTTCCTTAGACGAACGCCGTCGAAGCGCGGACGTTTTTCACCGGCGCCCGGAGGAACCGACATGCCGCCCAAACCGCTTTCTTACGAAGAGCAGTTCAAAATGAACCGCTTTTATATGTCCGCTTACTATACGGAGGCGCAATACGACGAGTTCGCGCGGCGTTTAGCGGAACTTTTCGTTTATGCGACCGCCGAACGCTTGACCGACGAACGCGTCGAATATTTTTGTTCGGGCGTTGCAAGTCTCTACAATTTAGTTTTCGAAGAGGCCCAACGAATTCCGGACGAAAACTTGGCCAATCGCTTCTTTGGACCGAGGCCGCGACGTCAAGTAGCGCAGGAGCTTATGGTTTACGTTTTCCAAGTTATTGGCCGAGATTTATTGCCGCTCAAAAGGAGTTTGGCGAAATCGCCGATTTTTTATCGTATGATTTGCCGACTGCTCGGCGATCCGCAAACCGGCGTCGCTCGCAACACAATTCTT
Source organism: Thermoguttaceae bacterium (assembly GCA_017559825.1). Classification (GTDB taxonomy): domain Bacteria; phylum Planctomycetota; class Planctomycetia; order Pirellulales; family Thermoguttaceae; genus RUG369. The sequence goes on along the minus strand of JAFYQR010000188.1, from coordinate 16,220 downwards.
CGCGATCTCTTGCCGAAAACCGGGCGCGGCGACGGGGTCGACTTTGCCGCGTTGTTGCAAGAGCCTAATCTTCACGAGTATTGCTTTACCGCGTTGCGACGCTTAAAAGACGGGCGTTTCGTCCGCGAAGCCGAAGCGATCTTAGCGAACGCTCCGGACGACGACCCGTGCTTGCGCCAAGCGCTGCGGCGTTACCTCGACCTTTTCGCCGCCCCGCAAAACTAACCGCCGCCCGAACCGCCGTCAGAATCGCTTAGTTGAGCGAAAAAGCGCGCGACCAACGGGAGCGGAAACCAAGTTCGCGCGGTAGCGTGGGTAAAACCGCCTTCGGGCCGCCGGTTCCTCCGCTTTTGTTGGGCGGAAAAATCAAGCGACAACGGAGCGAAGAAACCGAACTCGCGCGGTAGCGCGGGCCCGGAGCGCCCGGCGGCGCCGCGGGTAAAACCGCCTTCGGCGGGCTTGATTTTTTATCGGCGTCGGCGTATAATAGCGGAGAGGCGTTTTCGTCGGCGTTTGGGCGCGGCGAAAATTGGTTGACGCGACAAAGAAAAACGTCGCGATTTTTAAGGAGGATAACGAAATGAGACAAACGAATCCCCCGAAACCGAAAAAAGCGGCGATGCTCGGCGTCGGCTTGGATAATACCGACGGCGACAAGCGGTTGACGCGCGGGAAAAACTTCACCCTCGTCGGAGGAAGCGCGGAGACGCACGCCGTCATGCAGGAAACCGCGATTAAAGTCAACGAGCGTCTCGATAAAAAAGGGAAGCGGCTCGAAGACGTGTCGCCGCAAGAGTTCCGCGATATTTTGTACGACGTTACCGAAAAAATCGGGCGGCGGTAAAGTCGCGTTATTTTATCCGGTTTGAACGTCGCGACCGTCGACGCGGGAAAAACTTCGCCCTCGTCGGAGGAAGCGCGGAGACGCGCGCCGTCATGCAGGAAACCGCGATTAAAGTCAACGAGCGTCTCGACAAAAAAGGGAAGCGGCTCGAAGATGAGTCGCCGCAAGAGTTCCGCGATATTTTGTACGACGTTACCGAGAAAATGGGGCGCCGGCAACGTCGTTTAAATTTGCTTATTTTAAACGCGGCGAACGGTTCGTCGGCGTTTTGTTGGTTGCGACGGCGGTTAATAACGCGTTGCAATTTACCTAAATTGCCAAAAATGCGAAGGGAGCGAAGATGGCTTGGTTTTCCGAAGAAGGTCGTTTGACGAAAGAGAGAGTTCTCGAACTGACGCGCCGCGCCGCCGAGGAGGCTCGCGAGCGGATTTGTCGCGACCCGAAGCGCGTTCTTTTGCTCCCGCCGGACGTTACGCGAGCGCACAGCGGCTCCGGTTGGATCGTCGAAGAATTTTATAAAATTTTCTCCAAAACCGCCGACGTTTGGGTCATTCCGACGCTCGGTCAACACGTTCCGCACACGCCGGAGCAAAACCGCTGGATGTTCGGCTCGATTCCGGAAGAAAAGATTTTGGCGCACGACTGGCGCGACGGTTCCACCTTAATCGGCGAAGTTCCGGCGAGTTACGTCGAGGAAGTTTCGAACGGCAAGGCGAATTGGTCGATTCCGGTCGCGCTGAACACGCCGCTCGTTAAAGAAAAGTGGGACTTGGTGATCAACGTTGGGCACGTCGTTCCGCACGAAGTCCTCGGCTTCGCGAACCACAACAAAAACTACTTTATCGGCCTCGGCGGGAAACCGACGATCTGCGCGTCGCACATGATGGCGGCCTGTTGCGGCATCGAAAACAACCTCGGGAACCTCCTGACGCCGCTTCGCCGTTGCTACAATAAAGCGGAAGACGAGCTTCTCGGCTTCCTGCCGGACTTCTATTTCGAAGTTACGATGGCTTACGACGAAAACGGAAACCTCGGCCACACCGGCGTTTTCGTCGGCGACGAACTGGACGTTTACCTCGAAGCGGCTCGGGCGTCGCGCCGTCAAAACGTTACGATCGTTCCGCCGCTCAAGAAAGTCGTCGCGGTGATGCAGGGCGACGAGTTCTACTCGACTTGGGTCGCGAACAAGGCGATCTACCGCACGCGGATGGCGATGGCCGACGGCGGCGAGCTGCTGATTATCGCGCCGGGTTTGAAACGCTTCGGCGAACAAGAGGAAGTCGACGCGCTCATTCGCAAATACGGTTATTCCGGGACGGAAAACGTCATGCGCCTTTGGAAAACGGAACCGATTTTGCAAGATTTGACGCACGGCACGGCGCACTTGATTCACGGCTCGTCGGAAGGCCGCTTCAAGATTACCTACGCGCCGGGCGGCGGGCTGACGAAGGACGAAATCGAAAGCGTTTGCTTCGGGTATGCCGACTTGACCGAAACGCTCGAACGCTACAATCCGGAAAAGATGAAGAACGGGCTCAACGTCATGCCGGACGGCGAGGAAGTTTTCTTCATCGACACGCCGAGCGCCGGGCTTTGGTCGGTCGCCGAAAAGATGGAAGGCCGCGACGCGTAAACTCCGCCGTCGCTTAGTTTAGCGAGATAAAGCGAAACGCCGTCGAACGTCGGAGAACCGCGTTCGGCGGCGTTTTTTCGTCGCGTCGCGGAGTCGGCGAGTCGGCGAGACGAGGCGGTTTCGCCGATTGCGGCAAAATTTGACGGTCGTTGAGGCGGAACCGTCTGGGCGTAAAAAAACGCAAAACGTCGCAAGGGCGTTTTGCGTTTTTTCGTTGGAAAGCGTTGACAGCTAAGCGATTAAGCGCGGTCGTCGAACGTCGAAACGGCGACGTTCGACGCGACTTTCGAGGACGCGCCGTAATTTTGCGCTTGTTGCGCCAAAACGGCCATCGCGCCCATAATGACGAAGGCCGCCGCAAGCGCGAGGAACATATCGAACAAGCCGACCGAACGCGTTCGCAGTTGCTTGATCAAGAGCGCCGGAATCGCGAGCAAAATCAAGCCGAGAACGTCGAAGCACGCTAGGAACGCAATCGCGCCGCCGCCGGCCGTCGTGAGCGCGAAAACGTTCGCGGCGATAATCCCCAAGAGGAAGATCGCGCCCAAAACGAGGAACGGCTTCGGCGAACCGTACATGACGTCGCTCTTCGGCGCTTTCTCTTTTTTCGCTTTCGGGACTTTTGGCGTCTTTTCTTTCTTCGCTTTTTTACCCTTTTTGCCGGTTTCGGCGACCGGCGCGGCGAAATCGGTCGCTTCGGCTTCGACGGGCGCGGCGTCGAAACCGCCGAACGGGTTCTCGGAACCGGCGTCGGAATCGCCCGGAACCTCGCCGAATCCGCCGAACGGATCGGAATCGTCCGTCGCGCCGGAGTCAAAACCGGCGAACGGATCGGCGTCCGCGGCGTCTTGCGAACCGCTCAACGACGAAAAAAAGTCGTCGTTTCCGTCGGAATCGTCGGCTTTCGTAAAGAGATCGTCAAAATTTTCTTCATTCGCGTTGGACACGGGACGGTTACTCCTCTCGGCAAAATAGTCTTGGCGACGCGTCCGACGGACGCGCGACGTCGCGGCGCTCGCTTTTCGACCGAAACGTTTCGAAAAACGTCGACGAACTGAAACGGAAGCGAACGCAAAACGACCGTCTTCTCCATTATAATTCAAATTTTCCCGTTTTCCAGAAAAAAGTTGCGAATAAACGCCGAAATTTTCTCTTTCACGCTTTTTTTTCGTTTCTTAGCCGGAACAATTGGAAAAATTGGACGCGTCGGCGGTCCGACGAGCGAAGACGGCGAAAATTTAACGGCGAGCGCGTCCGACGGCGAATCGCGTTCTACGTTGAAAAGTCGGTGGCGCTCGAACGTCGACGGCGTTCGGCGCGCTTCAAAAATAGCAACTCGACGGCGTTTCGGCGTCGAAAAAAAAAAGAAAAAGGAAACGAAAAATGACGGAGCACGAACACGAACGCGAGCATGAAGAATTGGCGAAAAAACCGAGCGTTTTGGTCGGTCGCGAGGCGCCGACGTTCGAAGCGGACGCGCTTTTGCCGGACGGCGAAATCGGGCGGGTCGCGCTCGAAGAATATCGGGGCCGCCCGACGTTGTTGATTTTTTACGCGCTCGACTTTTCCTGCGTTTGCCCGACCGAAATCGTCGCGTTTTCGGAAGCGGTCGACGAGTTTGAGGCGGCGAACGTTAGCCTCGTCGGCGTTTCGGTCGACAGCGTTTACGCGCACGCCGCTTGGGCCGCGACGCCTCGTTCGCTCGGCGGGGTCGAGGGACTGCGATTTCCGTTGGTCGCCGACTTGACGAAACATATCGCCGACGAGTACGGCGTCTTGGATTGCGAACGCGGCGTCGCCCATCGGGCGTTGGTTTTGATCGACGCGGACGGAATCGTTCAAGCGAACCTTGTTTACGGGCGGCCGTTCGGACCGTCGGTCGAGGAAACGCTTCGTTTGGCGAAGGGGCTGGCTCGTTGGGGCGAGACCGGCGAGACCTGTCCAACCGATTGGCGCGAAGGAGACGAAGGGATTCCGCAGGATTTGGAGGCCGCCGAAGAGTTTTATCGCGAACGGTACGCCGACGAAGAGGACGACGAGGAAACGCTCGAGGAGGAAATCCTCGAAATTGAAATTTCCGAAATGGAGGAAACCGGCGACGCCGACGGCTTCGAGCGAATGAGCGAGCGGGACGAAAAACGCGACGAAAAGAAGGAAAAAAAGGAACGAAAAGAGGAGGAAAAGGAAGAGAAAAAGAAAGAAAAGGAGAAAGAGAAAGATAAGTAAAAACGCGGCGGAACGCGACCGCCCCGACTCGGCGTCGACGGCGTTTTGGGTATAATCGTTTGCAACGGCGAGCGGCCCGAGACCGTTCGGCGTCGCGTTGTTTCTTGCGCTCTTTGCTTATTTTATCCAACCTGCCGTTTCGCCGCCGTTCGAAAGGAGCCGCGTTATGCCGAAGTCGCCGTCGAAAAAATCCCCTTGCGCCTCTTGCGAAAGTTGTTCGACGCGGAAAACGTCGGCGACGCGGGCGGCGAAGTCGGCGGAGACGCGAAAAACGGGAAAAACGGCGAAAAAGCCCGAAGCGGCGAAGTCGGCGAAAAGTTGGAAAGCGGCGGAAGCGAAGAAATCGCCGAAACCGGCGCGGCGACCGAAGAAATCGGAGGTTCCGCCGGAGCGGCTTTGCGAATTTTGCGACGCGAAGTGCTGCCGTTATTTCGCGCTCCCGATCGACAAGCCGTCGACGTTCGAGGAGTTCGATTACGTCCGTTGGTACTTGCTGCACGAGGGCGCGTCGGTGTTCGTCGAGGACGGCGACTGGTTTTTGCTCGTTCGCACGCCTTGTAAAGAGCTGGGCCCGGACAACCGCTGCCGGATTTACGAAACGCGGCCGCAAATTTGTCGCGAATACTCGACGACGCGTTGCGAATACGACGATTTGTTCCTTTTCGAGCAATATTTCGAGACGCCGGAGCAGGTTGAGGAATACGCCGTCGCGACGCTCGGCCCGCGACAGGAAACGACGTCGGCGGTAAAATCGACGAAACCGGTTAAGTCGGCGGCGAAAAAAGAAGCGAAAACGTCGAAACGCCGCGCCTCGACGGAAAAATCGTCGAAACGCGGCGCTTGACGGAGGCGTTTTAGAACCGTCGCAACCGGCAAAGTCGGCGCGTCAAGGTTTCCAGCGGTGCGTCGCGACCGATTTCGGCGGAAGCTCCGCGACGAACGAACCGCCGGGGAAGCGAATCGTCGCCTTGCGGGGCGCGTCGGAGTCGTTTTGCGCGAGGACGGCGAGCGTTCCGTCCGGATTTTGAGCGGCGACGCAACGGAAACCGCGGACGCCGTCTTGCGTTTTCACGTCGGCGGCGATTCGGCGAGCGTTCGGCGCGAACCCCTTCGAGAGGTGCGCTATATCGTAAAAATGCGAGTAACGCTCGACCGTTTTAAAATCTTTCGTCGACAAATTGACGGCGCCGAAGCACTTCGTGCAACCGCCCGGACGGTTCGGGCCGCGCTCCGAGTCGAGCATAAAGTTCCAAACGATAACGCCTCGGCAGTCGGCGGCGAGCGTTCCGACGGAGATTTCCCGCGCGAACCACATCAGATCGCCGTCGAACGAATACCCCCAAGCGCCGATCGATTGTTCGGTGAAATAAAGCTCTTTGTCGGGACGGGCGTCGCGAACGCGCTTCATCTCCGAAACGTCGCCGCCGTAAGCGTGATACGCGGCTCCGGCGAGATACTTGGCCGCCTCGGCGTCTTCGTAAATGTGGAGCGGATAGCCGAATTGGTCGCGGCACTCCGGCTTGTTCTTGTCGTAATTGAAGTTGTGGTCGAACGCGATAATTTTCGTTTTCGGGAACGCTTTTTGCATTTTCGGGCCGAGAACCTTCGCGAAGTCGCGCTGCTCTTGCCACGTCATGAAGAGCGACGCCGAGTTTCCGCGGTTGAGCGGCTCGTTTTGCATCGTGATCGCGTAAATTTCGATTCCTTCGGCGGCCATCGCTTCGACGTACTTGACGAAGTAGGTCGCGTAATCGTCGTAATATTTAGGGTGGAGGCGACCGCTCGTCCACGACTCGAACGGACGGAACGACTCCAAGTCTTCGACTTTCATCCACGGCGGACACGTCCACGGCGACGCCATAATCTTTAGGCTCGGGTTGATCGCTAAAATCTCTTTTAGCGCCGGAATCACGTATTCGCGATCTTCAGGCGACATAGCGAAGTTCTCGATTCCCGGCTTTTCGCAGAGGGAAAATTCGCTCAGCGAAAAATCGGAGCAGCCGATCGAAACGCGAACGAAATTGAAGCCGAGCCCGATTTTCGGGTCGAACGTTTCGACGAGGAGCGCGCGGCGGTCTGCCGGCGTCATTTTGAAGAGGTTGAACGCGGTCGAGCCGGTGATCGCGGCGCCGAACCCGTCGAGCGTTTGGAATTTTTCGCTCGGGTCGAGGTCGACGGCGATTTCGGTCGCGACGTCGTTTTGGCCGTCGGCGATTTCGAGGAACGAGCGGCGGAAAAGTTGGCTTTGGTCGCCGGTCGTCGTGAAAGCGACGGCTTGCCCGGCGGGCGTTTGCGCGACGTCGAACGGTTCGACCGGGCGCGTCGGATCGTCGGCCAAAACGAGCGCCGCCGTCGAAACGACCGCGAGCGTCGCCGCGAAGAAGCGGGAAAATAGCGTCGACATTTTAAAATCTCCTTGAAAGAAAAACGGGGCGAACATAAGGAAAACGCGGTAAAAAAAGCCGCCTCGAACGGATCGAAGGCGGCGAAAAATAGAACCGAGGGCGTCTCGTCGACGAAAAATCGCGTTCTAGACGCCGGCTTTAACGGTTTCTAGAAACTCGCGCTCAAACGGCGGCGGGTTTGGCGGCGGGGACGCGTCGCGGCTCCATCGCTTCGGCGATGTTGTGCAAGTGTTCGTACACGCGGCGCCAAGCGTTGAGTTGGTAGTCGACCGCGACGACCGCTTGCGGGTCGAGGCGTTCTTCGAACATCGAATGGAGGAATTGTTCGCGGATTTCCTTCACTCGAGCGACGTAACGGACGCGACGGTCGGTCATCTCCTCGAGAAGTTTGTCGCGAGACCCCCATTCGGCGAAGATTTTGCCGATCCACTCGAGCGACTCCGTCGCGTAACCGAGGAGTTCGTCGAACGTTTCGCCGATTTCCTTCGGCGTCGGGAGTTCGAGTTCCTTCAATTTGAGGTTCGACTTCAAGACGCCGACGAAGTAGTCGCTGATCGTTTCGAGTTCTTCGGCGAGGCGCACTTGTTCGCGAGCGGAAACCGCGACGTCGACGGTGAAGGCGCGCGTCGTTAGGCTCGAGATGAAGTCGATCGTCTCGTCTTGGCGGTCGTCGAGCGTCTTTTCGAGCGCGAAAGAGTCGGCGACGAGCGCTTCGTTTTCGAATTTTTCCGCCTTCAACGTTCCGAGGTCGCGAGCGAGCGTTCGGCAGTCGTCGAACATACGTTGGATTTCAAGGCGCGAACGTTCGATACCGACGATCGGGTCGTCGTTCATAAAGGAATCGAGACCGGTCGTCGAGGCGCGTTTCTTCGGCTTCGAAGCGCGTTCGGGAGCAATTTTGGTCAAAAACGCCGCCGAAACGCCGACGAACGGGAGGAAAACGAGCGTGTTCGTAACGTTGAAGAGCGAGTGCGTCAGCGCGATCTTGCCGTTGACGTCCAGGTTCCAACGAGCGCCGAGCGCGTCGACCGCCGGAAGCAAAACCGGGAAGAAAACCGCCAACGCCCAGCAAACGCCGATACAGTTGAAGAGCGTGTGGAAGTACGCGACGCGGCGAGCGTTCGTCGACGCGCCGATCGACGCCAAAAGCGCCGTGATCGTCGTTCCGATATTTTCGCCCAAAACAAGCGCGGCCGCCGCGTTGAAGTCGATCGCGCCGAGCGTCGCCAGCGTCATCGTGATCCCGATCGTCGCCGCCGACGATTGAACGAGCATCGTCGTAACGCAGCCGACCATCACGCACTTGAACGCGCCCCAAAGATTGTTCGCTTGGAACGACTGCATAAATTCGCTAAACGCCGGAATATCCGGAAGCGGCGCGAGCGCGGCGCCCATCGTCTTCAAACCGAAGAAGATCAACCCGATCCCGAGCGCGCAGGCCGCGAGGTTGCAGATTTTTTCGTTTTTCGTCAAAAGATAAACGAAACCGGCGACGCCGATGAGCGGAAGACCGTACGCGCCGAGGTTCAGCGTCAAGAGCCAGCCGGTCGTCGTCGTTCCGATGTTCGTCCCCATCACGCACCCGACCGCTTGCGCGAGCGTCATCAGGCCGCTGTTGACAAAACCGAGAATCATCACCGTCGTCGCCGAACTCGATTGAACGAGCACCGTCGCCATAAAACCGACGCCGACCGCGAGGAAACGGTTGTTCGTGAACATCGAAATAACGCGGCGAAGACGCGCGCCCGCGACCGCTTGCAGACCGTCCGACATCCGCTTCATCCCGATGAGGAAGAGCCCGAGGCCGCCGAGCACCGCCGCGAAGATCGACCAATAATTCGGCGTCCAGCTTTCCGCTTCGAACGAAACGACGGCGACTTGCGACGCGTCGTTTTTCGGGGTCGCTTTGACGGTGATTTCGGCGTCGCCGATCGCGTCCGGCGTCCAGTCGACGTAAAGCGTCGTTCCTTCGAGGCGCGCTTTCGCGACCGAGCCGCCGTCTTCGACGAGTTCGAGCGTCAAATCTTCCGGCGTCGGAGCGCCGTCCGTTTGGAAGACGTTTTGTTCGCAAAATTCGTTCAGCGTTTCGGACAAGTCGAGCGTCGTCGTCGGGGCGCCGACGAGAACCTTCAAGTCGGGGAGCCATTTTTTCTGAACGATATTTTTATGTTGGTCGACGGCCTTCGCTGCGTCGGGCGTTTCGGCGGAAACGGGCTCGACGACGGCGGACTCCGGCGTCGGCGCGGCTTCCTTGTCGTCGGCTCGGGCGCCGAACGAAGTCGACGCGGCGGTTCCGAGGAACGCCAAGAGGGCGAAAAGCGCGACGAGCGCGGCGATTTTCAACGTCGGGCGAGGTCGCCAACGACCTTCGGGAACACTCATTTTGGAATTTCTCCGCAAGTTGGGCGGCGCGTCGCTTCCCCAAACGACGACGGCGCCGCGAAGCGTTCCCGAATGAAACGACGCTCCGAATCCAACGGAGCGCCGACGACGGAAACGCGAAATGGAATAAGCGTTTCGACGGAATTCTGAAACGAAAAAACGGCGAAACAGGTTAATATCGAAACGGAACGACGGCGCGGAAAACGCGTTGGCTCCGCAAACTTTGACGAAAGGCCGAGATTCGCAATAAACGCGTCGAAAAGACGCCGCGACGCGACTAAAGAAGAAAGGCCAAACGACGCGCTCGACGAGAACCGTCGAAAACGGCGAGCGAAACCAAGAAACTCGCAAAGCAAAACCGCGCTTGCGCCGCGACGTCGGCGGCGCCGAAGAAACGTCGTCGACGACGTTTTCGACCGGATTCGCGACCGTCGAACGGGAACGCTCGACGGCGGGGGCTGGGTAACGCTCATATCGGCTAAAGGAAAGAGGGGGCGATTTTCGCGGCGTTCGTTCGAAACAAACGAGCGAACCGACGGCGAGTCGGCGAAAATCGACAAAAAGGAACGCGTCGTTTTGACGCGGCGCTCGGAGGAACGCCCTTAAAAGGTCGGCGGCGTTTTCTTCCGATACAACGCCTCCATTTTACCCCGTCGAGACGTCGCGTCAAGCGGGGGAAGGCGGCGTTTTTCTTGATTCAAACGTTATTTGCCGCAAAATAACGTTGGGCGCGCCGGTTGTTTCGGTTGTCGGGGTCGCTCCGGTCGTCGGGAGCGTTCCGCAAGAAACGAAAAAAAGGAGACGCGAACGCCTCCTTTTTAAGCCGATGGTTCGGACGCGTCCCGCGTAGGACGAGTCGAACCTACCCGTCGTTGGACGCCGTTGTTTCGTTGGTGAAAAACCTGTCGTTAAAACAGGATGCGTTTGTCGACTTCGGGAACTCCGCCTTCGATAAGACTTTGTCGCCTGTCCGAACGCTTGGCGCCGCCGCTTCGTTTCGATTCGCGTTCATGAACGAATCGTCGTTTTCGACGACGTTTGCGCGACCGTCGGTTCGGTCGAACGCCGCGTTTTCGCTTCGTTTTCGGAAGCGTCGACGCGTTGAAAAGGTTGGCCTCAAAAAGTCCCGACGTCTCGACGCGAGCGATCCGAAGGAGCTCGCGCGTTTAACGTTTCCGGAACCGGTTTTCCCAGCGTTTTTCCGTAAACGCCTTAACTTGGAAAACGCGGGTTCCAAAAACGTCGGATGACTCAAAAAGAGGATTTTGAGGGTCGCGGATTTTTTACGCGGCTTCGAGCGGCGAAGCTCTCGGTCGCGACGTTTCCCGAAATCCGCTGTTGGCGGGAAATCGTTCGGTTAGTTTCGCCTCGCGGAAGCGTCGTCGAGCGACGGCGCGCCTTAGAAGCGACATTGTTTCGTTTCGTTAGCCGTTTTCGAGTCGCGAACCGTTCGTTGGCGAGCGGTTCGCGTTCGAGTTGCGGCGACTAGCGGTTGATCATGACGGTGAACATGACGCCGTGAACGAATTGGTCGAAGTTATAATCGTCCTTGTTCTTCTTGACGCCGAAGATCGAACCGTCTTCGTTCAAGCGGTAATTGTTGATCGCCGAGGCGCGAGCGATGTTGTCCATGTACAGCATTTGGTAACCGACTTTGAAGCCGACCGCTTGCGTCCAGTTCCAAGTCGCTTCGACTTTGCCTTCGACGCCGTTCGTGTAAACGTCGTGGTGTTTCGAGTAAGCGAAGGAGTTGGCGATGGTGTTGAGCGGCGCGTAGGTCGGAACGCCGCCGGTTTCGCTCATATCGAGGTTGGTGCCGCCTTCGCCGCCGGTCATCGCTTTCAGACCGAGGGTGCCGTCGCCGTACAGGTTTTGGCGGTTGAAACCGGCGAAGTATTTGCCTTCTCCGGTGAAGCGCCAACGATTGTTCGAAATCGTGTAACGGAGACCGACTTGCGGACCGATAATGTGGTTGTTCGCCTCGAAGTTCCAATCGGAGTAACCGAGGTCGGCGCCGACGGTGCTGCTGTTTTCGTAGTCGTAGCTGCCGTACTCTTGCGAGGTCGAGGTCGTAGCGTTGTCGACGTTCGCGCTGCTGCTCGTTTCCAAAATCTCGACTTCGGTGATTTGGTAGCTCGACGTGTTTTCCGTATTCGCGTGGCCGAAGAAGTTGAATCGACCGTCGAATTGCGTGTAGCGAACGCCGGCGAGGAGTTCGAGCGTGCCGCGGCGGAACGGGTGGAAGCGGTAGTTGTACATCGCTTCGACGCTCCACGTGTTCACCTTCGATTGCATTTTGAACGTTTCGTAGGTGATCGGCATCGGGACGAAGATATATTTATTTTCGCCGTCGCCGGTATTGGCGTTGTTTTGGTTGTCGGTGTAGCCTTGGCCGGATTGACCGATGGTGTTCATCCCGCGGATGGCCCACAAACGACCGATTTGGTAAGAGCCGCCGCTGTTGATCGGATCGATCAGGGTCGAGCCTTTACCGTTCCAAATGTAGTAATTGCCGTTCGTGCCGTAAGAACTGACGTCGACGACGGCCGGGTCTTCGATGTTGATCCCGCCGTAAATCCCTTCGTAGTCGTTCTTTTGCGGCGTGATCACGGTGCCTTTGACTTCCCAACCGTGGTGCCCGATCATGTTCCCGACGGTGAATTCCGTCGCGGTTTCCCAGTCGGCTCGGAATTGGGAGGTGTTCATTTGGTTCGTTTGCGCGACGTAAGTGAAGTTCGTCGTGCTGTTCGAACCCGGAATAACGTTCGTAACGACTTGCGCGGACGTTCCGACCGGGCTCCCGACGATTTGATCGCCCGGTTGGCTCAGCGTGACGAGACCGGCGCCGATGCTGCCGTAAAAACCTTCGTGTTGGTAAACGCCGCCGCCGAATTGGTCGTCCGGGAACGGAGAGAACAAACGCATCTGCGAAATTTGGGCAGAAGCGGTCGACGTAGTTGCCAGCGCGAGGCACAGGCCGGCGATAATCGTTTTGATGCTTCGAGACATGGTCTTGTACCCACCTCTATTTACACTTGAATCATCCAAATTGGGTTGCGCAGACCTAAAATCCATCTCGGTCTGCTAACGGCTGTGCCGGTAGTATCGGACATTTCTTTCGCCGTAGTTGAATCATAAATGAAAATCTTCCGGAATTTCTTCCGAGAAATCGGTTTTTTTGGCGAGAAAAAGGTAAAATAGGCGAAACGCGGCGACTAAAACCCCTCTTTTAGGGGGTGAAAACGGTTCCCGCGTTGAGAAAAAAGTCCGAAAATTTTTTCGCGACGGAATCGAAAAAAAAGCGACGAGAGCGAAACGCCGCGCTTTTAATGATAAAATAGAGAAAATGCGCGAGATAAAAGGGACGGCGGCGCGGCGGCGACGAAGAAGCGCGGTTGTTTTCCGTCGCCGCCGCGCGGTTCTCGGTCGCGCCGTTTAAAGATAAGCGTCGAGCCCGTCGTTTTTAAGGCGTTCGACGAGGCGTCGGAGCGCGGCGTCGTTTCCTTTTTTAGCGACGAGAAGCGCGTCGTCCGTTTCGACGACGAGTAGATCGTCGACGTCGACGAGCGCGACGATTTTGCGACGCTTTGTCGGCGATTTCGCGGCGCCGTCCGCGGCGTTTGGCGTCGAAAGAACGCGAACAAACGACCGACGAGCGTTTTCGACGACGAGTTCGGCTCCGGTCGCGACGTTTCCGGAGTCGTCCTTAAACAATTGCGAATTTTCTGTTTGCGACGCGTCGAACGTTCGTTCGAGCGCCGCGAACGAGCCGAGATCGTCCCAAGCGAACGGCGCGCGGAGAACGACGACGTTCGAGGCGCGCTCGAGGACGGCGTAATCGATCGAAATCCGTTTGGCGTTCGAAAACTCGCGAACAAACGTCGGATCGTCGGCGGTCGAGCGACCGTTCGCGGCGGCGTCGGCGACGAGCGGCGCGACGCGGTCGAACGTCGCGCCGAGTTCCGGCTCGAAACGGCGAATCAGCTCCAAAATCCGTCGCGCTTTCCAAACGAAAATTCCGGCGTTCCAAAAATAGCGTCCCGTCGCGAGAAAGCGCCGCGCCGTTTCGAGGTCGGGTTTTTCTCGGAACGAAGCGACGGAATACGCGTCGCAAACGCCGGCGACGTCGTTGTTTGCGAGCGAGGCGAGCGGCGCGTCGACTTCGACGTAGCCGTAAGCGCTCGACGGCTCGGTCGGGACGACGCCGAGCGTAACGAGTCGCGTTTCGTCCTCCTCGACGAGCCGAACCGCCTGCGCCAGCGTCGCTCGAAACGCTTCGTCAGGAGCGACGAGGTGGTCGGACGGCAATACGATAAGCGTCGCGTTTTCATCGACTTGCAGCGCTTCGAGCGCGGCCCAAGCGACGCAGGGAGCGACGTCGCGCCCGCAAGGTTCGAGGAGCGTTCGGCTCGTTTCGAGCGTCGGCAGCGCCTCGGCGACGAGCGAAGCGAACGAGCGGCCCGCGACGACGAAACGACGCTCCGGCGGAACCAGCCCGTCGAGTCGAGCGAACGTCGCGGCGAGCGTTGAGCGACCGTCCGGAAGGAGCGGCAAAAACGGTTTCGGGCGATTTCGACGGCTTTCGGGCCAAAGTCGCGTTCCGGAACCGCCGGCCATCACGACGGCGCAAACGGCGGAAAAATCGAAGGTTGCGTCGGAGACGGCGGACGAGAACGCGTCGGAGCGAGCGGCGGAAAGCGGCGTCATGATCGGAAATTTTCGGCGATATAATAAAAGGAAGCGGAGCGTCGGCGGCGAAAGCGAACGAGATCGCGTCGCTCGGCGATTCGACGGAGAAAAATTCGCCGCGCGGGGCGTCGAACGGCTCGACGCGGCGTTCAATAATAATATAATAGCGTCGAGGACGCGTTTTGCGGGCGACGAAAGTCGACGCGGAGCGTTTTTTCGTCGATTTTTATCGCGTCGTCGGCGTTTTTTAGCGTTTTTGCGTTTTTTGGCGGCGAGCGGAACGCTCCTTGGTGGGGAAAACGAAACGAAAGGCGGACGGCGGAAGACTCGACGTTCGCGCTTCGTTTGATATTTTTGAAAAACGAGCGAAAATTGTTTTCGCGCTTTTTGATTTTTCGAATCGCTTGACGTAAATCAAAAAAACGAAGCGCGACGCGGTAAAACGTCGTCGTTTGATTTTATGAAAACGGTTCCAGATATCGTTCTGTGCGACGAGTCGGCTCGCAAAACGTCGTTTTTAACGCTGTTTTTGATTTTTTATTTTTTGAACGCTTATCGTCGAGCGTCGAAGGCTTGGGCGAAGAAAAACGGAGGAAAGACGTATGAGCGAAACGTATTGGCCGGACGCGGCGACGCGAGCCGATTTCGCGCGGCGAGCGGAGGAGGCGGGACGAGCGAATCCGGCGTTTTGGGGCGATTTGCCGGCGCTTCCGAAACGGCCGCTCGACGGACATAAGGGAACGTTTGGGACGGCGCTCGTCGTCGGCGGTAGCCGCGGGATGAGCGGCGCGATTTCGTTGACCGGGGAGGCGGCGCTGGTCGCGGGGGCGGGGCTGACGCGTCTTTTCGTTCCGGAGCCGATTTTGGAGACGGTCGCCGGTTTCGCTCGGGAATATACGACGATTCCGGGCGCATGCGACGCGTTCGGTCGGTTGACGTCGACGGCGTCGGAGGCGATTCTTCGCGAGGCGAGCGTCGCGACGGCGCTTGCGGTCGGGCCCGGTTTCGGACGCTCGGCTGAGACGACGCGACTCGTCGTCGAGCTCTTTTTCGAGTTGGAACGCCCGGCGGTTTTCGACGCGGACGCTCTCAACGCGCTGGCGGAGACGGGCGTTTTCGACGAGGCGCGAACGTTGGAAACGTTGCAAACTCGGGAATTATATAAGAGCGACGCGGCGTCAAAAAGATGCGGCGTCGGCGTCGTCGAAGAGCGAAAAGACGCGAAGCAAAGCGCGACGTCGAAACGTTTCGCCGGACGCAAACCGCGCGGCGCTCGGATTTTAACGCCGCATCCGGGCGAGTTCGCTCGATTGACCGGCGCGAAACCGACCGGCGACCGCGTCGCCCGAATCGACGCGGCGACGGCGTTCGCGAAGCGGCTCGAGCGACTTTGGGGCGACGGAGCGCGACGCTTGAACGAACCGGAGAAAACGATCGCGTCGGCGTTGGAAAAGGACGCGACGCTCGGGACGCTCGAATCGTTTTTGTCGGGCGCGAACGGCGCGACGGACGGAACCGCGGGCGAGCGGCGAGACGAGCGAAGAACGCAAGCCGAAATTTTGTCGGCGTTTAACGCGAGCGCGGGCGTCGCTCGCAAAGAAAGGGGGGGAGCGCGAACCGTCGTTTCAACGACGTTTAACGGAGGATCGTTCGACGTTTGCGGAGACGGTTCGCGGAGAGCCGCCGCGTCGGCGTTTAACGAGAACGCGAGCGACGGTTCGGCGTTCGTCGTCGCGTTGAAGGGGGCCGGAACGGTCGTCGCGGACGGGAGCGGGGCGTTTTCCGTCAACGAAACGGGGAACCCGAACCTCGCGACCGGCGGAAGCGGCGACGTTCTAACCGGCGTTGTCGTCGGACTTTTAGCGCAGGGCGCGACGCCGCTCGACGCGACGCGCTCCGCGGTCGCGCTGTGCGGCTTGGCGGCGGATTTAAGGGCG
Organism: Thermoguttaceae bacterium; assembly: GCA_017559825.1. Lineage (GTDB taxonomy): Bacteria > Planctomycetota > Planctomycetia > Pirellulales > Thermoguttaceae > RUG369. The sequence goes on along the minus strand of JAFYQR010000188.1, from coordinate 104 downwards.
ACGCTCTGTTCGCGCGGCGCGGTCGCGTCGGACGTAATCCGCTTTCTGCCAGTCGCTTTCGACTTTTACGAAGCGGCGCGAGCGACGGCGCGAGCGGGTGTTTG
>JAFYQR010000187.1 GCA_017559825.1 Thermoguttaceae bacterium | reverse complement strand
CTCGCGCCTGCGCTTCCTCGCCGAAACGTTCGCGCCAACGCTCCGAAGCGGCGGCGACGGCGGCGTCGAATCGTTCCGCAAGTCGAGCGCCCGCTTCCGTCGAAGTCGCGCCGACGACGCAAACCGCCGCGAAGGGCGCCGCTAACATCGCCGCGAGCGCCCGCTGTTTCGCGTTCCATTTTCTCATTTCGCATTCCTTTCTATATCGACGTTTCGTTCGCTCGCGGTTCAATAACTCGGCAAATTCGGGCGCTTCGGACGCTTCGACGCGTCGCCGGCGACGTAAGCGGCCGAAACCAAAATCGGCTCGCGATTCCAAAAGCGGTAAATTTTGTCGACGAGCCCGTCCGGCGAAATCCTCAGCCCGCCGTCGCCGCACCCGTCGTTCGGGTTGAACGGGTCGGGCCGGTTCATTTCGACCGTCAATTCCGGAACGCCGGTCGGCGGATACGGCCAAGGCCAAGCGGTCGAAAGCATTCCGTGAAACGCTATATTTCCTTCTTTATGCGTCAAAAGCTGGTGCGTGTGCCCGTGAACGACCGTCGCCGCGTCGAAACGACTCAAAATCCGGCGCGCTTCGGCGGCGTCGTCGTTCCAAAAGTTCCAGTTTCGATACAACGGGTAAAGCGGCGAGTGCGAAAAAACGACGATCGGCTTTTCGTTCGGGCAGTCGGCCAACGTTTCTTCGAGCCAACGCAAGCCGGAAGATCCGATTTTGAAACGGTTTTGAACGCCGTTGTCGAGCCCGGCGACCGTTTGCATTCGCTCGACCGCCGACATTTGACGCGCCGTCCAAAAGTCGTCTTCGAGAACGCTCATAATCCCGACGAAACGAACGCCTTTGCAGTCGAACGCCCAAAACGGTTCGCCGAAAAGCGAGCGCCAACCGTCGCCGAGGTCGAGGTACCAGTCGTGTTCCCCGACGATGATTTTCGTCGGCGCGTCGAGGTCGCTCAAAATATCGCGCCCTAACCGAAGTTCTTCCGGCGAACCGAGTTGCGCTAAGTCGCCGCCGTAAATAACGAAGTCCGGCTTTTCTTCCAGCGCGTTGACGTCGGCGACCGCTCGAATCAGCGCGTTGGCGAATCGGTCGTTTTTCTCCTTGACGTAAAGGTGCGAGTCCGAAATGTAAGCGACGCGGACTCCGGACTTTGCGTCGCCCGCCGACAGCTTTGACGTCGCGTCGTTTTCTTGTGCGCCGACGAAACGCAGCGTCTGAAACGCTCCGCTCCCGAACGGCGCGCCGGCGGCGGTCGCGGCGGCCCAAGACGCGGCGGCGACTCTCAGAAACGAACGGCGGTCGAGCCGTTTCAGCGCGGCGAAAATCTCGCTCCGCTCCCGTTCGACGCGGGTTTCCAAATTTTCTCGACGGTATAGGCTCATTGGTCGTTTTCTCCTTTTGTCGAAGGGGTTTGCGTCGTCGGTTTTTCCTCCGGAACGACGAGGTAAAGCGCGTTCGTTTCGTCGTCCGTTTCGATTTCGAACGTCGTTTCAAGCCGAAGCTCTTCGCCGTCGGCGCCGTTTTCGTCGTCGGCGCCCGCTTCGCCCGTTTCGTTTGCTTCAAGTTCGCGCTCGGACGCCGAAACCGACGTCGTCTCCGAAATCGAGCCGACGTTCTTGCCGGGCGAGTCGCCGGTCGGCGCCAACTCGACGTTTTTTTCGTTCGCAACGTCCGATTTGGTCGGCGCTTGGAACCGCTCGAACAAAAGAACGCGTCGGGACGCGGCTTCGTCGTCGCGCTCCGGTCGATTTTGCGACGCGGCGACGCGCTGACGCTCGAACTCGCGGGCGTTTTCCGCTCCGAAGCGAACGTCGGTCAACGAAAAGAGAAACGCGACCAACTGCTCGACTTGGCGTTCGCTCAAATTGAGCGGCTCGATTCCGCCGTCGTGCGCGAGGCTCGGCGTCCCCCCTTTGTTGTAACGGTCGACGACGTCCCAAAGCGTCGCCAACGAACCGTCCCGCATATAAGGCGCGGTAACGCCGACGTTTAGCAACTGCTGCGTTCGAAATCCGCCGACGTCGTTCGCGAGCGCCGTAACGTTGAAGCGCCCGAGTTTGTTCAGCTCCGGATCAAACGCGAGCTCTTCGGTCGTCCGTTCTTCGAGCGGACTCTCGTCGAGCGCCGTCGCCGCGCGTTTCGCCAACGTCGCGAAATCGGGCGCCGGGTCGTCGACGCCGATATTGTGAAACTTGTGATTCGTTCCGACCGGGTTCGACGGGCTGATCTGGTGACAGGAGACGCAGCGGCCGCGGTCGTTGAAGATTTTCCAACCCTCTTTCGCGTCGGCGCTTATCGCGTTTTCGTCGCCGCGCAGATAGCGGAAAAACGGGTTGTCGGCAAAATGTAACCCGCGTTCGAAAACGGCCAGCGCGTTCCCGACGTCAGCGTAGTTGACGTCGCGACCGTAAGCCGCTTGAAACATCGCTTTATACTCCGGATCGTCGGCGATTCCCGCGACGACGGCTTCGGAGTCGAGCGGACTCCCCATTTCGCGGCTGTTGACGATCGGTTGCAACGCCTGGTGTTCAAGGTTCGGCGACCGTCCGTCCCAAAAAAGACGATAAAAAAACGCGGAACAGGCGGTCGTCGGCGAGTTGCGAACGCCGAATTGGCCGTCGACGCCTTCCGAAGTCGGGCGGTCGTCGGCGAACCCGCGCGACACATCGTGGCAAGTCGCGCAAGAAACGGTTCCGTCGCTCGAGAGTCGACGGTCGAAAAAGAGTTTTTTTCCGAGCGCAAACCGCTCCGGCGTCGACTCGTTTCCCTCCGGAATTAAGCGTTTCCAATAACTTGCGTCGACGCCCGTCGGTTTCGCCGTCGTATCGACGCCGCGCAACATTTTGTCGAGAGCCGCTTCTTGAACTTCCTCCGGCGACGCGCCGCGTTCGTTTTCGAGAGCGCCTCGCCGAGCGCGGTCGGACGACGATTCCGGGCGAAGCGGCGTTGTCAACGGCGGCCGCGAAGCGGAATTCGACGGCGCAACCGGAGCGGCCTTCTCGTTCGCCGCGTTTCCGTTCGAATCGGAAACCGTTTTCGCAACCGGCTTTAACGCCGAGCGCTCGGACGGCGGCGCGGTCTCGAGAGGCGGCGTTCCCGGAATAGGAACCGCTTCGCGAACGGTCTGCGTTCCCGGCGTCGGCGTCGTTACGACGGTCGGGGCGTCGACGTTCGGCGAGACGCGACGCGGCGAAACCGGCGTCGGCCCGGTTTGCGTCGGCGAAATCGCGTTTAGCGGAACCGAAGCGGACGCGGACGTTTGCGGCGTTCCGTTCGGAATCCGCGCGAACGAACGAACGACGCGCCGTCCTCCGAACGGCCGCGCCGTCGGACGGCTTGGAATTTGCCGCGTCCAAGCGTTTTCGTAATGCGTCGTTTGCGCTCGACTCGCCGCTTGAACGCGCGCTCTTCCGAACGGCTCCGTTTGCGGACGGCTCGGCCCGCCCGGCTCGAACGGAACCGATTGCGCCCAACCGACCGCCGTCCCGAACGCGACGCTCAGAACCGCCGCCGCGACGGCGCGACGCGTTTTTTCCCTTCGTCTTTTCTTTCTCATTTCCGTCAACTCCTTCATTTCGCTTGAATTTTATCAACGATAACGACTTTTCGGAACGCGTCGTTCGCCGGTCGACGCGCCGATGTAAAAATACGACGCCGAATGAAAAGAAGCGAAATCGAGAAAAAAAGTCGAACGCCGCGTCGAGAAAAGTCGAGTAAAGAAGCGAAACGCGGTAAAATCGGGAAAAGAAAACGTCGACGCAAGAAAAAAAGAACGCGCTCCAAAATGGAACGCGTTCGCAAAAGAGCAAAGCTAAACCGTTAAACGCCGCCGTTTAGTGTTTGCCGTATTTCATCGGCTTGCCGGAACGCATCGCGTGCATGTACGCTTCGAGAGCGCGCATACGCGGATCGTCGCCGCTCATCGCTTCGCCGCGACACGGCTGCGTCAGGCACCAGTTCGACATATCGCGAAGAAGCGCGACGCGACCGAGTTGCACTTGGTATTTCGGGTACGTTTCGGCGTGCGTCCCTTCGGCGTCCGGGTGGCACATATCGCACGACGTTCCGTTTTTGCTCCCAAGGAGGTCCGCGCTGTGGAAAATGAGCGAACCTTCGGCGACGAGGCGTTCCGTTTCCTTCTTCCAAAGGAGCGCGTCCGCTTCGGTGTAATTGCCGTAAGTATGCCCCTCTTTTTGGGTTCCTTCGACGTTCCAAACGGTTTTGTTGTCGTCGATCTTCTTGATCGGATGGCGCTCAAGCTCTTCGGCGACCCAAGAATCGTCGAAACCGCGCGTCCACTGCGTCGAAGAGGCCGGAAACTCCGCGTTCTCCGACGCCTTCGCGCCGTCGGCGACGACCGTTTCGGAGCAGACGACGACTTCGCCGGGCGTCGCGACGACCGCTTGCGAACGGAAACGCCCCCAAAGTTGCGCGGTCGCTTCCGAACAAGTCAGCGAAACGACCGCGACGGTCGCGATCGGCGCGACGCCGAGCGCGGCGCCGAATAAAAACGATTTCCAATCCAATTTTTTCATGTCGTTTTTCCTTTCGTTTCAATCGCGCTCAATAGTTCGGAAGATTCGGACGCGGCGGCATTTGCGATTCGTCTCCGTCGCGAACGTAAGCGGCGGGAACTAAAATCGGCTTGCGGTTCCAAATATTGTACACTTTATCGACGAGACCTTCCGCGGAAACGCGGAACTCGCCGTCGCCGCAACCGTCCATCGCGTTGAACGGATCGGAACGATTCATCGGAACGGTCAATTCCGGCGTCCCTTGCGGCGCGTAAGGCCAAGGCCAAGCGGTCGAAAGGAGCCCGTGGAACGAAATGTTGTCGATTTGGTTCGTCAGGAGCTGGTGCGTGTGGCCGTGAATGACCGTAACTTTGTCGAAACGGCTCAAAATCGCTTGCACTTCCTCCGCGTCCTCCGTCCAGAAGTTCCAATCTTTATAGAGTTGGTAGAGCGGCGAGTGCGAGAAAACGACGATCGGTTTGTCGTTCGGGCAATCGGCCAACGTTTCTTCGAGCCACTTGCGCGACGCTTCGCCGACTTGGAACGGACGTTGAACGCGGTTGTCGAGCCCGGCGACCGTCGACATACGTTCGGCCGGCGTCATTTTACGCTCCGTCCAGAAGTCTTCTTCCAAAACGCTCATCAGGCACACGAAGCGGACGCCCTTGTGGTCGAACGACCATTGCGGTTCGCCAAACAGCGACTTCCACTTTTCGCCCATATCGTAGTACCAGTCGTGTTCGCCGACCATAATCTTAAGCGGCGCTTTCAACTCTTTAAGAATATCGTACCCGAGTTGAAGTTCTTCCGGTCGCCCGAGTTGCGCCAAGTCGCCGCCGTAGAAGACGAAGTCCGGCTGCTCTTCCATCGCGTTAACGTCGTCGACGGCTCGCATAAGCGCGTTGGCGAAGCGGTCGTTCTTTTCTTTGACGTAGAGGTGCGAGTCCGAAATGTACGCGACTTTAAAACCGCCGTTCGAAGCGGTTCCCGCGGCGGCGTCTTCTTGGGCGCCGACGAAACGCAACGGTTGGAACGAACCGAACGTCGCTCCGGCGGCGGTCGCGGCGGCGCAGGACGCGGCGGCGACCTTAAGGAACGAACGGCGGTCGAGGTTGTTCAAGGCGGCGAAAAACTCGGTTCGCTCGCGCTCGACTTGGGTTTCGAGGTTTTCTCGTCGATAACGGCTCATCGGTTATTCTCCTTTCTTGGCGGCGGTCGCGTCAAATTTTTCAAACGTCAAAACGCGGCGAGTCGAAGCGTCGACGTCGCGCTCCGGACGGCTCTTCGCGGCGGCGGAACGTTGTTTGGCGAACTCTTTCGCATTTTCGTCGGCGAAACGAACGTCGGTCAACGAGAAGAGGAACGCGACGAGTTGGTCGACTTGACGGTCGGTCAGGTTGAGCGGTTCGATCCCGCCGTCGAGGTAACGGTTCGGAATCCCGCCTTTGTTGTAGTGGTCGACGACGTCCCAAAGCGTTTCCATCGAGCCGTCGTGCATATACGGGCCGGAAACGCCGACGTTCGTCAGCGGCGACGTGCGATAAGCGCCGATATCGGTCGGGTTTTTCGTAACGATGAAACGCCCGAGTTCGCTCAGGTCGCTGTTGAGCGCGAGTTCGTCGACCGCCGCTTCCGACGCGTCCGATTCGAGCGCCGCCAACGCGCGCGCCGCCATCGTTTCGAAGTCTTGTTTGTGCGCCGCGACGCCGATGTTGTGGAACTTATTGTTCGAACCGACCGGATTCGACGGGCTAATTTGGTGGCAAGACGCGCAACGGCCTTGGTTGTTGAAGATTTTCCAACCTTCTTTAGCGTCCTGCGAAATCGCGTCCTCGTCGCCGTTCATATAACGGAAGAACGGGTTGTCGAGGAAGACCAAGCAACGTTCGAAAACGCCGATCGCGTTCCCGACGTCCGGATAGTTGACGTCGCGACCGTAAGCCGCTTGGAACATCGCTTTATATTCCGGGTCGTCTTTAATTTTGGCGATAATTTTCTCGTCGTCGAGCGGCATCCCCATTTCGATCGGGTTGACGATCGGCTGCATCGCTTGATGTTCGACCGTCGGAGAGCGACCGTCCCAAAACATCGTGTGGAGGAAGGTAACGTTGAAGGTCGGCGGCGCGTTGCGATTCCCGATTTGCCCGCCAATCCCTTCCGACGTTGGGCGAGCGTCGCCGAAACCGCGCTTAATATCGTGGCAAGTGGCGCAGGAGACCGTGCCGTCGTCCGAAAGTCGACGGTCGAAGTAAAGTTTTTTCCCGAGCGCGAAACGTTCCGGCGTGATTTCGTTCCCCTCCGGAACGAGCGACGCCCAGTATTCTTCGTCGACGCCCTTCGGCGGAGCGCAAACGTCGACGCCTTCGAGGAGTTTGTCGAGCGCGGCCTCTTGAATCGGTTCCGGCGTCGCGCCGTGTTCGCTTTTGAGCGTCGCGTCTTGCGCCAACGCCGAAGAGGCGGAAACAGCGCCGACGACCAACGCCGCGACGACGTCGCGCCAACGTTTCCAAGTCGTGTTTTTCATTCGTTTTTCCTTTCGTTCGTCCGCGCCCTCGTCCGCCCGGCGCCGACTCCACCATTCGAGTCGACTTTTAATTCGGCGTTTCGCGTCGCGCGGCGACGAGAAATTTGTTGTTCGGAAGTTTTCGCTATTTTCGGTAAAACGCGGCGAAAAATTTAACGGACTCGACGCGACAAAAAAAATCGCCGTCCGTTCGCAAGAAACGTTCGACGCTCAAAAACAAACGCGGTTCGCCCCGCCAAAACGTTCGTTAGGGCGCGTCGACGCAAACGCACGGACGCCGAACCGACGCGCTCGAAATAAAAGGCCGATAGAAAATCGAGCGCGTCGCAAGGTTCGACCGTCCGCGTCGGAAAACCGCTCCGCCGCCGAAACAACGTTCGAGCGAAGCGGCGAAACCGACGCGTTTTGTCGTTATATTAATGCGTCGAAACGGCGAATCACCAACCGTAAACGATGTTCGATTCGATCGTTTTGCGCGCTTTTTCAAGGTCGACGCCGGTTTCGTTCATGAACAAACGAATCGCGTGCAGTTTATCGCCCGAGGCTTTCGCGAGGCATTCGCGAGCGACGTCGGAAACTTCGGCGCCGTTGCCGGTGATGCCGAGCGCGGCTTTCGAAATAACCCACGCGTCGCGCGGGCGCTTCGTAACGCGGATCGGTTCTTCGGTCGGGTAGTTCTCGCGCAAGACGGCTTTCGCGCCTTCTTCGCTGTCGGCCCAGGCGATGACGATGTGAGCGGGAGTTTCGAGTTCAAATAAGGCCATAATTTTTTCCCCGTACGGCTAAGGGTGAAACTTTCGTTTGTGGACGGCGAGCCGTCGTCGTTCGCAATTCTTTCGCGACCGCGGCGTCTCGCCTTCGAACGCCCGACGCGTGCGGCGAAAAAAATCGCGCGCCGCCTCGTCGTTTTCGTCGAAACGAATTGTATCAAAAAACGCCGGAAAATAACAGTCGAAAAACGTGAAATTTTCCGTTTTTTCTCGTTTTTTTTCGTTTCGAACCGTTTGCGTCGGTCGGACGCGCCGCTTCGACGCGCCCGACGAACGGAAAAAGTCGACTACTTCTCGACGGAGAAGGTGTGAACCGTGGTGTGGCGGTAGGTTTCGCCCGGCTTCAAAATCGTCGACGGGAATTCCGGTTGGTTCGGCGAGTTCGGGTAGTGTTGCGTTTCGAGGCAGAACGCCGTGTGCTTCGCGTAAACGTAATCGCCGACTTTCGTCGAACCGTCGAGGAAGTTGCCGCTGTAGAATTGGACGGCCGGCTCGGTCGTTTCAATCTTCATAACGCGACCGGTTTTCGGGTCTTTGACAATCGCGCAGAGGCCCATTTCGCCCGCTTTCGCTTGGTCGAGGACAATACAGTGGTCGTAACCGCCGTTGAATTGTTCTTCCGTAACTTTGTCGATGTCTTGCCCGATCGGTTTCGCGGTACGGAAATCGAGCGGCGTGCCTTCGACGGACGCGACTTCGCCGGTCGGGATGAGGCCGGCGTCGGTCGGGAGGTAGCGCGACGCGTTCAGTTGCAGAACGTGGTCGCGAATCGTGCCGGAGGTCGAGCCGCCGAGGTTCCAGAACGTGTGGTTCGTGAGGTTGACCGGGGTCGCTTTGTCGGTGGTCGCGGTATAGTCGATTTTCAGCGTATCGTCGTTGCCGAGCGTGTAAACGACGACGACGTCGAGTTTGCCCGGGTAGCCTTCTTCGCCGTCTTGGGCGGTGTATTTGAGCGTCAGCGAAGCGCCGTTTTCGTCGGCGGCCGGAGTCGCGGCCCAAATAACTTGGTCGAAGCCTTTCAAACCGCCGTGGAGCGCGTTTTCGCCGTTGTTGACCGGGAGCGCGTATTCGACGCCGTCGAGGGTGAATTTACCCTTGGCGATGCGGTTGCCGTAACGACCGACGAGCGAGCCGAAGTACGGGCGGACGGTTTGGTATTCCGGAACCGTCGGATAGTTGCAGGAGACGTTGCCGAGGTTCCCGTCTTTGTCCGGGACGTTCATTTCGTAAAGGACGCCGCCGAAATCCAAAATTTTCGCGTTCACGCCGTTCGCGTTCGTCAGCGTGAAAACTTGGACGGTTTCGCCCTCTTGCGTTTTACCAAATTCGGCGACGTCGAACGACGCTTTCATAGCTTCTTCCTTAACTTCGGGTTGAGCGGCTTCTTCGGTCGCGGCGGCGCAAGGGCATTCGCAAGGCGCGGTTTCGACGACGATCCACGGCGTCGCGCGGCGGAAAAGGGGACGACGACCAAACAACGATTGAGCGAACGTCGCGTCCGCCGCGATCGTCGCCAACGCGCCGCAAGCGAGAGCGGCGGCAAAAACCGATTTTTTCATTGTGCAGCTTCTTTCTGTAAACGGAATCGATCGGCCGACGCCGCCGTCCAACGAGCGCGGCGCCGCCTCATTTTTCGTCTTGACTATTTCATTATAACCGCATGAAATTCGAAAATCAACGACTTTCCCCTCGCTTTTCGCAAAAAACCCTTAATTTCGCCGACCGACGCGCGACTCGACGCCGACAAACTCGCCGCGCTCCCTCCAATTCCCGCAATCGTCCGAAGCGGCGCCTTCGCGACGTTTTCGCCGTTTCGCGCCGTTTAACGTTTTCACGCCGCGCCAAAACGCCGGCGTTTCCGCTATGCAATTCCAGCGCCGTTCGCCGCGTCGACGACAAAAATCGACGAAGCCGACGAAACGCGAACCCCACGCTTTACCGAGTCTTGGCAAACTGTGGAAAGCGGCTATTTTTTTCCAAAAACTTTGAAAAATTTTCTAAAAAGGCGTTTCCAAAGCGGAACCGGCGCTTTACAAAAGACGAAAAATTTGTCAAAATAGAGCGGTTCGAGATTTCTCGCAAGACGCGCCGCGAGTCGACGCAAAACACGAATCGCGTTTCGACGTCCCGAACGCCGCGGAAAAAACGAAAAATCTGCGCGTTCGGCGCCTTCGGAACGCGAAACGTTATTTTATTAAGAAAACGTCGCGATCGTCGAAATCGCGACGGCGCGTTTCCGGCGCGTTCGCAACCGTATTCCCTTACTTTTTAGGAGAACAACATGACCGAAACGACTTTGTCGTTCCGAGACGGCGGCCCGTCGGCGTATCAAAAATGCGTCGAAGTCGCGCACAACCTTTGGTGGAGCTGGCACCCGGACGTCGTCGAGATTTTCCAACTCCTCGACCCGATCCGCTGGCGCGAACTCGGCCACAATCCGATCGCTTTGCTCCGCGAGTACACGCCGGAACAATTCGAAAAACGCGTTCTCGAGCTCGCGCTCCACACGCGCATCGACGTGGCGTTCCGTCGCCTCAAGCAATACGTCGCGGAGCGTCCGATGTGGGCGCGCCAAAACGCCGGCGTCCTCGGCTCTCGCCCGGTCGCTTATTTTTCGCTTGAGTTCGGCCTCCACGAATCGGTTCCGATTTACTCCGGCGGTCTCGGCGTTTTGGCCGGCGACCACGTCAAGAGCGCCAGCGGCCTCGGCGTTCCGCTCGTCGCGATCGGGCTCTTCTACGACCAAGGCTACTTCAAGCAATTGATCGACGAAACCGGCGGGCAAGCCGAAAATTACGTCGACACGAAGGTCGAATTCCTCCCGTTCGAACCGGCCCTCGACGCCAACGGCAATAAGATTATCGTCGAAGTCGAAACGAAGACCGGAACGATTTACGCGAAAGTCCGCCGTCTCCGCGTCGGTCGCGTCGACCTTTACCTCCTCGACACCGACCTCGAAGCGAACTCGCAAGAAGACCGCGAGCTGACCAGCCGCTTGTACGGCGGGAACAAACGCACCCGCATTCGTCAAGAAATCGTCTGCGGCGTCGGCGGCGTCAAAGCGCTGCGCGCTCTCGGCATTTCGCCGGGCGTTTACCACCTCAACGAAGGGCACAACTCCTTCGCGACGCTCGAAGCGGTTCGCCAAAAGATGGAAGACTGCGGCATGACGTTCGAAGCGGCGGTCGCGGACGTCGCGCAACAAACCGTCTTCACGACGCACACGCCGGTCGAAGCGGGCCACGACTACTTCGACCCGGCTCTCGTCGACGAACACCTTGCTCCGCTGCGCGAAAAACTCGGCCTCTCGGAACAAGAGTTCCTCGCGCTCGGCCGCAAGAACCCGCTCGACGCAAACGAAGAGTTCTGCATGACGGTGCTCGGCCTGAAACTCTCGCGCTACGCCAACGGCGTCAGCTCGCTGCACGGCGTCGTCAGCCGTCGCATGTGGCGTTCGCTCTGGCCGGACAAGACCGAAGAAGAAACGCCGATCGGGCACATCACGAACGGCGTTCACGTTCCGACGTGGATGGCGCCGCAAATGAAGACGCTCTTCGAACGCACGATTCCGGGCTGGACCGAAGAGTCGATCGACCCGACCGTTTGGTCGCAAGTCTACGACGTCGATCCGGGCGAACTTTGGGAAACGCACTGCGCGCTCAAAAAGCTTCTCGTCGACTTCGCTCGTCGTCGCACGGCTCGTCAGCTCGAACGCGTCGGCGCCTCGGAGGAAGCGGTCGCTCAAGCGCGAACGATTCTCGATCCGGAAGCGCTGACGATCGGTTTCGCTCGTCGTTTCGCCGAGTACAAACGCGCTTACCTCGTCGTCCAAGACGAAGAGCGCCTCGACCGCATCGTCAACAATCCGGAGCGTCCGGTTCAATTCGTCTTCGCGGGGAAAGCGCACCCGGCCGACAACATCGGCAAGGACGTCATTCGCCGCGTCATCGCGCTCCAACGCAACCCGAAATTCTCCAAGCGCATCGTCTTCCTCGAAGACTACGACATCAACGTCGGGCGCCATTTGGTGCAAGGCGTCGACGTGTGGCTCAACAACCCGCGTCGCCCGCTTGAAGCGTCCGGCACGAGCGGCCAAAAGGTCGTTCTCAACGGCGCGCTCAACTTCTCCATTCTCGACGGTTGGTGGGCGGAAGCCTACGACGGCACGAACGGTTTCGCCATCGGCGACGGCTCGATCCACACCGACCTGCGAATCATGGACGAACGCGACAACGCCAACTTGCTGAAAACGCTTGAAAACGAAGTCGTTCCGATGTTTTACGACCGCGACAAAGACGGGCTTCCGCTCCGTTGGATTCGCCGTATGAAGAACTCGATCGCGACGCTCGCTTGGCGCTTCAGCGCGCACCGCATGGTCGCCGACTACGTCAAACACGCGTACCTCCCGGCCGCCGGCGGTCAAAGCGCGAGAATGCCGCGCTAAGAAATCTAATCTCGCCGCGTTTTTCAACAACGAAACGCGGCGAGATATTTAACGCGATAAAACGCCGTTCGTTCGACTTCGGTCGCTTCGAGCGGCGTTTTTGTCGTCGACGAATCTCTTCGCTCTTTCTTGGCCGCTTCGCCGTTTTTCCTTAAAATCGCTAAAAAGCGTCGAACCGAACGCTCCGCTCGGCGTATAATAAAGCGTCGAGTCGTCGACGCGCCTCCGCAACATCCTTAGAATCGGCGCAACCGGCGCGTTTTGACTCAAGAAAAAGAAAAAACGTTTTAAAATAGAGAAAGTATTGTTGATTTTTTAAATTAAATGGAATAAAATAGACGCGTTGTTTAACAAAAAAGCGCAACCCGCGCAAAGTTTGCCGAGTTCGTCAAGATTTCCGACGCGCTCGGTCGTTCGACGCGTCCTGAAAAAACGAGAAAAACGATGAATCGATTCGCTCAATCCGTTTTATTGGTTCTTTTCGGACTCGCGCTCGGCGCCGCGGCGAACGGATTCGGCGCTCGGGTCGACGCGCAACAATCGTCGTTCGCGACGCCTCGCGACGCGGCGATCGACGCCGCCGCCCCTCGCGTTTCGCTCGAAACGGACGGAACGGCGAAATTTTCGCGTCCGTTGGAAGTGCCGCCGCTGTACGCGTTCGACTCGTCGCTGACGAACGAAAACGGACGGCAAATCGTCCTTGTCGACGCCGAAACCAAGCGGATTTGCGTTTACTGGATTCGCGAGCGCGGCGCCAACAGCACGATCGAACTCGTCGCGACGCGAACTTACGAAATGGACCTCAAACTCGAAAACTTCAACGGCGAAGGCCTGAGCCCGGCGCAAATTCGCGAACAGGCGAGTTCGCCGTCCCTTTGACGGAGTCGGTTCGTCGCCGCCGTTAAAAACGGAGCGACCGAAACGTCCGTTAAAAAATCGACGACGCCGAATTTTTTACGTCGTCGAACCGAAATAAAAGCGAAAGAGCGTCTTTTCGACGTCGATTCGAACGTTTCGTCGCTCGATTTCGCGAAGATTTCCCGTTTTTCGCGTCCGTCGACGCGGGGTTTCGGGAGATCGCCCCCCTTATTATTTACCGGTCGAACGCCCTTGGTCGTCGGGCTCGACGGACTTCGACGCGCCGTCGGCGGCGCGGACGACGCGTCAAAAATCACTTTGTCGAATTCGTTTAAATTTTAGGAATGTTCGAATGTACTATACCCTTGAAAAAACCGCTGAAATTTTAGAACTCACCCCGGGCGAAGTCAACCGCCTGCGCGAATCGAATAAATTGCGCGCGTTTCGCGACGGCGCGAGTTGGAAATTTCGCAAGGAAGACGTCGAAAAATATTTAACGGATTTGATTCGCGAACGCTCCAAACCCGCCGCGGAACTCGCCCCTTCCGATCTTTTGAACGATTCCGACGAAGAAGAGCTGCCGACGATGCTCGCCGATTCCGCGTCCTTCGACGCGATGATCGACGCGACCGCCGAAACGCTCGAAATCAAAACGAACGCGCCGACCGAAGACGAGTTCGCGCTCGAACTTCCGACTGAAGACGATTTGCAAATCGTCGACGAGCCGCAAATCGAAGAAGCGCCGGTTCTCGAAACGCAAGCGGACGACCTTGCGCTCCCGACCGAAGACGACGATTTCTCGCTCGAACTCGCCGACGAGCCGGCCGTCGAAGCCGCCGCGCCGGAAGCCGATTTCGCGCCCGAACTTTCGCTCGACGCCGAAGACGATCTCCTGCTCGTCGACGAAGCCCCGGCGGTCGAAACCGCGCCCGCGCCGGAAGCCGATTTCGCGCCCGAAGCCGCCGTCGACGACGACCTTCTTCTCGTCGACGACGAGCAAGCCGACGAAGAATCCGCTTCCGTTTTCAGCCTTGAAAGCGACGACGCGAACGCGCTCGACGGTGGGTCGGACGACAATCTCCTTCACCTCGGCAGCGACAGCGGGCTTTCGCTCCTCGACGACGTCGACCTGAGCGGCTCGAACGTTTCGCTCGACGGCGACGACGTCGTTCTCGGCGGTTCCGGTTCCGGTAGCGGACTGAGCCTCGGCGGCGACAGCGGACTTTCGCTCCTCGACGAAGACGCGGACGACTTCGCGCTCGCTTCGGGCCCGGCGGAAGAATCCTCGTTCGCGCCGGAAATCGACGAAGACGACGACAGCATTTTCGAGCTCGCCGACGAGCCGAAACCGTCCGCCGTTTTGGAACTCGAACAAGACGCCGACCCGGACACCGCGACCGTTCTCGGCACCGGCGAAGACTTCCAACTCGAAGCCGACTCGACGACCTACGAAGTTTCCGAATCGGAAAGCGCGTCGCAAATCATCGACGTCGCGGACGACGCCG
>JAFYQR010000186.1 GCA_017559825.1 Thermoguttaceae bacterium | reverse complement strand
TCCGACTCGCCCGACCCGACCGACGCGTCCGTCGGCTCCGACTCGTCCGTCCGCCGCGACGACCGCCGCTTCCGCCGAGCCCGGCCCGGAAGCCGAAATTATCGAAGGCGCCGTCTTCGGCGTCGCGAACGAATGCCTCTTCGTCGCGAACGACGTCCAATATCTGTTGGCGAAATTGAAGGAATCGGAAAACGGCGCCGCGTCGATTTTGGACTCGCCGGAACACGCTCGCGCCGTCGAGGCGTTGCAAGCCGAAACGCAAAAGACGAACGGGCTCTTTATCCAAGGGTACGCTCGCAACGTCGACGGCTTGCGCGCGAATTACGAGCTCTTCCGTCAAGGCAAGACGCCCGAAGGCAAAACGCTATCCTCGAAACTCTTGAAAACGCTCTTGAGCGCGCCGGGTCAACGCTACGACGCGCAAAAAATCGACGGCTCGGCGCTTCCGCCGTTCGACGAAGCGGGAGTCGAGGTCGGTTCGAGCGCGTTCTTCGGCGCCGTTGAATCGGACGGTTTCTTCTTCAAGGGTTTCTCGATTCGTTCGAAATGATCCCTGCGCTTAACCGTCGAGCGGCGATTTGACGCTCGAAAGCAAGCCGACGACGTTCTCGCCGTCGGCTTTTTTACGTCCGCGTTTCTCGCCCGATTATTCCCTTCCTTTTCGGTCGATTTTATCTCGACCAAAACGCCGCGACGAACGTTTCGCCGCGGCGTTTTTCGTCGTCGCCTCTTTTCTCAACCGCGACGCGCGACTTCGTCGATTTTATCGCGCTTCCGTTTCGTTTTCACCCCTCGTCTTTTAGTCGCGAGCCGTCCAAAACCGCGCCGTTTTCTCCGCCGCGAGTTCCGCCGCTTCGAACGTTGGAACCGCGTCGCTCGGAGTCGTCCAAAAGGCGATTTTCCCGGCGTTTTCCGTCGACTCCGGGACGCGAGTCTTCGTTCCGTCCGGATTTTTGAAACGCAAAACCTCCGGAGTCGCGACGCAACAAATAGCCTCCGCGCCGGCGCCGCCGTCCGAGAGCCGCCGCGACTTGCGCAACACGACGTCGCTCGTTCCGCCGGGCTTGACGTTCGACGCGTCGCCGCTCCAAAACGCCCAAAGAAGTTGCGAACGCTCGACTAGAAAATAGCCCAACGCCTCGTATTGCGCCATACGGTCGGGCGCCTCGCCGCGCTCCGTTCGCTCGACGTTCGTCGCCGTCGGCTCGATTTCGACGACAAAATCCGCAGACGCTAAATAACGTTTAAAATCGTCGAGTTCCGACGTCGACGCCGTTTCGCCCGTTCCCGGTTTCGTCGAAAAATCGCTCGAATACTCCGCGACGCTCATCGGCAAAAGCGCGATCAACCGCAACGGCGACTCTTCGCCGCGAGCCGCCGCCTCCGCTTTCGCCTCCAAAACGAGCTTCGCCGCGAGTTGATCGGCTCCGATCGCCAACCCGGTCGCGACGCAAACCGGCCGCCCGTTTCTTTCCGACGCCGAAATCAACGCCCGCGACGCAGCTCGCGCCGCCGACTCGACCGCCGACGCCGCCTCCGGAACAATATGCCGCCGTCCGGTAACGCCGATAAGACGCGCTCCAGTCTTTTCCAACAGTTCGGCAAACTCGGTCGCCGAAAGAGTCCCTCGCGAAACGCCGAAAGCGGCGAAATCGGCGCGAACGTCAATATCGTTTCGTTCGCGTCGGTCGCCGCTTTCGTTAAAATCGCGATTATTGTTCGCGTTGTTCGTCATTGCGCGTCTTTCAACGCCTCGCCGACGATCTCTTGCGCTTCCTTCATAATTTGCGCGAGGTGTTCTTCGCTAACGAACGACTCGGCGTAAATTTTGTACGCCATTTCCGTTCCGGACGGTCGCGCCGCGAACCAGCCGTTTTCCGAAACAATTTTCAGACCGCCGATTTCCGCGTCGTTGCCGGGCGCCTTGGTGAGTCGAGCGACGATCTTCGCGCCGGCGAGCGTTTCCGTTTTGACTTGTTCCGGCGACATTTTCTTGAGCGCCGCTTTCGTCGCGAGAGTCGCCGGAGCGTCGATTCGCGAATAGTAAGGCGAGCCGAACTTCTCGGTCAACTCGGCGTACAAGACGCCCGGGTCTTTACCGGTTTTCGCCAACATTTCGGCGGCCAACAGGTTCAAAACGAGGCCGTCTTTGTCGGTCGTCCAAACGGTTCCGTCGAAACGGAGGAAACTCGCGCCCGCGCTTTCTTCGCCGCCGAAACAGATTTCGCCGTTGAAGAGGCCCGGCACGAACCACTTGAAACCGACCGGAACTTCGATCAGTTTGCGGCCCAAGTCGGCGACGACGGAGTCGATGATCGCGCTCGAAACGAGCGTTTTGCCGATACCGAGTTCCGCGCTCCACGTCGGGCGATTTTTGATCAAATAATCGACGACGACCGCCAAGTAATGGTTCGGGTTCATCAGGCCGACGCTCGGCGCGACGATCCCGTGTCGGTCGGAGTCCGGGTCGTTGGCGAAGGCAATGTCAAACTTATCCTTCAAGCCGATGAGGCCGCGCATCGCGTACGGGCTGGAGCAGTCCATCCGGATTTTGCCGTCGCGGTCGATCGACATAAAGGAGAAGGTCGGGTCGATTTTATCGTTGACGACGGTAATGTCGAGCCCGTATTTTTCGGCGATCGGCTTCCAGTATCCGACCGCGGCGCCCCCCAACGGGTCGACGCCGATGCGAATCCCGGCTTTGCGAATCGCCTCCATATCGACGACGTTCGCCAAATCGTCGACGTAATCGGCGACGTAATCGATCTCTTGCGTCGTCGGCGCGGCGAGGGCTTCCTCGAACGGGACGAATTTGACGTCGGCGTTCCCGTTTTCGAGGAGCGCGTTCGCCCGATTTTCGATCCAGTTGGTAACGTCGAGGTCGGCGCCGCCGCCGTTCGTCGGATTGTACTTGATTCCGCCGTCGGTCGGGGGATTGTGCGACGGCGTGATGATGATCCCGTCGCAGTAATTGGCGCCGTTGGCGCGGTTGCCGGCCAAAATCGCGCGCGAAATCGCCGGGGTCGGGGTAACGCCGTTTTTCTCTTGGAGTCGCGTTTCGACGCCGTTGGCCGCCAAGACGCCGAGCGCGGTCTTTTGCGCCGCGTCGGAGAGAGCGTGCGTGTCCTTGCCGAGGAGCATGACGCTCGGCTCGCCGTTCGGGGCCTGCGTTCGGCGCCAATCGACGATCGCTTGAACGATCGCTTTGATATGCGCTTCGTTAAACGACGCTTCGGACGCTTTCCCGCGGTGGCCGCCGGTGCCGAAGCGAACGCGCTCTTCCGGAACGCTCAAATTCGGTTGTTTTTCAAAATAATCGCGTTCCAATGCCGCGACGTCGATCAAATCGGACGGCAGCGTCGGGAGCCCGGCTCGTTCGTGAATCATAATTTCGCGCCTCTTTTTCGCGACGGACAAAAACGCCGCGCTTTTCAAAAAATTAAACTAAAAGCCGCGCCGCCGGAGCCCTTGCGCTCGACGACGCGACGCGACTAAATTTATTCGTTTTATCGCCGACTTTTTAGACGATTTTGCCATTAGTTGTCAATACGTCGAACAACGCCGCTCCGCCTTCCCCGCGCCTCGTTAATTCGCCGACGTCGCTTATCTCGCGCGGTTCGTCATCGGCGACCGCGGCGCTTTTCGTATTGGAACGCGAACGCGGCGTCGAGCTCCGCGCCGAGGTCGAACACGTCGTCGAAATCTTCGACCGAATCTTCCGGCGTCTTCGACATCAAGCCGACCTCGATCATGTTGTACACCGCGTCGCCAATGTCCCGCGTCTTGCGCAGTCCCAAGCGAGTCAACACCGTTTTCGCCATCATGCCGTATTGGAGAACCGCCCAATCTTTCGCGGCGCGGCTGAGGTCCTGGCCCGTCACATGGTTCGCGACGTCCTCCGCGTCGGCGTCGCTTCCGTCGCTCTTTTCGGTCGCCGCCTCCTTCCCGAGCCCTAAGCTCTGAGCGTGCTCAAGCGCCTCGTTCACAAAGCGATACGTCTCCAACGAGAAACGCCGATCTTTTTTCAGCAACTTCAAAAAAACGTCCTCTTCCATCGAAAATCGCTCCTTTCGACAGTTTCAGCGCGATTTGAATTTCGCGACGGGGCGAGCGCGAAGCGAACGACGCCGAACGTTTCCTTGCCGTCGCCGCCGTTCGCTTCTTCGCGTTCGCTACGATTTTTGCGACTTATTCGCGTTGTTGTCCAAAATAATCGTCGTTCCGGCAAGTTTTTTCGTCGTGTACTCGTATCGAGCGAAGATCATGCGCCCGGCGCTCGTTTGCAGAACGCTCGTAACCGTGACGACGACGCGCTCGGCGATGTGGTTGCGCCCTTGGTCGACGACGACCATCGTCCCGTCGTCGAGGTACGCGACGCCCTGCCCGACTTCTTCGCCGGTCTTCACGACGTCGACTTCGAAACGTTCGCCCGGGAGGAAAACCGGTTTGAGCGAGTTCGCCAAATCGTTGAGGTTAATCACCGTGACGCCCTGCAATTTCGCGACTTTATTCAAGTTGTAGTCGTTCGTAACGAGCTTCCCTTCGAGGTGCTTCGCCAGCGCGACGAGCTTTAAGTCGACCGGTTGGTTCGCGTATTCCGGCAACTCGCTGTCGTCGATTCGCAGATCGACGCCGGACATGTTTTGAAGGCGGCTCAGAACGTCGAGCCCGCGGCGCCCGCGCGTCCGACGGCTGCGGTCGGCGCTGTCGGCGATGTGCTGCAGCTCGACGATGGCGAAACGCGGCATCAAAAGCGGACTGTCGACTATTTTCGTCTCCATCACGTCGGCGATGCGCCCGTCGATGACGACGCTCGTGTCGAGAATGAGCGGCTTGATCCCCTTCACGTTGCGTTGGAACTCGACGTAAGGAATAACAAAACGAAAATCGTTTCGCGTTTGCAAAAGAAAACTGACGCCGCAATAGCTAAAGAGGAGAAGAAGCGCCGAGGTTACGTTGCGCCTCAAATCGTCCCCCGCGCCCGCCGCCTCGCCGACTCTGTCCGCAAAGAACGGCTCCATCGCGAGCCCCATCAAATACGTCGTCAGCAACCCGACGAGCAGCCCGAAATAAACGGCGGAAATCCATTCGATTTTCTTCTTAGGAAACGCCATGTCGATCGCGACGACGCCGAGGGCGAGAATCAACATCAAAAAGAAAGTCGCCAATCCGGCGGCGCTCGACGCGGTCGCCCCGCCTCGCACGATCGCGACGCCGACGCCGCTGGTCGCCAGAATAAAAACGCAACGCAAAATCAACAAAGGCATTTCGAATCCTCCCAACCGTCGTTTTCAAGGTCGTTCGTTCGAATCGACTCGCCGCAAACGTCGACAAGCCGAAGACGCCGTTCGGAAAATCGCCGAGACGACGTTATAATCGTTTCGATTAATTATAGCGCCGGACGCCCGTTTTTACTAGCGCCCGCGACTTGTTTTTTTCCTTTTCGCGCGAAAAAAAACGAAAAAAACGCGTCGACGGCAAAAATCGCCCGCCCGCTCTTTCGCGCTCGCCGCCTAACGAAAAACGGCTCCGTTTCGTTAATATCTCAAAGACTCGATTAACGCGACGACGTTGAAAAAATTTTCGAAAAAGAAAGAAGGAAACGCGCAAAAAAGTTCCGGGCCCCCTTGCGCTCGACGCGCCTCGGGTTTATGATAATGAGAACGCGGAAAAAGCGGAAACGACGCTCCCGTCGCGAACGCCTCGCCGCTTAAGTTTTCAATAACGACGCGATAATCAACCGCTTTTCAAAAATCCCTGAAAAACGCCGCTCGCCGCCGACGAAATAAAAATCGACCGCGACGCCGTTAAGGAGACGAAATTCAACATGGCGAAACGATATTTCACCAGCGAAGCCGTCGGCATGGGCCACCCGGACAAACTCGCCGACCGCGTTTCGGACAGCGTTCTCGACGCCTGCTTGGCGCAAGACCCCATGAGCCGCGTCGCTTGCGAAACGATGACGACGACCGGTTTGGCCGTCGTCGCGGGCGAAATCACGACGAAAGCTCAACTCGACTACCAACAAATCGTTCGCGGCGCTATCGAACGCGTCGGTTACACGGACGACGAATACGGTATTAACGCGAAAACCTGCGCCGTGATGATCGCGCTCGACCGTCAAAGCCCGGACATCGCGCAGGGCGTCGACGCGTCCGACTCGAAAGACGTCGGCGCCGGCGACCAAGGCTTGATGTTCGGTTACGCTTGCAACCAAACGCCGGAGTTCATGCCGCTTCCGATCGCGTTGGCGCACCGCGTTACGAACCGCTTGGCCGACCAACGCTTCGCGAAGGAAGTCGACTGGCTCCGCCCGGACTCGAAGAGCCAAGTTACCGTCGAATACGACGGCGACAAACCGGTTCGCATCGACGCCGTCGTCGTCTCGACGCAACACGACCCGTCGATCGACCAAGCCGGCGTCCGCGAATGGATTATCCCGAACACGATTAAGCCGTGCATTCCGGCCGAGCTTCTCGACGAAAATACGAAGTATTACGTCAACCCGACCGGTAAATTCGTCGTCGGCGGCCCGCACGGCGACTGCGGTCTGACCGGTCGCAAAATCATCGTCGACACCTACGGCGGTTGGGCCCGTCACGGCGGCGGCGCGTTCTCCGGCAAAGACCCGACCAAAGTCGACCGCAGCGCCGCGTACATGGCTCGCTACGTCGCGAAAAATATCGTCGCGGCGGGTTTGGCCGACTCGTGCGAAGTCCAACTCGCCTACGCGATCGGCGTTTCGGAGCCGGTCAGCGTCCTGATCGACTTGGCCGGAACCGGCAAAGTTTGCGAAAAGAAACTCGCCGAAGCGGTGCGCGAAGTCTTCCCGCTCACCCCGCGCGGCATTATCGACACGCTCCAACTCCGTCGCCCGATTTACGAAAAGACCGCGTTCGGCGGCCACTTCGGTCGCGACGACGACGATTTCACTTGGGAAAAGACCGACAAAGTCGACGCGTTAAAAGCGCTCCTCGGTTGAGTTTCGTTCTTTCCCGACGTTTAACGACGTTAAAATCGTCCGAAGCGTTAAACTCGCAGGTCGTTTCTTCTTGCGAGCAATAATTATTTCCCGCTTCCTCCCCGCGACGTTGTTCCGAATTTCTCGCGCGTCGCGGGGGCAAGAGTTTTTTCACTAGAAACCGATTTTCTTTCCGCTTTTCAAACGCTTTAACGTTTTTCTAAAATTACGCCGCCTTTTGCGCGTTCCCCCTCCTTTACAAATCGCGACGTTTCCGATAGAATATGGTTACGCGGCGCTCCCGTTGCGTTTTCGCGACATATTTTTCGCATCGGTTATCAAACATCGAAAGGTTCTACTTATGGAAATGACTCGTAAAGATTTCTTGAAAACGGTCGCGCTCGCCGGCATGACGACGACCTTCAGTTCCGCCGCTCCGATCGCCGTTCTCGCCCAACAAGGCAAAAACGCCGCCGGTTCCGACGTCGACCTCGTCGCGTTGATGGGCGGCGAGCCGGGCCCGATGTTCGAAAAAGGGATCGAAGCGCTCGGCGGCATGAGCCGATTCGTCGACAAAGGCGCTAAAGTCGTCATTAAACCGAACATCGGTTGGGACAAAAAACCGGAACTCGCCGCGAACACGAATCCGGAACTGATCGTCGCGATGATCAACGCCGCGAAAGACTGCGGCGCGAAGGAAATCGTCGTTTTCGACAACACCTGCGACAACTGGCGCAAGTCGTACGAAAATAGCGGTATTGAAGCCGCCGCTAAGAAAGCCGGCGCCGTCGTCGTTCCGGCGAACGAAGAACGCTACTATCGCGAAGTTTCGCTTCCGAAGGCGAAAGTCCTCAAAAAAGCGAAGATTCACGAAGCGATTCTCGACTGCGACGTTTGGTTCAACGTCCCGGTTCTCAAGAACCACGGCGGCGCGAAAATGACGATCGCGATGAAGAACTTGATGGGAATCGTTTGGGACCGTCAAGCGTTCCACCGTCTCGGCCTCGACCAAAGCATCGCCGATATCGGCACTTACGAAAAACCGGCTTGTCTGAACGTCGTCGACGCTTACCGCGCGATGAAAGCGAACGGCCCGCGCGGTCGCAACGAAGCCGACGTCGTTACGCCGAAGTGCCTCTTCATGTCGACCGACCCGGTCGCCGTCGACGTCGCCGCGATTCGCACGTTCAACCAATTCCAAAATATGCCGCTTGAAAACGTTCGCTACGTCGCGATGGCGGAGGAACTGAAACTCGGCGTCGTCGACTTGAGCAAACTCAACGTCGAACGCGTCAAGATGTAATTTCGCGTCGTTTCCGAACGCCGCCTTTCCGCCTTTTTCACGAGCGAACGGCGGCGTTCGAAACGTTCGATCTCCGTTTTTCGAAACGCCGAAAGCTCGTCTCCAACGCTCTTTCGCCGCGTTTGGGGATTTTTTGTCGTTTAAAGCCGTCTTGGAGCGTTCCTTCCCGTTGGAAACGCCGCCTTTCGACGCGCCGTCGCATATTTTCGGTCGGAGCGTTCCTCTTCGTTTCGCTCTTTAGCCGTCCTCCCGAGTTCTTGCCGTTATTGTTTTAGGCGTCATTATGCAGAACAAGCCTTCCCCGCGCTCGGCGCAAGCCGGTCGTCGCCTCCGTTGGGCGCGCGTCGCCGTCGCCGCCGTCGTTTTGACCGTTTTAACCTTATTTTTCCTCGACTTCGCCGGATTTATCCCGTCGCAAGCGGTTTGGCTCGCGAAACTTCAACTGATACCGTCGATTTTAGCGGGCGCGTTCGGCGTTTTCGCCGCGCTCGTTGTTTTGACGCTTATTTTGGGCCGCGTTTATTGTTCGGTCGTCTG
Organism: Thermoguttaceae bacterium; assembly: GCA_017559825.1. Taxonomy (GTDB): domain Bacteria; phylum Planctomycetota; class Planctomycetia; order Pirellulales; family Thermoguttaceae; genus RUG369. The sequence goes on along the minus strand of JAFYQR010000186.1, from coordinate 33,224 downwards.
CCCGCTGGGCGTTTTCCAAGACGTTTTGGCGTTTTTCGGACGTTTTTTCAAATCCTTTGCCGCGAAACCGCGCAAAATCCGCCGCGAGTACCGTTGGATTCCGAATCCGCTCAAATGCCGAGCCGGTTTCCTCGTTCTCGCCGTCGCGACGCTTCCGCTGGGTCTTCCGCTCTTCGCGCTCTTGGAACCTTACGGGATTTTCGGGCGAATCGCCGCTTCGGTTTTGAAGCCGATTTACGTTCTCGGCAACAACGCGCTCGAAGCGATCGTCAAAACGATCGACCAAGACAATTATACGTTTTATTACGTCGATCCGCGCCCGGAAACTTGGGGCGCTTTCGCCGTCGGCGTCGTTTCCTTCGCGATTCTGCTCGTCTTCGCCGGTCGTTACGGGCGACTTTATTGCAATTCGGTTTGCCCGGTCGGAACGATTTTAGGCGCGCTTTCGAAGTTTTCGTTCCTTAAAATCCGGCTCGACGCCGAAAAATGCGTCGGTTGCGGTCTCTGCGCGAAGGCTTGCAAAAGTTCGTGCGTCGACGTCGAAAACCGCCGAGTCGACGCGTCGCGTTGCGTCGTTTGCTTCGACTGCTTGACCGTTTGCCGCATGAACGCGCTCTCGTTCGCCGCGAACCGCCGAGGCCAAGTCGCTCCGAACGCCGTCGACGCTCCGAAAACCGCCGCAAAATCGGACGCTCGCCCGCTCGACGCTCTTCTTTCGCCGCGCGAATCGGAGCGAGTCCGCCGGGAAATCGCCGCGTTCGACCGAAGCAAACGCGATTTCATCGCCCTCGGCGTCGCCGCGACGACGATCGGCGTCGCTCGCTCCGTCTTCGGCGCCGACAAAGCTCCCGTCGCCGATCTCGTTAAATTGCCGGAATCCTTAGATTCCGCAACCTCCTCCGCGCCCGAATCCGCCGAAACTTCCGAGCTCGACAAACCCGCCGATTACGGCCAAACGCCGTTCAAGCGCGAACATCCGATCGCGCCGCCGGGAGCCGTTTCGTTCGAACGCTTCAACAAGCGTTGCGTCGGCTGCCACCTTTGCGTCGCAAAGTGCCCGCAAAAAGTTCTAAAACCGGCGACGTTTGAATACGGACTCCGCGGTTTCATGCAACCGCGCGTCGTCTTTTCGCTCGAACACTTCTGCAACTTCGACTGCGTCGTCTGCGGCGAAGTCTGTCCGGCGGGCGCGATTCTTCCGCTAAAAATAGAGGAAAAACACCTGACGCAAATGGGCCGCGTCGTGTTTATCAAGGAAAACTGCGTCGTTTACGCAAGAAACGAAAACTGCGGCGCCTGCTCAGAACACTGCCCGACGCAAGCGGTGAAGATGGTCCCCTACGGCGATCCGGAAGTCGGCTTGACGATCCCCGAAACGAACGTCGACCTCTGCGTCGGCTGCGGCGCCTGCGAGTCAATCTGCCCGGCGCTCCCGTATTTGGCGATTTACATCGACGGCAACCCGGCGCAGCTGCAAGCGAAACCGGTTCCGAAAGAAGAAGTCCAAGAAGTCGAACTCAACGATTTCGGGTTCTGACCGCGCTTTGCCAACGTCGACGCCGCCGATTACAGCGTCGGCGACGTTAATTCGTTAAAATCCGCTTTTTTTAAAACGCAAACGCTCCTTCGCGCTCAATTCCAACGCGCCAAGGAGCGTTTTCATCGTCGCGCCCCAATTTTTAAGAGGCGCGATTCTCGTTTGACGCTATTCTAAGAAAATTTTTTCGTCCGCCGAAACAACGACGCCGCGCCGTTCCTCTAAAGGAAAGCGCCCGTAATCGGGAAAAGCCGTAACGCATTTCAACCCATCCTCGACGCGTTCCGCGACGACGCGAATCGGCACGCCGAACCGTTCTTCGACGCAAACGTAACGCGGCGCCCGCTCGTTTGTCTCGTCGGAGCCGTCCTGCAAAAACCAGCGCGAATTCGAGTCGGCGAGAATGTCGGAAACTTCGTACATAAATCGTTCTCCGGTCCAAAAATTGGGAATTTGCGTCTTCCCAAACTTCGCGGCGTCCGGATTCGCGTGTCCGCCCGACCATCCGCGAACGCTCGTCGTCGTTTCGCTCTCCGCCTCCGGCGCTCGAACGGTTCGCGCTATCGGAGAGCCGAACAAAATATGCCGCGTCCGCTCTTCGTCGACCAAGTTCGCGCCGCGACGCACGGCGTTCAACTCGAGCTGCTCGCGAACGTAATCAAATCGCGCTCGCTTTTCCTCGAAGAAATCGGTCGTCGAAACGATCGGGTGATACTGCTCGTCGAAAAAATTCCAAGCGAGCCGTTCGCCCGTTCCTTCGTTCGTTTTATTCCATTTCAACATAAGCCGCGAGCCGCCGCGCGACCGCTCGCCCGCCTCCTTTCGCAAGTTTTTTCCGCCCGCCGACCAAATTAGACGCGAGCGGCGCCGTTAAGTTCCCTTCTCTTTTAAAAACGTCAAGAAACGCCTTTAGGCGCGTCGAAATTTCGCCGCGCCTAAACGTTTTTTGGCAAACTCGCGTTCGCCGCGTTCGTAAAAATCGTTAAACTCGTCCGAAACCGACAAGCCGCCGCGCTTTGTCGTAAGTCTCTTCAGCGACTTGGCGAGCGTAATCGCGTCCGCGGTCGAGCGTTTCGTCGACGAGCCCCGACTTCATCGTTTCGGCGAACTTATCTTGCAAAACCGCCAAAAATTCGACGACGACTTCGGCGACTTCCTTCTTCAGATCGCCGTACCGCGCGTTCTCGAAACGCTTTTCCGTCTCGGGAATCGTCAAATCTTTGAAAACAGAGTAAATCGTCAACAAATTCGAAACGCCGGGCTTGTTCGCCTCGTCGAAGTAAACGCCTTCGCCGGAGTCGGTAACGGCGCTCATGATCTTTTTCCGCGCGTCCTTCTCGGTATCGGTCAAGAAAATCGACGCTTTCGGATTCTCGCAGCTCTTGCTCATCTTCTTTTCCGGCGCTTGCAAGTCGCGGATTTTCGCGCCGACGGACGGAATGAGCGGCTCCGGCACGACGAACGTCTCGCCGTACTTCGCGTTGAAACGCTGCGCCAAGTTGCGCGCCAGCTCGACGTGCTGCTTTTGGTCGGCGCCGGTCGGCACGACGTGCGCGTTGTAAAGCAAAATGTCGGCCGCCATCAAAATCGGATAGGTGAAAAGCCCGCACCCAATTTCTTTCTTTTTCTTTTCCTGCTCCGCGGACTTCGCCTTAAATTGCGTCATGCGCGACATTTCGCCCATGTACGCGGAGCATTCGAGAATCCACGAAAGGTTTGCGTGCTGCGGCACTTCCGACTGAATGTAAATGTGGTTCTCGGTCGGAGAAACGCCGCAAGCGAGGTACAAGCCGACGACTTCCTTAATGCGACGATGCAAAAGCTCCGGGTCTTGCGGCACGGTGATCGCGTGCATATCCGGCACGAAAAGGAACGTCTCGTAATCGTTTTGATAATTAACGACTTGTTTGATTCCGCCGCAATAATTCCCGATCGTCAGCGCGCCGCTCGGTTGCAAACCCGTCAAGAGTCTTTTTTTCATCGTTTATCCAATTCCGTTTCTCAATTCTTACCGAAAACGACTCGCGCCGCCGCGCAAGCCGTCGACTTAGCCATTATACCCGTTTTCCTTCGCGCCGCAAGCGGGCCCGCCCGACTTTCCCGCCGCGCCGTCCGGCCTCCGATTTTTCCGCGCGTTATTCGCAATTATTAATTAATATTGTCAACAAGACGCAATATTTCTTCGCGCCCGCCGATTCCGCCGCTTGAAACGCCCTCTCTTTCTCGACGTTTCGCCGCGATTTCGCTCGCCGGAAAAAATTTTTCTCCCCCGCTGGACGAATGCGAAAATATCGGTTAGAATATCCGAGGAGAATCTTGGGGTTAAACGCCGTTAAAACGCGCTCCCCGCCGAGCGTCGCGTTCGCCTCGCAACGTCGAGTCGCCGCGTCGTTCGCCCTTAATTTGACGTTTGTTTGAAGACGAAAGGTTTGAAATGGAACTGCACGAGTTGATTCAATCCCTCAAAACCGATGAAGGCGGTAAAATCGTTATGGTCGTTTCGGACGGTATCGGCGGTCTTCCGCTGCAACCGGGCGGGCCGACCGAATTGGAAGCCGCCTCGACGCCGAATCTCGATCAACTCGCCGCCAAGGGCGTTTCCGGCATGTCCCTTCCGATTCTCCCGGGTATTACCCCCGGCAGCGGCCCGGGCCATCTCGGTCTCTTCGGTTACGACCCGCTCGTCTTCCAAATCGGTCGCGGCGTTCTCGAAGCCGCCGGCATCGCGTTCCCGGTCGGCCCGAACGACGTTTGCATCCGCTGCAACTTCTGCACGATCGACGAAAACGGCCTCATTACCGACCGTCGCGCCGGCCGCATTCCGACGGAAGAATCGGTCGAAGTCGTCAAACTCCTCGAAAACGTCAAAATCCCGGGCGTCGAAGTCTTCGTCAAGCCGGTGAAAGAACACCGTTTCGTCGTCGTTTTCCGCGGCGAAGGTCTCGGCGGCAACGTCGCGGACACCGACCCGCAAAAGGTCGGCGCGAAACCGCTCGACCCGGTCGCTAAAGACGCCGAAAGCGAAAAGACCGCTCAAGTCGCGAAGGAATTCTTCAACCAAGCCGTCGAAATTCTCAAAGGCCAACCGAAGGCGAACTGCCTGACGATGCGCGGTTTCGCGAAGAAGCCGAGCCTCCCGACCTACAAAGAACTGTACGGTCTCGACGCCGCCGCGATCGCCGTCTACCCGATGTACAAGGGCCTCGCGAGCCTCGTCGGCATGGAACTCGTCGGTTCCCCGGCGTCGCTCCAAGAAGAAGTCGAAGTTTTGAAAGAAAACTGGAACAAATACGACTTCTTCTTCCTCCACTTCAAGTACACCGACAGCCGCGGCGAAGACGGCGACTACGAAGAAAAACGCAAGATGGTCGAAGAACTCGACAAAGTGATGCCGGAAATCGCGTCGCTTATCGGCCCGAACGACTGCTTGATCGTCACCGGCGACCACAGCACCCCGGCGAAGATGGCTTCGCACTCCTTCCACCCGGTTCCGACGATGATCGTTTCCGATCTCGCCCGCACCGACTCCTGCCAAAAATTCGGCGAAACGGAAGCGAACAACTTCGGCGGTCTCGGCCACTTCCAAGCGATTCACTTGATGCCGCTCGCGATGGCGCACGCCAACCGCTTGGGCAAATTCGGCGCTTGATTTTCGCCTCTTAGGAGCGTTTTCGGACGCTCCGTTTTTTAACGCTCGCCGATTTTAACGTTTTTACCGCCGGTAAAACGCGTTAAGGTCGGCGGACGATCGTTGTTTTCTTGACGAACGGGCCGTTTTCTAATCGTCGCACGTTCGTTAGCCGCCCCTTTAACCGTCGGCGACGCCTTTGCGTCGACGCGGCGCAGGAGACGACGCGCTATGTCGAAACGCTCGCATTTTAATATTTTTATCGCCTCGACGCTTCTTTTTGGCGCCGCGTTCGGTTGCGGTCGCGCTCCCGAAACGCCGGAAATTCCCCCGGAAGTCGCCGCGGCGCGTTCGGTCGATTATTCGGCGGCGCCGGACGGCGACGTCGTTCATTTGAAAACCGAGTCGGAATTTAACAGCTTCGTCAAAAGCGCGCCCGTCGCCGTCGTTAAATTCGGCGCTCAGTGGTGCCCGCCGTGCCGCGCGTTCGAGCCCGACTTGCTTAAACAAGCCGGTTACTTCGCCGGTCGCGGAGTAAAATTCGCCGAAGTCGACGTCGACGAGCTCGGAAAAACGGCGCGCGATCTCGGCGTCCAATCGATCCCGGACGTTCGCGTTTACCTCGACGGTCGCGGTTACGCGCAAGTCGTCGGTTACGAGCCGCACACGCTGGCGAATCTCGTCGACTCGATTTGCGAGCCCGCGCCGCAAGAACTGCAAACCGCCTCGGACGCGCCGGAAACAACCTCGGCGACGACCGCGGAAAACGTCGAGTCCGCCGAAAAACCGCTCGAAGAGGAGCTTTGGCCGGAAGAATGACCGATTCCTCGCACGCCGGCGCTCCGCAAGCGTCGGAAACGCGCCCTTTCCGCTTCGACAAAGCGCGAAAAATCAAGCGTTCGACCGACTTTCAGCTCGTTTATCGAGCGCGGATTCGCGTTTACAACGAGCGCTTGACCGTTTGCTGCCGCCCGACGACGCCGAACGCGCCGAGCCGGTTGGGGCTCTCCGTTTCGAAAAAAGTCGGCAAAGCGTTCGTTCGCAACCGTTGGAAGCGGCTTCTGCGCGAAGCGTTTCGTCTCCGTCGCCGCGAGTTGCCGCAAGGTTTCGACTTCGTCGCGATTCCGACTCGACAAGAGACGATTCCGAGTTTGGCGACGCTCGCCGACGATTTGACGAAATTGACGGCCCGCTGCGCTCGCAAAGCGGCGAAACGCGCGGAAGCCGTTAAAACCGCTTCGACCGCTCCAAACGTTTCCAACGTTTCCGCCGAATCGCGACAATGAATCGCTTCGCCTTGTTTGCGTCCGCCTTTTTTCGCTTACTGGAACGTTGCGCGACCGTTTTAATCGTTAAACTCGTCCGTTTTTACCAGCTGGCGATCAGCCCGATGTTCGGCCCTTGCTGTCGTTTCACGCCGACTTGCAGCCAATACTGCCTGCAGGCGATTGAAAAATACGGCGTCTTCCTCGGCGTTTTGAAGACGTGCGGCCGCGTTTTGCGCTGCCATCCGTTTTCGCGCGGCGGCTGGGATCCGCCGTAATTTCCAACCTTCCGTCGAACGCGTCGCCGTTTGACGGCGCGGAGTGTTGCGTCATGAAAATCACGTTTTTTTGCGATTCCTGCCGTTCGGAGCTAACGGTCGCCTCGAGTTTTATCGGACGAACGATTCTCTGTCCGCGCTGCCGTCGTAAAACGCAAATTCCGGCGACCTCCGTTCCCGAGCCGCCGCCGACGCGCTCGGAACCCGTCGAATCGTCGAGTTCGTTCGTCAAAATTTGCGCCGACGCCGCGCCGAATCCGTTTGCGTTCTCCGTTCGTCTCGATCTCTTCGTCGACGAAAACGACGCTTCCGTCGCCGACGGCGGCGCGCCCGACGACGCGGCGAACGCTTCGAAAACGCCGAGCGTCGACGAGTTGATCGCGCCGTTGCGCGACGAAGAAAACCGTTGAGCGCGACGGCGATTTCGTCCGTTCTTCCCCTTATTTCCTCCTTCCCTCCGTTCGTTTTCCTCAAAAGGGCTCGCATGTCGCAAAAAAAAGCGGTCGTTTTACTTTCCGGCGGTCTCGATTCCTCGACGGTTTGCGCTATCGCGGCGGTCGAAAATCGAGAAATTTACGCGCTAACGCTTAACTACAACCAGCGGCACGCCCGAGAACTCGACGCGGCGCGGGCGGTCGCTCGCTCTTTCAACGTTCGCGAGCACCTGATTTTCCCGATCGATTTGACGCTTTTCGGCGGCAGTTCGCTGACGGACGACGCGATTAAAGTCGAAACGGACGTTCCGCTCGAAAAGATCGGCGCGTCGATTCCGACCTCCTACGTTCCGGCGCGAAACACAATTTTCCTTTCGCTCGCGCTCGCGTTCGCCGAAACGCGCGGCGCCGACGAGATTTGGCTCGGCGTCAACTGCGTCGATTACAGCGGTTATCCCGACTGCCGCCCGGAATATTTAGACGCGTTTTCCCATCTTGCCCAACTTGCGACGAAAGTCGGCGTCGAGGGCTCGCCCATCGCTATTAAAGCGCCGCTGATGCGTCTCGACAAAGGCGAAATTATCCGCCGCGGCGTCGAACTCGGGCTCGACTATTCGTTGACGCGCACCTGTTACGACCTTGACGACGAGGGGCTTTCCTGCGGGCGTTGCGAGGCTTGCGTCCTTCGCCAAGCGGGTTTCGCCGCCGCCGGGCTGGTCGACCCCGCCCCGTATCGCGTTCAAAATTAGCGGCGAAGCGCGGTTCGACTTGTTTTCCGCAACAAAAACCAAGGTTCGACGCTTTTCGACGCGACGCGTTCAAGTTCGCTCGCCGAAACGCCGATATACGAAAAAACGCGCTTCGCGCGAACGGGCCGCCGCCAAACGCCGCTCTCGTCGGCGTCGACGCGACATTTCCGCCGTTTTCCGCTTTCAAGACAAGGACGTCGTTATGCAAACTCTTTCCCGTCGCGATTTCGTTCTCCGAGCCGCCGCTTGCTTTGGAGCGAGTCTTTTCGTCGGTCGCGCCGCGTTCGGCGCGAACGCCGCGCTCGATCCGGCGACGCTCAAACAAGAATTGCGCGTTAAAACGGACGCCGAAGCGGCTTTCGTCGACGACGTCGTCGCCAAAGCCCGCGCCGGCGAAATTTCGGTCGAAATTCTGACCGTCGCCTATCGTTACGCGCAGAAGAAAGACGGCGGTCGACGCGTTTACTATTTCGCCAACTGCCTCAAAATTTTGACCCAAAGAGCCGGTCGCAACGTTAAATTCCTTAAATTTTAACAACGTTTAGCGGACGGTTCCATTTCCAGCGAAAAATCGCTCGCGTCGTCGAAACGCAAAATTTTCTTCCGCAAAAAATCGAAACGCCGGAGAGCCGCTAACCCTCCGACGTTTCGATTTTTATTTTTTTAACGATTTTACAGTCGCTCCGTTCTTTTTCGTCTCGACGAAAGCGCCGAACGCGACGTTTGTTCGCTCAATCGTAATCTTTCAACTTTTCGCGAACGTAACCGGCGCGCAACGCTTCCTCGTCGATCTCGGCGTCCGGTTTCGTTCCGGTCAATCGGCGCAAATGCGACGAGCGAATCGCCGTCGTCAACTCGTTGACGATCGAAATCGGCGCGCTTTCGATCAAACGCAAACTAACGCCGAGCCTTACGCTCGACAGGTGCGCGAACGCCTCGTCCGCCGAAATCGTTCGCGCCGATTTCAAAAGCGCGAACGCCCGACAGCACCGATCCATCGCGCCGTCGCGATCTTTCTCCAACATCGTTTGGCGCGCCTGCCGCTCGTAATTGATCACGGAGGCGATCACCTCGCGCAACTGCTCGACGACCTCTTCTTCGGAAACGCCCAGCGTCGCTTGATTACTGATTTGAAAAAATTCGCCGACGATGCGCGAACCTTCGCCGAAAATGCCGCGCACCGCCAAATTCATCTTTTGCAAACCGCGAAGCACCTTCTCGATTTCGTTCGTTTCAAGAAGGGCCGGCAAATGAAGCATCGCGCTGGCTCGAATCCCGGCGCCGACGTTCGACGGACACGCGGTCAGGTATCCCCATTTTTCGTCGAACGCGTAATCGAGCTCCGCTTCGAACGCGTCGTCGATTTTATCGATTTTCTTCCAAAGCTCGTTCAACGCGAAACCGCTCGCGACCGCTTGCAAACGCAAGTGATCCTCTTCGTTAATCATCGCGCTAAACGTTTCGTCGTTTCGCAAAACAAGCGCGCGGGGACGGTCTACGGCTTCGACGAACTCGCGGCTCGCCAACAACCGTTCTTGCAAAAGCCGAGCGTCGTCGAACGAGACCTTCGACATGTCGAGCGTCTCCGCCTCGTCGGGCGAGAACGCCTTTTCGGCGGCCCGCGCGCACGCGTCGACGACGCCGCGCAAATCGTTTTCCGTCGCTCGCCCGACAAACGAAAACTCGCTCAAATTCCGCGCCAAACGCACGCGACTCGAAATCGCGACGTCGGCGTCGGGCCCGCCGTCGCGCAACCAAGCGCACCGTCGCCGCGACAAATCGTTAAAGTCCACCTAAAAGCCTCGTTTTCTCGTTAAACGCGCTCGACGCCGTCGCTGCAAGCGCGAAAAATCGTTTTCTTCGTTAAATCCGCCCGACTTTCGAGCGTTCTCGTCTCGATGTTACCAAATCGCGAGCGTTCCGCCAAGCGCAAAAATTACAGCGAAAGCGGCTCGTTCGCCAACTGCCGTTCGGAGCGCGTCAGCTCGTACATGTCGCGAATCAATTTCACGTCGCACGGCCGCTGCTTCACGTTTCGGCGAAAGAACATTCGCTCTTGCGTCGCGATCATCAATTCGAGCGAAAGCTCGGTCGTTTGTCCGAACGAGCGAGCGTAGTTGACGAAACTCGGCACCGCGGTCGTAACGAAACCGTAGACCATGCTGCACGCGCCGATCGTTTTCCCGGTGAAAATGCTCGTGTTGATCGCCGTTTTCGCGTAGTCGCCGACAACGCACCCCAAAAACTGCATCCGCGACGGCGTTTTCCCGGCGGGCGTCTCCTGCCAAACCTCGTTGTACGAGTTTTTCAAGTCGCTGTTGCACGTTCCGGCCCCCAAGTTTACCCAGCTTCCCAAATAGCTGTGCCCAAGGAAACCGTGGTGCTGCTTGTTCGAGTACGACTCGATCGTCGTCGCCTCGACCTCGCCGCCGACTTTGCACGTCGAACCGACCGCGACGTAATCTTTAATCGCGGCGTGCTCCAAAACGCGGCTGTTCCGCCCAACGTAAACCGGCCCTCGCATGAAGGCGAACGGCCCGACTTGAACGTTTTTATCTAAAATAACGGGACCGTTCTTCGAATCGACGACGAAATGCTCGCCGATATTCGGGCGATCTTCATGAGCGCGAGGCACGAAGAGTCCGTCGGCGATCTCGCAATAGTCGCCGGTCGCGACGCGGCTCTCCAAATTCTCGTTAATGTAACGCAAATGATAGCGCACGGCGTCGGACGAGCGTTCGAGAAGCGCGATCGGCTCGCCAGCCTCGACCGTTTGGAGGTTTAAGTCCTTCAAAATCCCTTGCAACTGAGCGCAACCGATCTCTTGACGCGGCAAAAACTCCGCCGAGTTCAACGCCGCCGCGACGATCGACGTGCCGGAAACGATCGCGACGCCCCGTTCGCACGGAGTCGTCGTCAGCGTCCGCCAAGCGTTCAAGAGCGCGTAGCGCGGCGCCGTTCTCGCGTTAATCAGCAAAATCGGGCCTTTGCGCTCGCCGCAAGTCGGAGTCCAAGCGAAGGGAAGATCCTCGCGCAAAAGCTCGCGAAGGTGCGGCCGAGCGACCAACTCGATTTCGCCCCCCAGTTGGCGAGCTAAATTCAGCAGCCGCAGCGAGCCGACGCTAATCGAAAACGCCGGTCGCCCGATCGTTATCGGATAAAGATCGGCGACCTTGTCGTCCTCAAACAAAATAATGTGCACTAATTTTTCTCCGACGTTTTGTTCAACGGCGTTTTTTCAAGTCGATTTCTTCCAAGCGCGTCGCCGCCAACCCGCCGATTTCCTGCGTTAAAGCAAGTTTTCGCTCCGTTCGCTCGACGCTCGAAGACGGCGAGCGTCGTCGGCGCGCTCCGTTTATCCATTATAAAAGGAATACTCGAAAAATCAAGAATTTTCCGGAAAAAACTTTCGTTCCTTCGCTTTCGTCTTATTTTAACGGCGGGAATTTTCGGGAAAATGGAAATTTTCTCAAAAAATCGTTCGAAACCTGCTTTTTTTTCTCGACGAACGCGCTCAAATTGCGTAAAATCCCTTGAAGGCGAGCCGAGTTTGCCGCTCGTCTTCACATCCTTGCCGCGCCGTCGTTCGGCCGCGCCGTTAAACTTTGCCTAATCGCAACAAAGGACGTTCGCAATGCGCAAATCGTCGTTCACCTATCTTGCCGTCGCGCTTGCCGGCGGCTATTTCGCGCTTTCGCACCAATCGCTCTCGACGTCGGCGCCGCTCTTTCCGCGCCTCGCCGCCCAACATCCAGCCGCGCCCGCCGCTCGCAATAATTTTGCCGATTTTGCGGAAGCGTTTGACGCTTACGACGACTCGAAAACCGCCGCGTCGCGCCTTTCGACGCAGATTCCGGCGCTCGACGACGCTTCCGCTTCGTCGAGCGCCGCCCGCTCCGTCGCTCGTTCGACCGACGAAATCGAAGCGCGGCTGAACGAATTTTCTCCGCAAGAGCGCGCGCAAATTGAAATTTACGCCCAAAATAACAAAAGCGTTGTCAACGTTTCCACCGTCGCCGGAAATCAAAACGTTTTCTTCCAACAAACCTCGGAAGGCGCCGGCAGCGGAATCGTTTTGAACGAGTCGGGCGTTATTTTGACAAACTTTCACGTTGTCGAAGGCTCGCGTAAGATTGAAGTTACGCTTTTCAACGGCGAGACGTACCCGGCCCGCCCGCTCGGAGTCGACCCGCACACCGACGTCGCGCTCTTGAAAATCGACGCGCCGGAGTCGAGCCTCTTCCCGATTCGGTTCGGCGATTCGTCGAAACTTCTCGTCGGGCAAACGGTTTACGCCATCGGCAATCCGTTCGGTCTCGAACGCACGATGACGCAAGGAATCGTTTCGAACCTGAACCGCACGATCGGGAGCCCGCAGCAGTTCCGACAAATTAAGGGCGTTATTCAAATCGACGCGGCGATCAATCCCGGCAACTCCGGCGGCGTTCTTCTCGACTCGAAGGGCCGCATGATCGGGATGAACACGGCGATCGCCAGCCGCGTCGGCGAAAGCTCCGGCGTTGGGTTCGCGATTCCGGTCAACACGATTCACCGCATCGCGACGATTTTACTCGAGCAAGGCGAAGTGGTGCGCGGCGACGCGGGCGTCGTTCAGGTAACCGAAACGGAAAACGGTCTTATCCCGGGACTTATCGACGAAGGCGGCGCCGCCGACGAGGCCGGTTTGCGCGGCGGCAAACTAACGATCATCCTGAGCGAGCGCAACGGAATCCAATACCAAACGCGCCAAGTTCGCCGACCGGAGGGCGGTTTCGACTTGATTTTCGGCGTGAACGGCGTCCCGGTAAAGACCGGCGAAGACTTCATCACCGCCGTCGAGGAGCACGCGCCCGGCGAAACGATTATCCTCAACGTCTTGCGCCGCGGTCAAAAAATCGAGCTGCCCGTCGTGCTTAAGTAACCCGTCTTCCCCATTCCAACTTTCCAACGCGTCGCCCAATTTAACGGCGACGCGTTTTTTTTATTTTAACCGTCTTTTTCGTTAAATTCAAAAAACTCGTCCGAAAGTCGCGAACCGCTCTTGAACCGTCGCCCAAAATTTGCGATAATCGCTCGACTTCCCGTTTGAGAGCGTCCGTTTATGCAGATTTTGCCGTTTATTCCGTTTCATTCCCTTCGCCGTTCGCGTCGAATCGCCGCCGGTCTTCTCGCCGTTGTCGCGCCGTTGAGCTCGCACTTCGCCGGTTGCGCCGGGGTTCCTTCCGAGCCGACGCCCGATTTTTCCGTCGCGACGCCGAACGACGCCGCGCCGAACCCGCTTTTCGTCCAAACGAGTTCGCCCGAATACTTGTGGAACGCGGTCGTCGACGTCGTCGACAACTATTTCGAAATCAAATTCGAGTCGCCGATTCGAGTGTTCGAGCGGCAAACGGAGAGCGGCGAGCGTTTTACGTCGAGCGCGGAAGGCCGAATCGACACGTTTCCGACGATAGCCGCCGGCGTTTTGGAACCTTGGCGTAAAAATTCGGTCGACTGCGAGGACAAATGGCTCGCGACCTTTCAAACGATTCGCCGTTCAGCGACCGTTCGAGTCGTCCCAGACTCCGCAGGTTACCTAATCTATCTTTCCGTTTATAACGAAATTGAGGATTTAAAGAATCCGATGGGCGCGACGGTCGGCTTCAACGAGATTTACATCGACGATTTTTCGCAGTTGACGCAACCGGTCGGCGAGCGAGCGACGTCGCGCGGCTGGATTCCGACCGGTCGCGACTCCGCGCTCGAAGCGAGAATGCTCGAAGAAATCGCTTGGCGGCTCGGCAATCCTCCGACGCTGTTGCAGGAGTCGCGCCCGCTCGTCCCTTAAAAACCGTTTTTATCCTTAAAACCAACATAACCAATATCTCGGGCGCTTTTTAACGTTCGTTCCCAGTTTGCCGGTCGATTCGCCGCCGCGCCTTCCGTTAAATAAAATAACCTCGTCAAAACCGTCAAACCGCGTTGAGTTTGCCGATTTTAACGAGGTTGTTTGCGCGAAACGTTGTTTTCGTCAATAATTAATCGCCGCGTCGCCTAATTCGTCGAACGCGTCGAGCGTCTTTTCGCCGTCGCCCGTCGGAGCGACGTTGTTTTCCTCCTCGGCGTCGCGTCGACGGCGTCGACCGGCCGCTCGCGCGGAGCGAAGTTTCAAATGAATGCTGCGAATCCGCCGAATCAAGTTCGCCTCTTCCGCTATTTCCTGTTCTAAAAGGCTTAATTCGCTCAAATATTCGTCGCTCGCCGAAAAATCGTTTACCGTTTGAAAACAATCTTCGACGATCTGCTCGTAAGCGAGATCTTCCGGCGACGCGAACTCGTTTTCCCAACCGCCCGCCGCCTCCGAGTCGGAAACGGAACGCCGAGCGACGTTTCGCGAGGTCGTTCGCGCCTCCCAAAATCGTTCGTCTCTCGCGTCTTCGCCGTCGAGCGCCGCCGAACCGTCGAAGAGCCGCCCGTCGGAACCGCTCGGAAGAGGACGTCGAGTTTTCGCTCGCGGCTTTCGCGGCGATTCGACTCTTCGTTCGTCGACGCGATTTCCGTCTTCGGGCAGTTCGAAAAGGAAACCGCTGTCAAAATATTCCGATTTTAACGCCTCAAAGACGCGTTCTTCCGTTTTTTGCGAAAAATTCGCGCTTTCGTTCGCCTCTACGTCGACGCTCGTCTCGGTCGCCGTTTTCTCGACGATTTCTCTCGTTTCGTTCGACTCGCCCGATTCCAACGTCGTTTCGCGAGCCGCTCGTTTCGCCGAAAAAAGCTCGTCGGCCGTTCCGATTCGCTCTTTCAGCTCGTCGACGCGCTCCCAACGGTCGCCGCGCTCGACGCGTTCCGCTTCCGCAAAATCGTTAAAATCGACGTTTTCTTCCCGTTCTACGGATTCGACGCTCTCAATTTCGATATTTTCAACGTTTTTAACGCCTTCGGATTCTTGCGTCGCTTCCCAAATCGTCAAATTTCGAAGAAGCCGCGCCTCAAGTTCCGCGTCGATCTCTCCGCTTTCCGATTCTTCCTCGTCGTCGCGTTCTTCCTCCGCCTCGTTTTCTTCGCCAAACACGCCGTCCGCGCAATCAACGCCGTCGACGCGATCGCTATTTTCGACGCGGCCCGTTTGTTCGGCGTCGTTCGAGTCTTCCTCCGTTTCCCAACGCTCGGTCGCGTCGCCGCGCCAAGCGTTAAAATCGTTATAATCCTCGTCATCGTCGTCGAGCGTTCCAAATTCGACGACGTCCGCAAGCTCGCCCGCCGTCGATTTCGGCCCGTCTTCCGGCAAATTCAACAAATTCGCCCAAGCGCGTTCGACGAGCGGCGCGTCCACTTCCTTGACGCGGCCTTGCGCCGTCCTCCAACCGTCGCCGTTCAAAACGATTTCTTCGTCAAACCCGACGCTTTTCCCGTCGCTCGCGCCCGTTAAAAAGAGCGCGCGATCGCACAACTGGTTCGCGACGCGCGGCGAGCCTTCGCTCAAATCGGCGATTTTTCGCTTCGCGGCGGCGTTGAAAAGGAAACCGCCTCCGACGCGTTCGGTCTCGCGATCGATATAATCCGCAATTTCGGAACGTTCGAACGCGTCGAGATACGAACGCGACGCGATTCGCTGTTGAAACGGATACAACGACGGCAAATTGAGCCGCTCCTCTAAGACGGGCGTTCCGAAAAGCGCGACGCAAACCTGCGACGACGCCGCGGCGCCTTGATCGACGAAAGAGCGCAGCTCGTCGAAAACGCGAAACGGCAAACGCTGAGCGTCGTCGATCAACAGAACGCACCGCCGCCGCGACGAGCGTTCAAGATAATCGAGCGCCATCAGCCGCAACTCCGTTTCGTCGCATCCGCAAAACGTTTGCCGCAAACTAAACAAGAACTGTTGCCAAAATGACTTAACGTCGATTCGGCGCGTCGGAGAAACGACGGCGACCAAGCTCTCCGCCTCAAACTCGGCGGCGAGAACGCGCGTCAAAAGCGTTTTGCCGACCCCGGTCGCGCCGACGACGAGAGCGACGCCTTCGCTCCGCCGCAAACAACGCGCCGTCGCCCGCCGCGCTCGTTCGATCGCGGACGCCGGAAAATAGACCCGCGAATCGGGCGTCGACAAGAACGGCCTTCGCGCGTCCCGGTTTTCTCGATATTCCATTTTGTCGCCTTCCTTAGCGTTCGTTCCGTTCGTTCCTCCGATCCGGACGGCGTTTCGCCGCGCTCGCCGACTTTTCCGCCGTTCGCCGCGTCTTTTTCCGATTCCGCAAAACGCCTCGTTCGATACTATCGACCCATCGTCGGAAAAAACTTTTATCTTTTTAGGAAAAACCGTCGAAAAAGGCGTTTCCGTCGCGATCCGTTCATTTTAACGCGTCGTCAAAATCGCCGCCGACCGCGCGTTTTCGCTCGCCGTTATTTCCGCTCGCCTCGTTTTTTATTCCCTTTTATTCTCTCCAAACTTCCGTCTCGTCGCGTCCGTTTTTAACGATTTTGCGCGTTTTCCTCCCAGATTCGGAAAACGAGGAGCGCCCAAAGCCGCGCCGCGTGATCGAACTCGCGATTTTCGTGTTCGCGAATCAAACGCTCGACGTATTTCTTCTCGAAAAACGGCGCCGCGTTCGCCGACTCGCTCAAGAGCGCGTCTTTCAGCGTTTTGTTGAGCGGGCCGCGGAACCACGCGTCGAGCGGAACGCCGAACCCGGTTTTGGGACGAGCGTCGATCTCGGCGGGCAACAGATCGCGGCAAGCCTCCCGAAGGATATATTTTCCCTGTTTTCCCCGAAGCTTATGTTTTAACGATATCTGCAACGCCAACTCAACGACGCTAGGGTCGAGCATCGGAGCGCGAACCTCCAGCGAGCTTCGCATCGACGCGACGTCGACTTTCGTCGTCAAGTCGCCCGGCATGTACGTTATTAAGTCGACGAACGAAATCGCGCTCGTTAGGTCGCGCCGCCGAAACTTTTGAAAAGCGTCTTGCAAAAAGTCGACGCAATCGAGCTCGCCGGCGCTCGGACGCGTTCCGTCGAGCCGCAAACCGCCGTTCGCGACGCCGTTAAATTCCGTCTCTTTTGCGCAAGCCGCCCAATATTCGTCGCTCAAGAGCGAAGCGATCCGCTCTCGATTGAAAATCGCAATCCATTGCAAATACTGTTCCAGCGCGTCCATTCCGACAGTTTCCAAGAACCGCCGCGCTCGACGCAACGGCGACCGCTGCCGAACGGAATTCGGAATCGCCGACCGAAACGGCCCGGCCAAAAATCGACGCAACGAACGCGGCGCCTTATTAATTAATAACGACAAACTAACCGCTTTATAACGGTCGTATCCGCAAAAGAGCTCGTCGCCGCCGTCGCCGCCGAGCGCGACGGTCGCCTCTCGACGCGTCGTTTCGCAAAGATACCAAGTCGGAATCGCGGAGCTGTCGGCGAACGGCTCCCCGTACTCGCGAACGAGCGGCGCCAAAATCGTTTCGGCGTCCGGCTCAACGAAAAATTCGGTATGCTCCGTCCCGAAAAGCGCCGCCGTCCGCCGCGCGAAGGGCGTTTCGTCGTATTCCTTCTGCGCAAACCCGATCGAAAAGGTTCGAACCTTCCCGACGGAAAACCGTTTCATTAATCCAACAATAATCGTCGAGTCGACGCCGCCCGATAAAAACGCTCCGAACGGCGCGTCGCTCCGCATTCGCAGTCGAGTCGCCTCCTCGAGCCGCCGCCGCAATTCCCGCGCCGTTTCTTCGAACGAACGGTCGGTAAAATCGTTTTCTTCGATAAAATCCGCCGTCGTTTTTCTCGGCGCGCCTTCGCCGTTTCCCCCGTCTTGTCCAAACCAACCGTCTTCCGCTCCAAACCGCGACGCGCCCAACGCTCCGCTTTGCAACGCTCGCTCGACGAAGCCGTCCGCGTATTTCCGTTTCTCGTCGAAATCGGCGACGTCCTCCGGCCGCCAATACCGCTCGACCGTCAAATCTTTCCCATCTTGCCAAATCATGAAGGAAGCGGGCGGCAATTTGGCGATTCCGCGGTAAATAGTCCGAGGATATGGAACGTACTGATAAGTCAAATATTGTCGAAGCGCGGTCAAATCGAGCTCTTGCGGAACGTTCGGAAAGAGCGTCAACGCTTTCAACTCGCTAGCGAAGAGGAGCCGCTCCGGCTCGACGCGATAAAATAGGGGCTTTTTACCGATTCTATCGCGAGCGATCAAAAGCCGCCGTTTCCGCGAGTCCCAAACCGCAAACGCGAACATACCGTTCAACTTCGGCAAACAGTCGACGCCGAACTCTTCGTAAGCGCGCAAGAGAACCTCGACGTCGGTTTCGGTGCGAAATTTATGTCCTCGCCTTTTTAATTCGTTGCGAATTTCAATATAATTGTAAATTTCGCCGTTAAACGTTAGCCAAATCGAACGGTCGTCGTTCGCGAACGGTTGGCGCCCGGCGTCGGAAAGGTCGATGATCGCCAGCCGCCGATGCCCGAACGCGACGCCCTTCTTTTCGAGCGGAACGCCGGGTTCGATCGGCTCGCGAACGCCTCCGCGAGCGTCCGGGCCGCGCCTCCGCATCGCGTCGGTCGCTCGATCGAGAATCGCCGCGTCGACCGCTCCTTTCGACGACGTCCAAACCGCTCCGCAAATCCCGCACATCCCGCGTTACCCCTAATTCCGTTCTATCATTAATTCCGTTGTTTCCGTTTTCATTCGTTCGACGCGCCGCCGTTCCTTTCCTTCTTTATCGACCGTTCGAGTCGTCGGCGGGCGCCCAAAATCTCGAAACGTTTTCTTTTTTCGACGCAAGACGCCGCACGCGCGTTCCCTATTCCCCCTAAATCCCGTATTTTTCTCAAGATTTTCCTTCGTCGTCGCCGCTCGCCGCCCGTTCCGTTTTCTTGCCTCGACGAAAAAAATTCATCGCGTCCCCTCGACTCTTTTTATCTTCTACATTACACCCGAATCCCCCAACCCTCCAATTGGCGCGACGATTTTAAACGCGGGCTTCGTAATTTAACGTCGTTTCGCCGCCCGAGTCGCGTCGTTCCTCGCCGACCGACGCTCAACCTTAAAAGCGCACGTTATGACCCGACCGCCCGTTTCCCCGCGCCCGTTTTCCCTTCCTTCCGCCTTGCCGAAAGAAAAACCGGCCTTTGATTCCCAAATAAAAACGCCCCAAAACCAAAATCGCGACCAACGCAAAAAATCAAACGCTTGCCGTTTCCGCGTTCCCGTCGTCGGCGCGTTGGCGTTCGGCTTCTTCGTCTCGCCCTGCCTTAACGACGCCGCGTCGCTTTGGGCGCAATCGTCCCCCTTTTCTCCGGCTCCGTCGACGCTTCGCTCGGCGACGCGTCCTCCGCGGATTACGCAACAAATTCCCGGACAAGCGTTTAACATTCCGTCTTCCGTCTCGCGACGCGCCGGTTACACGCCGTCGGATCCCGCGACTTATTCCGTCCCGGAAGGCGCGAGCGACTCCGCGACGCCGAGTCCGCTTTCGACGCGAACGCCGTTCGAACCGCTCGATTCGCCTTTGAATCCCGAAACGTATTCCGTTCCGCAGGGCGCGACTCGCGTCGACGTTCGAGGCGACGATCCGTTTTCCTTGAATCCGATCAAAGAGCAAGAGATTGAAGCGTCTCGCTTTAGCTCCGGCCTTTACGGCGACCCGGCGCCGAACAATCCGTCCCCCTTCGTCTCGCCGAACGAAGCGTCCTCCCCCAACCCCGCGACGAACCGCCCTTCCATTCCCCCCTTTTTTCCGGAAAGCGCGAGCGACGCCGAACCGAGCGCGGCTCGAGCTCATCTCGAAGAACTCGCTTGGGCGGTCGGCGCTTGGGAGCTCGAAACAGGCGGCTTCGTTTTTCAAACGAAAATCGATTGGGCTCCGGGCGGCTCGTACCTCCTTTGCCGCGACTTTGTGCGACCGGCCGTCGCTTCACAAGCGAACGAAAAGGAGCCGACGGCGACCTTCGCGGCGCTGCGCGTTGTCGGCTGGAACCCGGTCGCCGGACTTTACCAATCGACGATCTTTTGCCGCGACGGAAGTTACGGCACCGGCCTTTGGCAACGCGAAGGCGAGGCTTGGCGAGTCGCGACGAGAATTTTGCTCGTCGACGGACGCGCCGCGACCTCGGTCGAATACTTTACGCCTCGTTCGGAAGGCGGGTTCTCTTGGGAATCGACGGCGCGAACGGTCGAAAACGCGCCTTTGCCCAACGTCGGTCCGGCGCAAGCCCGAGCGGTCGACCCCCAAATTTTCGAACGCCTTGAAAGATCGACGCTTAACGCCTCGCCGAACGCCGATCTCCCGCAAACCGACGTCGAATTTGAATAAAAAAATTTCGTTTCGTTAAAAACAAACGTTTTTTCATCCCCAAGCGTTTATTTCCGAATTTTACCGCCCGCTTTGATTTTAAAATATTCGCAACAAAAAGCGAATCGACGCGTTCAACGCTCGCGTTCGCCGCAACCTCAATCAGGAGAATATTTATGAAACGATCAACCGTATCGCGACGCAAAACTCGTTCGACGGCGCTCGTCGCGTCCGCTCTCGTCGCGGTCGGAGCGTTCGCCGCTCCGTCCGCTCGTCTTTTAGCCGACGCCCCGTCGCAACCTGCGTCGCCGCCCGCCGCCGAAGCGCAAGCGCCGAGTCCCGACGCGCCGAAAGAACCCCTCGTCGTTCTCGAACGCGTTGAAACGGAAGAGATTATCGCGCCTCGACTTAAAAACGATCGTCCGCTTCGCATTTCGCTCGAAGACGCGCGAAAATTCGAAGCTCTCGTCGACCTTTACGCCTACGCTTATCCGCTCGTTCTGTCGCACGAAATTAAACACGACGCCGCGTCGCGAGCTTTTTTCGCGACGACTAACGAAACGGCCTATTTCCCGCGTCTCCCGGACGCTCGTTTCCGCGCGACCGAATTTCCGAACGTCGACTCGATCTTCGCGACCGCTTGGCTCGACTTGTCGCGAGAAGCGCAAGTCTTTGTCGCGCCAGCGAATACAAACGTTCCGTTCTCCGTTGAAATCGTCGACGCTTGGTCGAACGTCGTCGCGTCGTTCGACGAAAAATCGCTCCTCGACCTGCCGATTTTCAACGTCGACGGACGCTCGGTTCGCGCTTTCGCTCTCGTCGGCCCCAATTCGCCGAAATCGAACGAACTTCCGCCGGAAATCCGCGTCGTTAAGTCGCCGAGTTCGCTCGCGCTCGCGCTGACGCGAGTTTTCGTCGACGCCGCGAAGCGTCAAGGCCCCATGGGAACGCGTCCCGCCGTTCAAACGCTTTACGATTTCGCAACCGTTCCCGTTTCGACGTTTACGACATCCGCTCGCGTCGAATCCTCGAAAGCGAACGTCGCGCCGCTTCCCTCCGCGCCCCAAACCGCCGAGCCCAAACTCGACGCCGACGCCGCGCCCGCTCCGAAAACCGACGCTAAGACGGAATCGGAAAACAATGTCGATCAAGAACTTACGCCGCCGCAAACAAGCGCGTTCGGCGAACTTGAACGACTTTATATCGCGCAAAACGCCGCGCGATACGCCGGTCGCGCCGACGAGGAAAAAACGCCGAAAGACGACGCGCCCAAACCTGAAACTTCGCAAGAAACGCAGAAAGACGACAATACGTCGCCGGAAGATAAAAACGTAAAAGATGAAAGCGCGACGGTTTCCGACGCTCGCGAAACGTCCCAAATCGGCGAGTCGACCGAGAAAAAAACCGAGGAAAACGGTTCAAACGACGCCGAGTCGTCCTCAGAACCGTCCGCTAAAGAAGAAAAAACGCCGCTTAACGAGGACGACGCCGCGTCGTCGCCTAAATCCGGCGAAAGCAATTACGAACGCGAACGCCGCGAAGAGCGACGCGACGTCAGCGAATTTTGGCGCAAAGCCAAAGAGGAAGGCCGCGAAACGGCACGTTCCGCCGAAGCCGCTTACGAAGAAGCTAAACGATGGTTTTTCAACCGTTTCGAACACAACGAGCGTTTTTGGAGCGATTTTAACGACGCCATGAAACGCGACGCGCGGCGCGACCTGCGTCCCTTCGAGCGATTCGTCGAAACGCCTCGTCCGACGCGTCCTTGGTTCGAAGGCCCGGTCGAACGCGTCGCCCATATGTCGCCGGAAAAATATTGGTCGACCTTCGTCGAATTACTGAAAACAAACCCGCCGACCGGCGCGAACGCCGAAATACTTAACTCGTTGCGAACGCTCGGCATAGAACCCGGACGCGCGCCAAAATTCGACGCCGACCTTCGTAAATTAAGCCGCGGCGCTTTTTCGATCGCTCGCAAGAAAATCGAAATCGCGGCGCAGTCGGAAATGTGGCGCAACACGACGCCGACAAACTGGGTTGTTTTCAAAAACCTCGGCGATTTCGGCGACGACTATCTGTTTCGAGCGGGCGTCGCGAGCGTTTCGTTCGGCGCAAACGTCGACAAAAACGTCGTTTACCCGTTCGCGTTCCTCGACGCCAACGGCGATGCGTTCGACGGCGAAGCGAGCTACGTTCTCCGTTTCCCGGCGGGCGAGGAACCGCCGACCGACTTCCTTTGGTCGCTAACCCTTTACGACGCCGATCGTTACCTCGCGCGCAACAAATGGAACAAATACGGCGTTCGAAGCGACGACGCCTTGAAGCGCAACGCGGACGGCTCGCTCGAAATTTTATTGCAACGCGAAAAACCGCAAGGAGATGCGTCCAACTGGATTCCGACGCCCAGCGGCCCGTTCGTTCTCGCGCTCCGGATTTACCGCCCGAATGAAAAAGCGACGAACGGCGCCTGGACGCCGCCGGCCGTTCAGAAAATCGAACGCGAAACAACCGTTAAATAAACGTTTGCGTCGCGCCGTCCGTCGAGGCTTAAATCGACGAAACCGCCCGCGACCCCTCGACGCTTTTCCAACGTTTGATGAAAAGCGGAGCGTCGCGACCTTAACCTCAACAATCAAAGGAGATTAGACATGTCGAAAGATAACAACGATCGAGGCGACCGTTCGCAACGCTCCGCCTTCGAAGAATCTCGCGCGAGCTGCCCGTGGAACGCCGCGACCGGGCTTCCGGGCTTTTGCAACTTTTTAACCGCGCCGGAGTTGAAACGCCTGTCGCACAGTTGGAAACCCTTCTTAACGTTAGGGATCGGGCTGATGGTTCTCGGCGCGTTGGCGATTTGCTCGGCGTTCCTCGCGACGACGCTGACCGTTTCGATTATCGGCGTCTTGCTGATGATCGGCGGCGTAACTCAAATTGTCAACTCGCTTTACGCCGGTCGTTGGCACGGATTTTTCCTTCACTTCGCGTTGGGGATTCTGTACCTCGTCGTCGGCTTTATGCTTGTCGACGCGCCGATTTTGAACGCGATTACGCTGACGTTCCTGCTCGCGGGTTTCTTCATCCTCGCCGGTTTGTTCCGCGTTGTCGCAGCGTTGACGACGCAACTTCCGGGTTGGGGCTGGGCGCTCTTTAACGGTTTGGTAACGTTTATGTTAGGCGCTTTGATTTACCGCCAATGGCCGTCGTCCGGACTTTGGGTCATCGGCTTGTTCGTCGGTATCGAAATGATTTTCGCCGGCTGGTACTGGACGATGTTCGCGTCGAGTTTGCGCAAATACGCCTCGAATCCGCAACTTTACGAATCGCAAACTCCGCAACCGCAAGGAGTTTAACGCTTAACCGACCGTCGTTTCACGACGTCTTGACGCAAACCGGCAAAACGTTCGCGAGACGGAGAAAAGCGACACGGCGTCCCTCGTTTTCCGACGGACGCCGTCTTTTTACATAACGAAACAAGTCGGCGAAATTTTTTCCTTTCCAATATATATCGGCGCTTTTTTCAAAAAATCAAAAAAAACTCGTCTCCGTCAATAAAAAACGCGATAAAAAAAACGACGGACGCGCCGCTCCGTCTCCCGCCTTCCAAACTTTTACTCTAACGCTAATAACGACGGCAATTATGAGCGACGACAAACCGACGATCGAAGAGGCCCGCGAAATTATTAAAGTGCGCCGCGTGAGCGCCAAACCGACGCCTGAAAAGAAAAACGACGAAACGGAGGCCGCAAAAGCCCGCGAAGCCGAGTTCAAAAAACGCTTGCGACGTCTTCAAATTTTTTTAGGAGCCGCCGTCCTTATTCTCTTTCTCTTGGGATTACGCGCTTTAGGTTGCTTTTCTCCGTCGCGAACGCCGACGTCGGATCCCCGTTCGTTTCCCGCCGCGATCGCCTTTCCGTCCGACTTCCGGGTCTCCCCGCCAAAAAACGACGCGACGCCGCCGGAATTTCGACGCCTTTTTTCTCCGGAACCTATTTTGAGCGACTTGACGAAAACGTCGACGCTTGCGAACGCGACGGCTTCCTCTCGTTCGCTCGACGATTTGCGCGTTGTTCGCATCGCGACCTGGAACCTCGAACCTCTTGTATTTTCAAAAGTTACCAACTTAAAGCAAGGAGAAAAAATCGCCGAAATTATTCGCCAATTCGACGTCGTCGCCGTTCAAGGCATTCGCTCGAAAAACCGCGCCGTTCTTGAAGGACTCGTCTACCTCGTCGCTCGTCAAGGCGGCGAATATGACTACATCGCGTCAACTTCGCCGTCTCGCGAACCGATTTCCGCAATATTTTTCAACGTTCGCACGATCGCCGTCGATCGCTCTTCCATTTCAGAGGTTTACGACGCGCGGGGCCGTTTGCGAACGCCCGCTCTCGCCGCAAATTTTCGCCCGAACGAGGTCGCCGCGGAATCTTGCTTCACTTTTCAAATAATCAATCTTCATCTTTTTGGAGAGGAAACGGACGGCGCCGCGCTCGTCGATTTGCTCGAAACGCTTAAAAAACGAGCCGGAGGATTCGGCCTGAGCGAGGACGACTTGATTGTCGCCGGCGATTTCGGCGCCGATATTCAAAAAATCAAAGAACTTGAGAAATTACCGACATTCTCTGCGCTTCACCTCGATCGAGACGCCGAAAACGACGATGAAAAGAACGCGAACCTGCTCTTCGACTCGGTCGCGTCCGTCGAATACGTCGACCGATTTGGAATCGTCGACCTTGCCGAATTTTTCGATATTTCCGAGGAAGCGGCCGACGAAATTGCGCAAAACCGTCCCGTTTGGGCCGATTTTAGCGTTTACGAAGGCGGGGCCCCGGATTTTTTCGCGCCGCGCCCGCCGAAATCGCCGCGTTAGCGGTCGCCGACGTCTCGTTTTGCTCTTGACTCTCGCCGCGCTAAACGGTATCCTAAGGACGATGCGAACGCGCCGCCTTTTCCTCGCGTTCCGCCGTTCCTTGCTTCGTCCGCAAGTCCTTGACAACGCGGAATTTAAGCGAGCGACAAATCCGCGTTTCGTTCCAACGTTCGAACGAGAAAAACGACTTAGCCAAGCGACGCTCACCGTCAAGAAAGATGAAACGATGAAAACGACGATCGTCATTCCCGCGCGTTTCGGTTCGAAACGTTTTCCCGGCAAGCCTTTAGCGAAACTGGAAGGCAAAGCGATTTTGCAACGCGTTTGGGAAATCGCCGCCGAAGTTTGTTCGCAAGTTCCCGACTGCGACGCGGTCGTCGCGACCGAAACGCCGGATCTTGAAAACCGAAGCGAACGCATCGTCGAATTTTGCGAATCGCGACGCATTCCGGTCGTCGTTACGTCGAGTTCCTGCCGCTCAGGCTCCGACCGCGCTTGGGCCGCCGTTTCGTTCCGCGAAGAGACGCCGGACGTCGTCGTCAACTTGCAAGGCGACAACCCGATTTGCCCGCCGCGTTTCGTCGTCGATTTGATCGAAGCGCTTCGAGACAACATAAACGCCGACGTCGCTACAATTTACACGCGGCTCAACTGGGAAGCGCTCGACGCGTTGCGCGCCGCGAAAAAGACCTCGCCGTTCAGCGGAACGACCGTCGCTGTTGCGAAAACCGGCGACGCTCTTTGGTTCTCGAAAAATATTATTCCGGCGATTCGCGGCGAAGAAGCGTTGCGAGCGGAGTCGTCGACAAGTCCTATCCTCCGCCACGTCGGACTTTACGCTTATCGCTTCGACGCGCTCCGTTTCTTCGCGAACTCGAAAAAAGGCGAATACGAAAAACTCGAGCAGCTCGAGCAACTGCGTTTTATCGAAAACGGCTACAAAATCCAGATGATCGAAGGCGCGTATCCTCCCGGTTTCGAAGAGGTTACGTCGGGCGTCGACACGCCGGAGGATTTGGAGCGAGTCGCGGCGGTTATTCGTCGACGCGGTGAAATTTTAGGTCGTTAAGCTCAGTCGCGCTTGGTTTTAACTCGAAATTTCGCGTTCTTTAAGCAAATCGGCGTTCGAGCGAAGAAAATTGAAATTTGCATCGTTTAACAACGTTTTCAAACTATTGATTCGCTTGTCTCGCGCTTTTTCGACGCTAAAAACTTCGCCGCCCGTTCGATTTTGTCCGTTTCATTTACAACTTAAAATATCAAAGGACTTAACGCAATGTCGCAAGAACCGCGCCGTTTTGAAACCGCGCTTGTCGTCGCCCGCCACGGGAACACGTTTGAAAAAGGCGACGTTATTTTACGCGTCGGCGCCCGCTCCGATTTGCCGTTGACCGCCGAAGGTCGCGCGCAAGGTCGGCGGCTTGGCGCCAAATTAACGGAACTCGGTTTTCGACCGTCGGCGTTTTACTCGGCGCCGCTCCGTCGAACGTTTGAAACGGCGTCGGAAATCGCGTCGGCGCAAGGACTTAACGCGGAACCTATCGTCGAAGATTTTTTGACGGAACTCGATTACGGCGAGGACGACGGGCGTCCGGAAACGGAAGTCGCTCGACGGCTCGGCGCGATTGAATTAACGTCGAGCGCCGAGCTCGCGTCCGATTCGCCGACGCTTGTTCCGTTCGACGCCGCGACGACGGAAACGCTTGAAGCGGCGGGGCTTGCGGCGCTCAAACGTTGGGACGCGGAGAAACGTCTTCCGCTCGGTTGGGCGTTTCTGCAAGAGCGCGTCGACCGACTCGGCGACGATTGGCGCGCGTTCGCGGCTCGCGTCGTCGAACGTCATGCGGGCGAAACGGTCGTCGCGACGACAAGCAACGGAATCGCGAGGTTTGCGACGGCGCTATTGCCGTCGGGCGCGCCGATTCCGGAAAAGCTCAAACTCGCGACCGGCGCGTTCGGCGTCTTCGTTTGGAACGGCGAAACTTGGCGCCTCGACGCTTGGAACGTTCGCTAACTCTCGACGCGGCAACGCTTATTAAATATTCCTCGTCAATAAAGAAAACCCCGAATCGTCGTTCCGGCGATTCGAGGCTTTTTTTATTTTCACGCTTGCCCGCAAAAGAAGGCGACGGCGCAAACTTCGGCGGCGCGACGCTTTGGAAGAAGGTCGCGCCTAGTTTTACGTTGCGGCGAAAATTAGAGGTTTTCGCAAACGAGGTCGCCGATTTCGGTCGTCGAGTAACCCATTTGACCGGCGGCTTGGCTCTTCATCTTCGTGCCGGTAACCAGTTGAACCGACTTCATAATACGGTCGGCCGCGGTTTGGTAACCTTCGTGTTCCAGCAACATCGCCGCGGAGCTGATCGACGCGATCGGGTTGATTTGGTTCAAACCGGTGAACTTCGGCGCGGTGCCGCCGATCGGTTCGAACATGCTCGTCCCGCCGGCGTCCGGGCAGAGGTTCGCGCCCGCCGCGACGCCGAGACCGCCTTGGAGAATGCCCGCCAAGTCGGTGATGATGTCGCCGAACATATTCGTCGTCACGATGACGTCGTAATTTTCCGGGCAGTCGACCATATAAATGCAGCACGCGTCGACGTGATGGTATTCTTTTTGAACGTCCGGATATTCCGCGCCGACTTCTTCAAACGTCCGCATCCAAAGGTCGTGCCCGAACGTAAGAACGTTCGTCTTCGCGACGAGCGTCACCTTTTTGCCCTTCGGATTATTGCGGCGACGAGCGTATTCAAACGCCCAACGAACGCAGCGTTCGCAACCTTTGCGC
Organism: Thermoguttaceae bacterium; assembly: GCA_017559825.1. Lineage (GTDB taxonomy): Bacteria > Planctomycetota > Planctomycetia > Pirellulales > Thermoguttaceae > RUG369. The sequence goes on along the minus strand of JAFYQR010000186.1, from coordinate 5,407 downwards.
GTGTAAATCGCCGTTTGCGTCGCGACTTCGTCCGGAGTGCCCTTCTTCAGGAAACCGCCGATACCGGCGTACATGTCCTCCGTGTTTTCGCGGACGACGACAAAGTCAAGGTCTTCCGGGCCCTTGTTGCGAAGCGGAGTCGCGACGCCGGGGAGCAACTTCACCGGACGGAGGTTAATGTATTGGTCGAACTCGAAACGCAAGCGGAGCAAGAGGCCCTTTTCGAGGATTCCCGGCTTCACGTCGACGTGGCCGACCGCGCCCAAAAGAATCGAGCTAAATTGGCGCAGTTGTTCGACTTCGTCGTCGGTGATGATAATCCCGCCGTTTTTCAAGTAGCGTTCGCCGCAAATGTCGAAATCGGTCAGTTCGAGCTTGATATTTTCAAGTTTCGCGACTTCTTTCAGGACTTTGACCGCTTCGCCGACCACTTCCGGCCCGGTGCCGTCGCCGCCGAGGGTCGCCACTTTCAACACATCGTTCATTATTCTTCTCCGCAATTTCGTTCCGTTCGACGGCGCGTTTCGTTCGGGAAAATTTCGCTCGTTTCCCCATTTTTTATCGCAAACCGCCGACTTTTCGCGTTTTCCGTCGCTTCTCGCCCTCTAATTTTCCGAACCGACTCGCCGGAAAGCGTAAGAAAAGCGGGACGCGAAAAAAGACGTTAAACCTTAACCCCTTCATTATGACGCGACGCGCAATTTTGACAAGCCCCCCGACGCGATTTCTCCCGACTTTCGCCGGAAGCTCCCGCCGTCGCCGTCAAAATCGATTCAAGCGTCAAACTCAACGTCGGTCGTCGCTCGGCTTCACACGAAGTCGGCAAAACCGCTTTAAACGGCAAACTCGGCGTCGATCGCCGCGCTCGGCTTCGCGCTAAGTCGGCAAAATCGTTTTCAAGGTCTGCCGCCGTTCGTCGCGATCTTTTACGTCGCGACGGCAATATCGGCAAGGCGGAAAATTTCGTTCCAACCGGCGTCGGCGCGAAAAATTACGCTCGCGAAATCGACTCGAAAAGCGACGCGACCGCCCCAACCGCCGTTAGCGGTAAAACTTGCGGACGCGGGAAATCGACTCGAAACCGCCGAGTTCCAAGCATTCGCGGACGCATTCCATCGCCGGAGCGTCGTCCGGGAGCGGCTCGTACTTGCGCTTCACCGAGCCGACGACGTAATCGAGCCCGAGCGGGAACGCCAGCGTCAGAAGCGCGCTTTCGAGCGGGCTCTTCACCGGCGAACCGTCGCATTTGCGCTTCGGCGGGAGCATCACGGTGAAGTTGCTCAACCCGACCGACGCGTGAACGCCCGCCATTTCCGGGTTCGCTTTGATCATTTTCAGCGAATCGAGCAATCGCGCCAAGTTCCCTTCGAAGTCGCTCCCGATCGGCGCGACGCCGGGGTCGAAGATAATGTCGTCGTTCGGGATCCCGCGTTTTTTCGCTTCGGCGAAGAGGAGTTCGGCGGCGGAGTACGTCTCTTCGGCGGTTCGCGACGGCGCGCCGTTTCCGTCGGCGTCGACGTATTCCGTCAAGAGTAAAATCGGGCGGAAAGGCGCGACGTCGTACAAATCGAACATTTCCGTTCGCAACGGAGAAATCGAGTTCAAAATCGGCTTTCCGCGACTCGGGTCGCAAGCGCGAAGCCCCGCTTCGGCGAGCGCAAAGTCCGGCGAATCGACCGAAATCGGCTTGTCGGTCGCTTCGCAGATCGCCTTCACGACGCTCGACATAAACTCCGGCGAGCGCGTCCCGACGTTGGCGTCGATATACGCGGCGCCGTTCTCCGCTTGGAAGCGCGCCAACTCCTTAATACCGTCGAAGTCCGCCGCTTCGAACATCGCGTTCGTCGACGGAACGGAGTCGTTGATCGATTCGCCGATAATCGTTAAACCCGGAAAGGCCATTTTCACCTCTTCATCTATTTTACGCCGTCGACGCAAACGTCGACGTTTTATACTCTTCCGACGGAACGCGGAGCGCGTTCGCCCGCCCTCGTCTTCCCCTTATTATACGGCGCCCCCAAGCGTTCGCAAGCCCCCGCGCTCCGATTTTCAACGCGAACCTGAAAACGCGCTTTTCCCTCGCTCCGTCGCGTCCGTCTTCGCGTCGTTATCAACGAGAAATTTAGCGCAAACGCGCTCCGCTTTCGGCGACGTCGCGCAAAGCGCTTAAATTCCGGTCGTCGTAAAAAGTTTTGCAAAATCGCCGAAAAATTTGCGAAAAAAGTCGCAACGCGCGAAACGCCCCCCCTTTTCGTCCCGAACGCAGAAATTATAATATGTTAAATTGTTTTCGCTTTTCCGCGCCGGACGTCGACCCCGTTCAAGACCTTTGGCGCTTAGGAACGCGCGAGTTTTTCGCGTCGAACGTACTTTCGCTCAAGACCTTCGACGCTAGGAACGTTTGCGTTCCGACGATCTTCAACGTCATTCAAGGAACGTTTTCCAATGAAAACTACGAAAAACGGGTTCACTCTCGTTGAACTTCTCGTCGTCATCGCCATCATCGGCATTCTCATCGGCTTGCTCCTTCCGGCCGTCCAAGCGGCTCGCGAAGCGGCCCGCCGTATGCAATGCACGAACAACGTCAAACAACTCGGCCTCGCGTGCATGAACTACGCCGACGCGAACCAAGACGCGCTTCCGCTCGGTCAAGACTGCTTCGGCGCCGTCCCCGGAACGGGTCGTACGCTCGGCTACGGTTGGCGTATGTTCGTCCTCCCCTACGTCGAACAAACCGCGCTCTACGACCTCTTCAAGAGCAACTACTACGACAAAGGCACCGCCGCTTGGAGCGCGGGTGCCGACGTCAAAGAAGCGCAAGTTTCCGCTTTCCAATGCCCGTCCGACGGCAACGCTAAAGGCGTCGCCGACGGTTACGCGCACGCCAGCTACGTCTGCAGCTACGGCGATTACTGCGTCAAAGCGGAAGAATGGGGTTGGGTCAACGGTTCCTCCGGTCGCACCGACTACTCTCGCGGCGCCCTCCAACCGAAAACTTGGACGAACCTCGCTTCCCTCACCGACGGCACCTCGAACACCGCGCTCGTCAGCGAAGCGGTCGTCGGCAAGAACGGCCAACGCAAAATTAAGGGCAACTACGCCACGAACCGCAGCGACGTCTTCGGCGGCGGCACCGGCCACAACACCTGCGAAGTCGCCGGTTTCAATCCGCAAGCCTGTTTGAACCTCCGCGCCGACGGCGGCGAATTCAACACGTCCGCCAGCATTGCCGGCAACTACCGCGGGATGCGTTGGAACGACTGCCAACCGCTCTTCGGTTCGTTCAACACGATTCTCCCGCCGAACGCTCCGACCTGCGGTCGCGAATCGGGCGACTACCAAGCGACGATCCTCCCGGCGTCCTCGAATCACAGCGGCGGCGTCAACGTCGGTATGGTCGACGGTTCGGTTCGCTTCGTCAGCGAAACGGTCGACTGCGGCAACCTGAGCGGCGCGACGATCGGCAACAACACCGGTCTCTGCATACGCTCCGGCAAGTCGAACTTCGGCGTTTGGGGCGCGATGGGCTCCCGCGACGGCGGCGAAACCACGACGCTCTAATCGTCGACTTTCGCGACGTTCAACAAAGAACGGTCGACGGCGGTTCGCGCAAACGCTCCGACAAATCGCGTTCGGAGCCCGCGACGGCGGCGCGACCGGCGCGTCTAATCGGTCGTTGCAAACCGTTTAGTCGGTAAAATCGGGGCGTTTCGGTTCGTCGAAACGCCCTTTTTTCGTCGCCCGCCCTTCCCGAAACGGACGCGGACCGTATAATTGTCGTTAAACCCGTTGAACAACAACGCTAATCACCGAAAATTAGGAACAACGAACATGAAAAAGCTCCTTTCCTTTGCGCTCGTCGCTTGCGCCGCGCTCTTTGTTTCGACCGGTTGCGGCGGCGCTCCGCAGCTCGAAGGTCTTGAAAAATACTCCGGCGTGATCACGCTCGACGGCGAGCCGCTCGCCGACGCGTCGATCAACCTGATTCCGTCGACGATGGAACTCAAAGCCTCGGGCGCGGTTTCCGACGAAAAAGGCCGTTTCGTCCTCCAAACGCTCCAAGCGGGCGACGGCGTCATGCCGGGCGACTATCGCGTTACCGTTATCAAAACGCACATGGAAGACGCTTACACGCCGGAAGAGCAAAAAATCTTCGACGAAGCGGGCGGCAAACGCCACGCGGACGTCTTCCCGGATCGTCCGGAGCCGACCTCGGTTTCCGATATTCCGGAATACTACGGCGTCGCCGACATGTCCGGTTTGACGCTCAGCCTTCCGGAAGGCGGTTCGAAAGAACTCAAAATCGAGCTTTCGAGCGAAGAATGATTCCGCTCTCGCGCCAAGCTCGCTTAGCGACGTTTCGCCGCTAACCGTTTTCCCGATTTCGACGTTTTCTCGAGCGTCGGCGTCGGGATTTTTTCTTTTGGCGCGACGTTCCCGTTCCCGTCGCCCGCCGTCAACGCCTCTTTTTCGCTTTTAAAGGAACCGCCCGATGACTTCGCCGTCCGAAACTTCGTCCGTCGAACCGCGCCGCCTCGTTAGTTTTCCGCTCGCCGCGCGCCTCGCGTTCTTTCTCTTTTTGTTCGGCTTTTGGTTTTTCCGTTACGGCGATTTCCTTTACGTCGCGCAGGGTTACGACCTGTTCCTTTGGCGTTGGTCTTTTTTCGCCGAAGCGATTCGCCCGGCGGAGCTTTCGCTGCGCTTGTCGGCGTTTTTCGTTCAATTTTTCTACTATCCGGCGTTGGGCGCCGCGATTTTAGCCGGTTTTTCGGCGTTTATTCAATACGAGACGGAGCGTTTGTTCCGGTTGAACGGACGGCTCTTCCCCCTGTCGTTCGTCCCGGCGACGCTCCTTACGCTCCAAATTACGAGCGTCGGTTATTACGTTTTCGAATACTGCGACGTCGCGTTTGTTTTCAGCTTTCTTTTTCAATATTCGTTCGCGCTTGCGTTCGCGACGCTTTTCGACTCGCTGAAATCGGAGCGAGGTCGAGCGGCGTTTTTAGCGATCGGCGGCGTCGTTTGCTTCCCGATTTTCGGCGTCTTCGCGCTCCTCGCCGCGTTCTTTTGCCTCTTGAAAGAAGCGACGCGTCCCGACGCCGTGAACGCGCCCGCCTCGAAGCGCCGCCGACGTCTCGTATTCCTCGCGCTTTGGACGCTCGCCGTACCGACGCTTTATTGGCCGCGCTTTTCCGGAACCGCGTCGACGCTCGGCGCGCTCTACGCCGCCGGACTTTCCGAAGGAACGGTTTTCATTCGCGACCCGGAGACGCAAACGCTTTTCGACGCGCTTCTTAAAGCGACGCTCGTTTTCTTCGTCGGCGCCGCGCTCGCCGACGCCGCTCGCCTCGCCGTCGGTCGAAAACGCCTCGAGCGCCCGGCTCGCTCCGTTCGTTCGCCCCGCCGC
>JAFYQR010000185.1 GCA_017559825.1 Thermoguttaceae bacterium | reverse complement strand
CTTCCGGAACGAGCGCGGCGACGGACGTTTCGGGCGTTTCGGCGGTTGCGTTGGAAACGACCGGAGCCCGCCCGCCGGAGCGAGCGTCGACGAGTCCGCCGCCGGAACCGCCGCCGTTAAAAACTCCGCCGAGCAAGCCGCCTCCGTCGTTCGGCTTCGTCGCGTCGAGATCGGGCGCCGACGGCGCGCCGACGTTCGTTTCGTTGAAACGATTCGTCTCCTGAACGCGCCAAGCCGGTTCCGAACCGCAGTAATATTGGACGAGCCAAGTCAAAGCGTCGCGGGCTTTAGGCTCCGCCGCCAACTCGAGCGCGACGATCGAAAACGCCTCTTCGGCCGCGAGCCAATTTCCGAGCGACGCGAAGTTGCGTCCGGCTCGCGTCAAATAATCGATCGCGAAATCAACGTCGGCGCCGCGCGTTTCGGAACGCAGTTGCGCGAGTAGAAGCTCGCCGCTTTTCCTATTTTTCGCGTTTTGCTTAATTAGCGAGTCGACGAGGCCGAGTTTTTGCCGCCGAAGCGACGCGCGTTCGCTCAACGCGTCGAGGCGTCCGCTCAACCCGACTTGCGGCGCTCGCCGCGCTTCGCTTCCTCGCGGAATCGCGACGCCGCCGAAAAAAGTCGCGGCGGCGCCGTCGGTCGCGCTCGAACCGCCAAATAGCGTTTGAAAGTTCGTCGTTTCGGCGACTTGCGAATCGCGGTCGAGAATCTCGCGAGCGTTGCGGGCGATTTCGCCGACCGGGCGGCCGAGCGTTCCGCAAAAGTACGACGCGTCGAGCAGAACGTTCCCCTGCTTTTTGCCCTTGCAGGCGAGCGACGCTTTTGAAACGCGCCAAGGCTCGAGACCGCAAGCGGTTAAGTGCTCCGGATAAGCGGTCGGGTCGGCGGCGGCTTGAATCGCGCTCGGGAGGGAGCGCCAAATCAGCGTTCGGAGCGGGTCGCTCGGCCGCTCGTCGAGTCGGTTCGCGTCGGCGGAAAGCGCGCCGAGGAGCGCGGCGGCGCCGGTTCCGGTCGAAAGATCGATCGTCGACGGCGAAAAATTAGCGACGACTTCCGGCGCGTCGACGAGCGGGTCGGCGATCAAGACGACGCTCGGGCGCCAAATCCGAATTTGTCGAACGAGGCGCTCGCGGAAACGTTCGAGCCCGTCGCCGTCGTTTTCGCGGTCGAAACGCGCCAAAATTTGTTCGAGCGTCGCGCCGTTTTCAGCCGGGTCGAGCGAAAAGAGCCCGGCTTGCGTCGCGCCGGAAGCGCCGGTTTCGACAACCGCTTCGTTAAGGCGTTCGACGAGCGGGATTTCGTCGCCGATTTTCTCCGCTTCGTCGGCGCGGGCGGTTAAGCAGATTTCCGTCAAAAAGCCTTCGTCGCCGGCCAGTTGAACGAGGGCTTCGAACGGAACGTCGTCGGCGCGGCCGAAAAAGCCGAGAAGCGCGACGCGAGCGCCGCCGTCTCGTTGGCGCGTCCAAGTTCGCCCGCCGTCTCGCGTCGCGAGAATCGTTCCGAACTCGCCGACCGCCCAACCGTTTAAGCGGTCGAGAAAGAAAAGTTTGCGAAGCGGCGCCCGCGTTCCGGTGCGGGACGCGGCCCAAGTCGCGCCGCCGTCGTCCGAGTAAAAAAAGAGCGTTCCGGGCGAGCCGACCGCGCCGACGAAACCGCCGATCGCCGCGACCGATTCGAAATCGAAATAACGGCCCGCGTCGTTCGGGAACGCGTCGTTCGCTCGGGCCCAGTCGGCGCCGAAGTTGACGGAACGCGTTGCGAGCCCGCTTTCGCCGACCGCCCAAACGGTTCCGGTCGCCGCGTCGAAAACGACGTCGTCGAGCCGTCGAGCGCCGAACGGAAGCGGTTTTTTCGTCGCTTTTTCGCCGGAAACGGTTTGCAGCGCGCCCTCGGTCGTAACGCCGACGCCGAGTCGTTGCGCCGGATCGTAAAGGACGGCTCGCCAACCGCCGCGTCGGGCGCCGCCTTCCGCCGTCCAAGTAAGGCCGGTGTCGGAGCTAACAAAGAGGCCGGACGGGTAAAGCTCCGACGAGTCTCCGGCGATCCAAGCGGTTCCCGGATCGAGAATCCGAACGTCGCGGAGAATCGGGAACGACGCGGTTTCGACGACGCCCCAAGTCGCGCCGCCGTCGATGGTTCGGAGTAAAACTCCGAGCCCGACTCCGGTCGCCGGAACGACGCGCCCTCCGACGGCGAGTCCAAAATTTTCGTCGAAAAAGGAGACCGCGAAGAGGTTCGCGTCGGTCGGAACGTCGGCGAGCCGCCAAGTCGCGCCGCCGTCGACGGTCGTCCAAATCGTTCCGCGGTCGCCGACGGCCCAACCTTGGGTCGGCGAAACAAAGCAAACGTCGTTGAGTCGCGCGTCGCTTTTCATTTCCGGAAAGTTCCGATACGACGGAAGGGACGGGGCGTATCGCGACGGCGCCGCGAGCGTTTCCGGGTAATCTTCCGCGTCGCCGAGAGATTCGGCGGGGTCGACGGCGTTCGGGTCGAGCGACGTTTGAGCGGGCGCGGCGGCGTTTTCGTCGGCGGTTTCCATGTCGGTCGCCGGGGCGGGCTCGATCGGCGGTGCGTTCGGCGCGATGTTGGAAAAGTCGCCGTCGTCGGCGCTTGCGTCGTTCGTTGGAAAAGCGTTTTCGCGAGCGCGCTTGTCCTTCGCCTCTTTTTTAACGTCGTCGACGAAAAGCCGCCAACCCTGCGCGTCGACGCTCGACGGGAAGAACGCGAACGCGGCGGCGACGAAAATAACGGCGAAAATCAAGCGGGGGAAGTTGCGCGTTTTGCCCGGATTGCTTATCATAATAAAAGCCGAAAAACAAGGGGAAAAGTCGACGAAAATCAAGGAACGCGGCGGTCGAGAAAGGGCGAAACGTCGCGTCGCGGCAAGAATAAAGTTTTCGTTCGGTGACGTCAAGAGCGGTCGTCAAGCCGCGAGAGGACGACGCGAAACCGCAAAACGAACGGGAAAAAAGTTCGGAACGCAAAAAAAAAGCGGAAAACCCTTTCGAGCTTTCCGCTTTTCGTTCGAATCGTTTCGAACGCCGTCGGCGATCACACGCCGGGGCCGGCGCCGCGTCCCGAGTTCATCGGTCGCGGAGCCGAGTCGACTTCGCCTTCGAGCGCGAGTTCGAGCTTTTTGTTCCCTTCGGTCGGAATCGTTTGGTCGAGGCCGGACGAGTTAATGTCGGCGTATTGGTCCGGAAGTTCGCGGATAAGCGTTTGTTCCGGCGCCGGTTCGTCGGCGGCGTCCGGGTTTTCGCGGCGACGTTTCACCTCGTCGAGCGACATTCCGCCTTCGATTCGATCTTTGGTAACGGTAACGTAATAATCGCCCGGAAAAACGCCGTCGCCGGGTTGGAGCGTCGACATTTTGAACTTGCCGGACGCGTCTGTAACGGCTTGCGCGCTGCCTTTCGGTCGCGACGGGTCGTAAGTTTTCGGGGCGAACATAACGGTCGCGCCTTCGACCGCTTCGCCGTTTAAGGTAACGACGCCCTCGACCGGAACGAGACCTTCGAGTCCCTTGGGACCGCAACCGGTTCCGACGAGCGAACAACAGAGCGCCGCGACGAGCGTCAACGCGATTTTTTTCATCTTGCTAGTCTCCTCTCTCTATTTTCGCGATTTATTTCGCGTCGAAACGAATTAAAGAACGTCGGTTTCGCCGGCGTTCATCGTGCCCATCGCTCCCCAAACGCCGAACGGCGACTTGCCGGTCGCGGAGCCCCAATATTTGTACCAACCGGCGAGGCCGCTCGTTCCGGGGGTTTCGCAGGAGATCGTGTCGCTCACGAAGCGGACGGAACCGTCGCACATCCCGACGTTGACGCCGCCGCTGTGGTTGCTCGTCGGCGGAGCGTACATCGGTTGTTTGAAGTCGGCGTTTCCGGTGCAGGACGGCGCGTTCGGCGGCAAAATCGTTTGGAACATCGCGTTGTTATTCGAGTAATAATAAGCGTTTTCGCCGCATCCGCCTCCGGTCGCGACGCCGTCGGCGTAGTCGTTTCCGTTCCCGCGTTTGGCGAGGCAGGCGTTCGGGAGGATCGACCAAGCGCTAGAATTGAGCGCGACGCCGCCCTTAATCGAGCGTTTTTCGGCGCCGTATTCGCTCGGGCTCGCGACGCGTTCGCTGATCGCGACGGTGTTGCTCGTGCCGTCGGTGATCGCGCTCAGCGTATAGCTCCCGCCGCCCCAGTCGGTGTCTTTCCAAGCGTCGGAACGTTGAAGCATCCCGAACGGCGCGCGGGTGTTTCCCCAATAACCGTAGCTTCCCGCGATATAGTCGCCCGTGCTGAAACAGTAGTTGATCGGCGTCGGTTTGTCGTCGCCGACGGAAGAAGCGGAACCGTCCGACGGGCAGAGGAGCGCGTCGACGCGACCGTTCCAACGAGCGTTCCCGCGATACGGGTCGTGGTCGCCCGAATTGCTCGACGGCGCGTAAATGGCGTCGTAACGGGTCGTCAGTTCGAGGAACGGATAAATCCCGGCGACCGGCGTTTGGTTGGCATTAATCCCGAAACCGAAACCGGGGAGCTTGCCGTGCGCGTCGTTGTAGTTTTGGATCGCCAAGCAGAACTGCTTCACCTTGTTCGTGCATTGCATCCGACGCGCGGCTTCGCGGGCCGCTTGAACCGCCGGGAGAAGGAGTCCGATCAAAATACCGATAATAGCGATAACGACCAAAAGTTCGACGAGCGTAAAACCGCCGAGACGAGAAAATTTGCGCGACATAATGCAACCTCGTTGAGGAAAACGACAAAAAAAAGAATTTCGACGACGCCGTTTCGCCGTCAAGGTAAATTGTATTAAACGCGACGTTGCAAGTCAAGCAATTTTTGGCGCGAAAAAAAATATTTTTTTAATCGCGAACGAATTTAACGGTTGGGGCGCGCAACGCGGTTGTCGCTCGACTTGCGTCGACGGCAAAAAAAAACGGAAAGCCCTTTCAAGCTTCCCGTTTTCTATTCGGTCGATTCAAGCGACGCCCGCGAACTTCCGTTCGACGTTCGCCTCGGAATTAGAATTGTTGCGGCATTTGCGCTTCGACGCCCATTTCCGGCGCGTTGGCGACGGCGTGCAGGTGGTCTTTGTCGATGTAGATGACTTCTTGCGCGTCTTTTTTCTCGATCGTGTACGGGATCGGCCAACCGACGCGGACGTTTTGTTCGAAGTAAACCGTGCACTTGTAGTGAACGTGGTGAACTTGAACGGCGCCGACCATCGGGAAGAAGCGCGGCGGATCGACGTAGTCGGCGATCAGCTCTTTCTTAATTTTGACGTCGTTGCGATAGCGCGTTTCGAGGAACGGAACGCCGCCGTTGTTCGGCTTCGCTTTTTCGAGAAGACGGATCACTTCGTCGTCCGACGGAGCGTCCAAACCTTCCGGAACGCCGTCGACGATCGGCGGGAGAACCGGGACTTGGCCGTAACGATCCTTCTCGAAGGCCATATCTTCGTAAGCGCCTTGGAAATACGGACTAACCGGAACCGGAACGCTGAAGATACCGAGCGAAAAACCGCCGAGACCGAAGCAGCCGCTCGCGATCGCCGCCGCGAACAACGTCATGCACGCGGCGATTCTCAAATTCATCTTTTTCATCTTTAACTTCCTTGACGAATGATTTTCAAGAATGAGCATCTTGTCTTGTGTTGCGCGTCGACCGCCGTCGAACGAGCGAGTCGCCGCGTCGACGCCTCGTCGGCGCCGACTGTAACAGTTCCTGATTCCGCTTGTTTTCATCGCGGAACGTTTGCGCGTTCCGCCCGAAATCGACCGAATGCTTTCGACGAATGAAACGGTTCGTTCAGGAGCGTCCGCCAAAATAGCTTGGCGCAGAGCTCGACCGGCAATCCCTACCGGGGCGAGCTTCCGTTTGGCATAGTATCGTACTTTTTCCCCGCGCGACTTGCGGCTTTTTTCGGTTATAGAGATTAATTGTCGAAAATTTCTTCGCAATTTCTCTAAAAAGGCCCGCGACGCTTGGCTTTTTTCGCGCGTTGTGGAATAATACGATGGAAAATCGATTTGGCGACGCGCTCAAATCGGGGAGGCCCCGACGACGGCGCTCGACGCTTTTCACAACGCGGAAAAACCATGGCGAAATTTCGGACGGTCTTGCTTACCCTGCTTATCGGTAATCGAGCGGCGGCGAGTTTACTTTTTTTAGGATTCTTTTGCGGGATTTTCGTCGCGCAAAACGTCGCCGTCGCGGCGGATGAAAAAGCGGCGGTCGGCGAGCGAAAACACGCTCCCTATAGTAATAAGGACAAAACGAGCGAAAAAGCCGTTCGAAGCGAGCCGCTTCCGCTCGGGCGGCAGGCGTTCGAGCGCGCCGAAGAGGAGGCCGAGCGTCGTCGCGACGAAGCGCGAACTTCGACGTTCGAATCCAAGCCGAGCGTCGAACGAACGCCTCTCGCGTCGCCGACGCCTCATAACGTCGAGCCCGCGGCGCTCGCCGTCGACGCGCCGCGAGTCGTTCGGCAAAACGCGTATTCCGGCAACGTCGTTTTTTACGAGCTCTCGAACGGGCTGCGCGTTCTGCTGAAAAAAACGACCGAGTCGCGCGTCGGAATCCGCGCCGTCCTCCGCGACGCCGGATCGTTGGGAGAGCGCGAGGCGGCGGGAACCGGGCTCGCTCGACTGACCGCCGCGCTCGTCGCCGAGGG
>JAFYQR010000184.1 GCA_017559825.1 Thermoguttaceae bacterium | reverse complement strand
GGCGGCGGCAAAACCAAACGTCGGGACGTCGCCCGTCGCGCCCGCGGCGGCGAAACCAAACGTCGGAACCGCGCCGGTCGTTCCCGCGACCGCGACGAAATCGCCGGTCGTTCCGGCAAAACCGCCGCCTTGAACCGCGACGACGCCCGCGCCCTTCAAAAGCTCGGCTTCCAACGCTTGAATATCGGAGTCGTAAGACGCGTCGTCGGAGGAAACGCCCGACGTTTCCTCGTCGATCAAATACGAATAATCTTTTTCGCCGCCGCAACCGGTCAGCGCGACGCACCCAGCCAAGCACAGCGCCCAACGATAAACGCTCGTTCGTTTGCTCATGTCGTTTTCCTCTCTTATGAAACGTCGCCCGGCGAAAAAGCGTCGGGCCAATTTAGTTCTCTTAGCTTCTCTATTTTAAACGACGAACCCCGGTTCGACAAGGGCCCAAAAGCCCCCGAGCGACGAAATTTCAAAAACGGGCTAGTCCGACGTCCCAATTTATATTATAATAGACGCGCGAAATTTTTTGAGGGGGCGGGCGCCGAAAAACTCCTATTTTACCGTTAGTCGGCAAAAAAGACGCGTCTTCTCTCGCAAAACCGAAAAATTTTCGCGTTCTTCGCTCGTTTAACGCCCGTTTTCCGCTCCTCGCCGGAGCCGAGCGGCGCGAAGAGAGCGAAACGTTCCTTGCGCGTTCCCCGCGTTTTCACCATTTTATCGAAAATTCGGGCGCCGCCACCCCCAAAGTTTCAAGACGGAGAAACGAGATGCAAAATTTAACCGCCTCCCCGCGCGTCGCGCTTCCGGTTCGCAACGTCGAGGCGCCGACTTACGTTTTCGACGCCAGCGGCGACGCTTGCCGCCACGTCGCGCAACAAATCGCCGGAATCATCCGCGAGCGCAACTCGCTCGGTCGTCCCGCGACGCTCGGTCTCGTCGCCGGGTCGAGCCCGATCGGCGTCTACCAAGAGCTCGTCCGCCTGCACGAGGAAAACGGTCTCGATTTTTCGCGCGTCTCCGTCTTCACCGTCAACGAATATTACGGTCTCGACCGCGAGCGGCTGCAAAGTTTGCGTCTTTGGCTAAACGAAAATTTCGTTAAAAAAGTCAATCTCGACCCGGCGAACGTCCGCTTCCTCGACTCGACCGTCGCGGCGGCGAACGTCGACGCTTATTGCAAACAATACGAGGAAGCGATCGAAGCGGCGGGCGGGATCGACGTGCTTCTTCTCGGCGTCGCCGGGAACGGCGCCGTCGGGTTCAACGAGCCGTACACGTCGAAAAAGAGCCGAACGCGCCTCGCGATGCTCGAACCGCAAACCCGCGTTAGCGCCGCGTCGACTTTCTTCGGCGAAGCGAACGTTCCGACGCACGGCCTCACGATCGGTTTCGGCACGATTATGGAAGCGCGAAAGATCGTCGTGCTCGCGTTCGGCGACGGCAAAGCGTCGGTCGTGCGCCGCGCTATCGAAGAGCCGCTCTCCGACGCGACGCCCGCCGGTTGGCTCCGCGCTCACCCGGACGTCTCGTTCATCGTCGACAAAAGCGCCGCCGCGGCCCTCCAAGACGTCGCGACGCCGTGGACGGTTCGCTCGGTCGAGTGGGACGACGCCATGACGAAGCGCGCCGTCCTTTGGCTCTGCGAAAAATCGGGCAAGTCGCTCCTGAAGCTGACCGACGCCGACTTCCGCGCGCACGGACTGCACTCGCTTCTTCGCGCTCGCGGCCCGGCGTCGAAAGCGGCGACGAACGTCTTCCGCTGGATGATGAAAACGATCGAACCGCACCCGTCCGGGACGCGCCAAAAACGGATTCTCGCGTTCAGCCCGCACCCGGACGACGACGTCATCAGCATGGGGGGGACGATGATTCGTCTCGTCGACGACGGCCACGAGCTCCATATGGCGTACATGACGAGCGGAAATATCGCCGTTTTCGACCACGACGCTCGCCGTTTTGCCGACCTGATGACGGAAATCAACCGCCAATTCGGCGTCGACTCGCAAATCACGCCGATTCTCGAAGAAAAGGTCGCCGAGTCGCTGCGCCGCAAAAAACCGGGCGAAGTCGACTCGCCGGAGGTTCTCCTCATCAAGCGGCTCATCCGTTGGAGCGAAGCGCGCGCCGCCGACCTCGTTTGCGGCGTTCCGGAAGACCGCGTTCACTTCCTGAATCTGCCGTTTTACGAAACCGGCGCCGTCGAGAAACGCCCGCCGTCCGACGAAGACCGCCGAATCGTTCGCGAACTTCTCGAAACGCTCGAACCGGAACAGCTTTACGTCGCCGGGGACCTCTCCGACCCGCACGGCACGCACCGCGTTTGCGCTCAGGTGATTTTCTCCGTCTTGAAGGAAATGGAAGCCGAGGGGCGCGAAATTCCGGAAACGCTCCTTTACCGCGGCGCTTGGCAAGAGTGGCCGCTCGACCAAATCGAGATCGCCGTTCCGCTCTCGCCGGAGGACTCCGACAAAAAACGCGCCGCGATCTTCCGACACGAGTCGCAAAAAGACGCCGCGCTCTTCCCGGGCTCCGACGCTCGCGAATTTTGGCAACGCGCCGAAGACCGCAATCTCGCGACCGCCGACGCTTACAACCGCGTCGGACTCCCGGAGTATTTCGCGATGGAAGCGTTCGTCCGCTGGAACGGCGAGTTCGATTTCTAAACCGTTAATCTAACGCCGACTTAACGCGAAAACGCCGCTCGAAGCCGAAACTTCGAGCGGCGTTTTTTTACGTTTCAACGCGGCCGAAAGACGACGGCTCCGCTTCCGAAACCGCCGTTTTCCTTACTTTACCCGCTCAGTCGAGCGTCGCGAAGAAGTCGTCCAACTCGTCGAGTAAACCGTCGACGAGGTCGTCGTCTTCGAACGCCGTTTCAAGAACCGCGGCGCTCGCGACCGGCGCCGGAACCTCGAACGAAGCGACCGTCCATTCGGAGACGCCCGCCGAGTTGAACGCCGCGACGCGGAATTGATACGACGTTCCGACTTTCAAGCCCCAAGCGTTGCGGGACGTTTCGTTCGCGTCCATCGTTTCGGAAGCGCGCCAGGTCTTGCCGCCGTCGACGCTGTATTCGACGTAGAAACCGGTTTCGTTGTTCGAAACGTCGGTCCAGCTCAACTCGACTTCGCTTCGCGTCGCGTCGTAGGCGCCGAAAACGACGTTCGTCGGAGCGTTCGGAACGCTCGGGGTCGCGACGACGACTTCGGCGGTCGCCGAAATTTGCGAATCGTAGGCGCCGTTCGCGGCGGTCGCGACGACTTTCAGCGCGAAGCCGACGTCGGCGGCGGTCGGAACATAGGCGGCGTCGGTCGCGCCTTCGATCGGCGTCGCGTTCCCTTCGGCGTCGACGCGGAACCATTGGAACGTCGCTTCGTTGCGAGCGCCGTCGAGGACGACTTTAGTCGCTTCGCCGACGGTCGGAACGTCGCAGGTAAAGGACGCGCCTTCGAGAATATCGCGGCGAGCGTCGAAGGACGCGGTCGCGTAAACCGATTCGAGCGCGGCTTCGCCTTCGCCGACGACCGCTTTAATACGGAAGTCGTAAACGCGGTCGGCGAAGACGCGTCTCGCGACGCGATCGGTCGCGTCGCCGTCCAAAATTTGCGCGACTTTCCAAGCGCCGCCCGCCGAGCGGTACTCGACGACGATCTTCGTCGCGATTTCGGAGTTGTTCGTCCAGCTCATTTCGAGCGCGTCCGCGTCGGCGTCGTATTGCCCGAAGACAATGCCGCTCGGCGGAACCGGACGCGAATCTTCCGTTTCGCCGACGACTTGCGCGGTCGTCGAGGCGGCGGAGCTAACGTAAGCGGCGTTAGCGCTCGTCGCAACCGCTTGGAGTTGGCAGCCGACGTCGTCGAGCGTCGGAACGTAGGTCGCGCTCGTCGCGCCTTCGATCGGCGTCGCGACGCCTTCGACGACGCGGAACCATTGGAACGTCGCGTCGACGGAAACCGGCTTGCCGCCTTGGGTCGCTTCGATAGCGCGATCCGGAACCGTCGCGGCGATTTCGACGCCGACTTGCGGCGCGTCGGTCGAAAGTTCGACGCTCGTAACGACGTCGCGGCCGTATTGGAACGACGCTTCGGCCCAATCGGAGTAAATATTGACCGTTTCTCCGCTTTCGTCGACGTATTCGTAAACGGCGCGAATTCGGAAGTCGAAATTCGTGTCGCCGTAAACCATCGAGCAAACGCGCCCTTCGACGTTGCGCCCGACCTTCGCGGAGGAACGCCATTGCCCGGCGCTCGCTCCGGTGTCTTTGCGATACTCGATTTCGAAGTATTTTTCGTTGTTCGAGTTATCGTCCCAAGCCATCGACATTTTTTGGGTCGCCGGATCGTAATCGGCAAAAACGATATTCGACGGCGCGGTCGGTTGGAAGCGAGCCGTTTCGAGGACGACTTCGCTAACGGCCGAGACGGTCGCAGCGTAAGCCGGGTTCGCGCTCGTCGCGACGACTTTCAGGCGGAGCCCGACGTCGGCGGCGGTCGGCAGGTATTCGGCGTTCGTCGCGCCTTCGATCGCGGTTTCGGAACCGTCGGCTTCGACGCGATACCATTGGAAGGTCGCGTTCGCGGCTTCGGAGTCGAAAACGGCGACGATCGCTTCGTCGAGGGCCGGCGCGTCGGTCGAGAAGCTCGGCGTCGTCAGGACGTCGGCTTTAGCGCTAAAGGACGCGTAAGCCCAGTCGGAATCGCCGTTCGCGTTGCGAGCGCAAATCTTAAACTGATAATCGTTATGCTCCCAAACACGAGACGCGACATATTCGGTCGCGTTCGCCTCCGTCGTCGCGGAGGGAAGCCAAGTTTTATCGCCGTCGACGCTATATTGAACGACAAACGCCGTTTCGTCGTCGGAATTATCGTTCCAGCTCATCGGAAGCGTGTTGTTGTCCGCGTCGTAAACGCCGAACGAAACGTTGCTCGGCGCGGCCGGAACGACGTTAGGAGCGTCGAAGACGATCGTCGCCCATTCGGATTGGCCGTGAGCGTTCTCCGCAGCCAGACGATACATGTACGTCGAACCAGGATACAGACCGGCGCAAACCCGAGAAGTCGTATTCGCGGCAAGCGAAGTCAACGACTTCCAAGTT
>JAFYQR010000183.1 GCA_017559825.1 Thermoguttaceae bacterium | reverse complement strand
GCCGCCGCTCGCCGCGACCGCGCCGCCCCCGCCGCTCGTCTTGCCGTCGCCGTGCGGCAAAATCGCGTTGTCGCGGAAGTAGCAGTCCACGACTTCGACGTAACCGTTGAAAATACGAATCGCGCCGCCGTGGTCCGCGCCGCCGTCGTTCCCTTCGAAAATCGTGTTCGACGCGCTCAACTCGCCGGAAACGGCGACCGCGCCGCCGCCCATAATCGCCTGCGAGTTCGAGACGACGCACGCTTCGAGTTTCAACGTCGCCCCCGCCGGAACGTGAAGAGCTCCCCCGTGCCACTCGGGACTGTGCTTCGAGTCGTGAATATCGCCGGTATCGTACGTCGGCCCCTGATCGGGCGTCCAATCGCCGCGAATGGAGGCGTTGGTCATCTTCACGCCGACCACCTTGACGTTCGCCCCCTCGGCAAGGCTAAAAATACGGCTTTCCCCTTGCGCGTCGATCGTCAGCCCCGTGCAGTCGACGTCGTAAATCGAGCTCGGCAGGTCTTCGAAACGATAGAGTTCGTAAGCGCTGATCGTCAAGTCTTTGTCGATAACGATTTGGCCTTGCGTCAGCTTAATCGTCTCGTTTTGCATCGACGCGGCGAACTTAACGGTATCGCCGGCGCTCGCGTTTTCGACGGCCCAGCGAAGCGTTCCTTTGCTTCCGTCGTCGTGATTCAACGTAACGAGCCAGGTCGCGGCCTCGGCGGTCGCGTCGAGCTCGGCGGCCGAGAACGCGTTCGCTTGATTCGCCGCGAGTTCGGCCGCCAAGAGGGTCGTTCTCAAATCAACCGGAGCGTCCGCGACAACCGCCGCCATCTCCGCGGCGATCGCGGCGTCGGCTTGGCTCGGAAGGTTCCACGTCGTCGCCGACAAAAGTTCGCGATTTTCAAGTTGCTCGATTCGCAAAGACCGTTTTTTCAAAGCGTTAAGTTTCATCATCCACTTCCTTATGTCTACAACCATTTGAATTCGCGCGTTTTAAACGGGACTAAACAACGAAATCCCAAAGGTTATAAGAACGCGAGGCAACGTTTGGGCGTTCGGAACGTCAAATTGTTTTCCAACGTCAAAAATTCTTCGTTCAACGCGCCGTCTTCGCCGTCGATAGTTCATCCCAAGAATATTATAACCGTTTCGGTTGATATTGCAAGAAAAATTCTTAAAATTAATTCTGTTTTCTAGATTTAATTCCGTTTTCTAGATTCGCCGCTGTTTAATCGACCAAAATATAACAACGGCGACAATAACGACAATAATTTTCCATACTCTTTTAAAACGACAGGAATCAAAAATCCTCTTTTTCATACCAATCGACGGCCGCCTTGCCGCCGCTTCGCAACGCCGCAAAAAAACGGTCGTTCGAGGACGCCTTAAAAGCGTCGTCGAACGACCGTTTCAGCGAAGTTGAATCGCGTCAAAGCCCGAGTTTTGCCGACTCTTGGAAAACGCTTATTATCGCGCCGTTATTCCGTCGCGTCGACTTTCGGCTCGGCGTCTTTCTTCGCTTCCGGCTTGTGCCAAAGCGAACGCCAGTACGCTTCGTCGAGTTCGTAAGGGTCGCAACTCGCGCTTGGGTCGACGTCGACCGGAAGAACGCCGTAACGGATCATTTCGCGGAGGTAAGCCCAACGCGGCACGAACTTTTGCGGGCAGTCCTCGCCGTTGTTCGGGCTCGGCGTCAGCATTTCGGGGCGGTTGTCCTCTTCTAAAATGTAACGGCGGCCGCGCTCGATTCCGGCCAAAATCGTTCGGTAGTCCGGGTCGTCTTTGTCGGTAAAGACCGGTTTGCCCGACTTCGCCTCGCAGACTCCGAGACCGCCCGCCGCCTTCGACAACGGCGCTCTAACCGCTTTCGACTGTTCCGGATACGACAGGTCGAAAATCTCCAAACGGCTGAAACGCCCGTTCGATTGCGACAGGTCGTGCGGCAGGAACATATCCTTGGCCGTCTTCGGGTTGCGCGGCGAATAATTGTCGCTGTAAATGTCGTAAATTCCGAAGCCTTTTTTCGGGTCGAGCGGCGTATGACACCCGTCGCAACGGCGCGTAATCGCCTCTTGCATCGCGGCGGTCTCCGGCCAATCTTTCTCGTTGCGAACCGGCAAGTTGCGCATATAATAACCGACGCCGCCGCTCGCCTCCGCCGCGTAAGTGCCGGTATAGTTGGCGCCCGCGTCGATCCAATATTTGATTATTTTACGCTCCGCTTCCGGCATGTCGACGCCGTAATGCTTTTCGTCGATTAACTTTAAGAGCCGACTCGAACCGGAGCCGATCTCGTACGGGTCGAAGTTGCTCTTCGCTCGGTTGCGGTTGTCGCCGAAGAGTTGACGCCAAGACATGTGCGCGTACCCGATCGTGTAAATCGGCGACCAGTGACCGGAAATGTTGAAGCCGCCTTCCTCGCGGTCCGGGTTATGACACTCGAGACAGTGTTTGTCCAAAATCGGCTGAATGTCGCGCGTGAAGCTGAAAACGTCCGGAACGCCTTCGATCGGCTCGATTTCGACCGGCGGTTTCTTCATCATCTCCATCAAGCGGTTCTTTTCGTCCGACGCGGCGGTCTCGACGCGATCCTCGTGACAGCCGACGCAACTCAAATTCTCGCCGGGCATTACGGACGTGAAGGAGTGCATCCGCTTGACGCAGCGCCCTTCGGCGTCCATCGCCAAGAAGAAAATCGGACGGTTCGCCGGAACGCGGAAATACGCCGAACCGTCTTCCGACACCGGGACGCGCCCCAAGAGGCGCTCGATCGTGAACGTGCCGTAAATACTCATCATCTCCGTGCCGCCGGTGTAGTGAATCGGCTTCGGAAGCGTTTCGTAAATAAGGAGTTCCTTAATCGTTCCCGGCTCGACGTTCCCCATTTTGCGGCCGATGTAAACGTTAAGAAGGGCGATCGTTCCTTCGGCCTTGCTCGGGTCGGTCGCGTCCGGCGCGATCGGCTCGCGGTCGCGCGGGGCGAGCGGGCGCGGTTCGCCGACGTAAAACCCTTGGTCGATCAGCTCTTGCGGCAGTTGGTAAAGCGTCGTTTCCCGACCGCGTTCGTCGAGGAGCGTAATCTTCGTCCGCGACGCCGTCATAATCTTCGTTTCGTCGAACACCCAAGGGTCGCTGTGATTATTGTTTCGCGAAACAATTTCAAGCCCGCGCGGGTCGTCCGGGCCGTAACTCGGGTCGATTAAAGCGATAGGGCCGTAATGCTCCGTCGTTCCGTGTCCCGGCGAATAGGTGCAAACGATTTTATTCGAGTCCGGAACCGGCTTCGGCGCGAGGATAACCGTCCCCGGCTTTTGGTTCCCATACAGGATTTGCTGGCGCGTGCCGTCTTGGTTCATCGTCCAAAGGTGGTGATAGTCGACTTGACTACGGTCGACGTACTCCCAACGCATATAAGCGATTTGGCCGTTCGAGAGAACCCAAGGCGTGTTGTCCTGCTCGACGTTGCAGGAAAGTTCGCGTATCGTCCCGTCCGGCAAGCGTTTATAGAGCGTTCCGACGTGCGTCATCCAACAGCCGACGTAACGTTTGGCGCGGGTCGAGCAGAAAACGATCGAATCGTCCGGAAGCCAAGTCGGCTCGTAATCGTCCCAACCGGGGGGCGCGAAGTCGCGAGCGTTCCCGAGCGGCGCCGCCGACATGCGGAACTCGTTCGACGTCGACGGTTCGACGCCTTCCGGCAATTTGAGCGGTTCGTCGGTTTCTTCGCCGGTGAGGCGCGCAAGTCCCGTGCCGTCGGCGTTTATCGTGTAAAGGCTGTAGTGTTTTTTCCCCGCCGGAAGGTAAGAAAAGAGGATTTTGTTCCCGTCGTAATGGACTTGCGGGTCGCGGAAGTTCCCTTGCGGGTCTTCGATAATCGGGCGCGTTTCCTTCGTAACGACGTTGTAAGCGTAGATACCGCCGCCGGTTCCCAACGGGAACGGATAACGGCAAACGTTGTCGGCGTAGTAGCCGATGTTCGCGTACCAGTGTTCGTCGGTTCCCGGTTTGCGGACGGCGAAGATAATTTCGTCCGGCATTCCGGCTTCGCGAAAGCCTTCGAGCGTCTCTTCGAGGGGCGGTTGCGCCGCTTCCGGATTGACCGACGCGGCGAGTTCTTCGGCGCTCGGCCGGTTCTCAAAGACGGCGATTTCGGACGCGCCCCAGTTAAGTCCGCCTTCGTAACCGTTCAAAAACCGGATTTTAACGGTCGAAACTTCGCGCTTTTCGAACTCGACGAACTGCGGGCCGTGAATCATCTCGAACGTCCCCAACGCGACCGGCGTTTCGTCGCCGTCGAGATAAACTTCGTAATCGCGGAAGACTTCTTCCATCATCGACGAGCCGGTGCGTCCGAAATAAACGATCGTCGAAACGGCGCGCGGCTCTTCCCAAGTCAGCTCGAAATCGGCCTTGCCGTTGGTTTTATCGCCGCGAACGCACCAAGCGTTCCCCCGATCGGAGCGCGACAACGCCTTCGCGACGACGCCGTCGACAGCCGCAAGCGCCGAGTACGAACCGTCGTATTCGCTCGACGCCCAAACTTCCGCGTCGAACGCAAGGTTCCGCGGCGCGCCGTTTTGCGTCGCCGTCGAACCGTCCGTCGCGAACGTCGCCGCGACGCAGCAAAACCCGACGCAGACGCCCAAGCAAACCGCCCAAATCGTTCGTTTCATTTTTCTTCCCTTTATCTCTCAACGAATCCGCGTTCGCCGACCTTTTTCGCTTGCGCTCGGTTCGCGACGCTCCAAAATTCAACGGATTAATTATAACGAACGTCTAATCGCGTTTCAAGCGTCGAGCGCGAAGAAGGGAGAAAAATCCCCAAAAAAACGACGATTTTTCAAGTTTCGCGCTCCGTTTTGGATTCCGTTCCTTTTCTTTGCCCCGTTTGACGGAATTAGCGCCGCTTCGGAAACGCCGTCGGGGCTTGTCGACGCCGGAAAATCGGGTATAATCGCCTCGACGGTCGAACAAAACGCCGTTGAAAAACGTTGGAACCTGCGAAACGCCCGCCGCGCGTTCGCAAAATCGGAAAATTTAACGAGCGCGCGACGCTCGGCGCGTCCCTTACCGTCTTCCGTTTGATTTTAAAATTTCCAAAACGTTTTTCAATATTCTCAAACAACCTTTTAAAATCGGCGACGTCCACCCCCAAAAGCGCGTTGAAACTCGCCATGACAAGCGGTTCGTTTGATTTCAAATTTTTAAAAACATTTTTCAATATTTTCAAAAGCGCCTCAAAAAACGGCGCCGCAAGAAAACGATCATGCCTATAAACGCCGACGAAACGATCGTCGCGCAGGCGTCGGCGCAAGGCAACGCGCGCCGCGGAATCGTCCGCCTCTCCGGCGACGCGGTTCTCGACGCCGTCGCGCCCCTCTTCTTTTTCCGCCGCCCGAGCGCCGACTTCCCGCCGGAGACGCCGGAGGAACTCGCGTCGGCCGCCCCGCTTTCCCCGTCGGCGGTCGTTCCGGACGTCGAGCGTCCCGCGATCGTTTCTTGTTGGCTCGCGCCTTGGGGCGTCGAACCGCAAACCGTTGAAACGGCGACGTTTGAGCCGTCTCGTTTCGTTCGTTGCGCCCTTTTTTATTGGCCGTCGGGGCGCGGTTTTACCGGGCAGCGCGCGATCGAGCTGCACTTGCCGGGCGCGCCGCCGATTCTCGACGCCGTCGTCCGTTCGATTTGCGCGACCGGAAACGCTCGACTCGCGAACCGCGGCGAGTTCGCGCTCCGCGCTTTCCTCAACGGTCGAGTCGACTTAACGCAAGCGGAAGCGATTCTCGGCGCGATCGACGCCCGAAGCGACCGCGAACTCCAAACGGCGCTCGAACAGCTCGCCGGAAACCTTTCCCGAGCGTTCGGCGCGCTCCGCGAAACGCTTTTCGACGTTCTCTGCAACCTCGAAGCCGGGTTCGATTTCGTTGAGGAGGATATCGAATTCGTTTCAACCGACGAAATTCGGGCGCAACTGCAAAACGCGATTTCCCAAATCGACGAAACGCTCGACCGAACGCGTTCCCGAGGAACGCTCGACCGAGCCCCGCGCGTCGTCCTCGCCGGATTCCCAAACGCCGGTAAAAGCTCGCTTTATAATCGACTCGTCGCGACGTTCGGCGCTTCGAACGCGGCGAACGAAAACGCCGCCGCGCTCGTCTCCGACGTCGCCGGAACGACCCGCGACTATCTCGAAACGGAGCTGACCGTCGACGACGTTTCGTTCGTTCTCGTCGACTCGGCGGGCGTCGAAAACGTCGGAAGCGCCGAAAAAAAGAGCGCGTTTGAAAACGTAGAAAAAAGCGCCGATTTTCAACAAAATCAAACGTCGCCGCAAAACGCGCTCGCCGGAAACGCAAGCGAAGAAATCGTCGCGCCCAACGCCGCGTTTGACGACAAAGAAAACAACTCCGATAGACAAACAATTCAAACGGCTGAACTTTCGCCCCGCGCCCTCGCGCAACTCGGTTTGAAACGCGTTTTCGCCGACGCGTCGCTGATTTTGCGTTGTCGCGACGCCGTGTCAACAGATTTTCCGCCCGACTTCGGCGCCGAACTCGGG
>JAFYQR010000182.1 GCA_017559825.1 Thermoguttaceae bacterium | reverse complement strand
CTGCGCCGTCGTTTGGGGCCGCGAAGGACCCAAAATGCGTTTTCAGGGAACGTGGTTCTTACGAAAAAAATTTTTCGGCGACGACCCGATCGTGCCGAGCCCGGCGGCTCTTTGATTTATGTAACACGAATCAAGCGGCGTTTCGTCTATTGATTCTTGCGACGTTTTCAATTCCTGTTGCATTTTTCTTTCTCGCCGTTCGTTTTTGATTTTTGCCGCGACGTTTGATTTTTGCGCGGCCTTTTGATACTTGCGGCGTTTTTCAAAAGGCCCGGTCGTCCCCCTCGCTCGTTCGTCGGCCCGCGTCTTTCGCTTTCGAACGACGAAACCGGAACGCGACCGGCGAACAAGCCCCCGCGAAAACGTTGTCGCGACCGTCGCGCCGCCTCTTGAATGCTCGCTTTAACCCCTTGTAATTAAACGACTTACAAAGACTAAAAAATTCTCGAAAATCCCGCGTCGTGTTGTTGTAAGTCTTTATTTTTCAATGGTTTGCGACGGCGAGTTATTTCGCGATTTTTCCTTTTTACCCCTTGCGTTTTTTCGATTATCTGCTATACTTATACTTAGTTAGAGGGAACGCCGCTAACAGGCCTTTTTAACGGGGTATAGGCGTTTTTCTGAAACAATATTTGATAGTTGTACAATTATCAAACGTATACACGCGCCGCGCGTTCGCGCTCTCGTTGGCCTGATGGAGTCGAGAACGAACTAACGGCGAACTTGCCAACGACTCGCGAACCGACCGCGCGACTAGCCGACCGGAACGCGAACCGTCGAACGACGAAAGCGGAAAAAAGAACCCGCTATCCTCGCTCTTAAATCGTTGGTGAACCTTTTTTAATCCTTAATCGTTTAACGACGATTGCGGATTCTAACGGCGAACGTTTCGCCGTTACCCATCGACGCGGGAAGCGTCGAAAACTTGCGGCCTGCAAGCCGCGAAAAAAAGGACAAAAAGATGAACAAAAAAACTTCTTACCGTAAAAATTTCTTGACCGCCCTCGCCAACGCCTTCGACCTCGAACCGGCGACGCTCGAAAAAGCCAACCCGCGAAAAAGCGGTTTCGTCGGTTTCGAACAATCGACGAACGCCGTTGAGTCCTCGGACTCCCTCGACGAATACGGTCGACCTGAAAAAGTCGTTTCGGTCGTCGTTCGCGCCGTCAACTTCCCGAAACGCCGCTCGATTTTGACGTTTTGGCCGCACGGCGAAGTCAAGAAGAGCGTCGCCGAAAGCAATGCGAAATACGTCCGTAACATCCTGACGGCGTTCGTCTCTACCTATGCCGACGTTGCGACGTTCGGCGACGTTGCCGATGTTGTTGCCGAACTCGCCGCCGCTCTCGACCGGCCCGGCCTCCAAGCGTCCGACGACGTTCTTGTTTCGGCTTGTAACTCGATAATCGCCGGTTTCGCACGTCGCGAAACCTCGACCGTCGCCGCCGAAAAGAAGCCGTCGAACGCCGAAACCGAAAACGCGACCGGCGAACAAGCCCCGGCGAAAACGCCGACGCGACCGACGCGCCGCAAACTTGAAGAAGGGAAGGAGGCTTAATAATGATACTTAAAATCGTTCTCGCTTCCACGCTTGCCTTTTGGGTTCTCGTTCGAATTTTCGACCGGAAAAACCAAGCGGCGAACGTCGCCGCGCTTGCCGCGCTATTCCTCGGCGTTGTCGGGTACATCGCAATCGACGTTATCGATTTCGCGACTTATTCGGCGCTTGAATACAAATTTGCGCGACCGACGCGCCCCGCCGTCGATTACGACGAAGACCCGTTTGCCGACGACGACTTTTAATCTGACTTAACACTAAGGGGGGGGAGCGCGAAAAACGCTTCCCCCTTTTTTTTTATAGGCTGAAAGATGGATACCGAAAGTAGAAAAAAAGAACTCGCTCGTCGCGTCCTCGATTCTCTCCGGTCGACCGTTCGCGCCGCTCGCTCGGTCGATCCGACCGGCTGGAATTTTGAGGAAACGCGAAAATACGCCGAAAACGTCCTCAAAAAATTCGAGCGGCGAACGTCGTTCGACGTTTTTAAATACGTTCGGCCGGGGGCGTTTTTGCGTGAACTGACGGCCGACCTCGAACGCTCGCGACGCGTTGAAACGCGCGAATTTTTCGAACTGTTGCGCGGCGTCGCCGACGGCGGCTTTTGCCGCGACGTCGTTTTTTCCGATAACCCCGCGTATTCGCGAAACGTTTTCAGACCGTATTTCATCGCCGTAAACTCCGAAAATACGGTTGTTACGTTGCTTTGTTTTTCCGACTTGTACGACGTTACAACGCGCCGCCCTAAACTGGACTTGCTCTTAAAATATTCGCGTTTCGCGGGCCAAACGTCGCCGCTCGGAGTGGCTGAAATTGTCGCGTTTTTACGCGAAAACGCCTTCGAAGATACAAAAATAGCCGTTCGCGTGTACGGCGAACGAAAGCAAACTAAAAGCGCTAACCGTTGTAACGATTCAATTTATAACGACGTTGCGACGGCGTATAGCGGCGGGAAGAAAATTGTCGACGAATTGAAGCGCGACGCGCGAAGCGGTTTCGAGCGTGAAACCGCGCCAACGTTAAATTTCGAAGACGGGTCGACGCGCTCGCAACGCGTCGCCGCCGAAGCGGCGGAAGAAGAAGGCTTTTCTTCTCCATACTATTTAGCGTTCGCCGACCTCTATCGCGATACGATCGACTACCGAATTAAGCCGATTAAGGCGCTACCAAAAGAAGACCGGTACCACGATTATTTATAACCGCTCGAAACTGTGGACGGGGCCGCCGCGCCCCGTTTTTTTATGCCCTGAAAGTCTACTTTAACGGTCGAGAATAGACGCCCTTATTAACCGCGCGTTCCTCGCTCGCGAATACGCCGACCGGAACGCGAACCGCCGAACGACGAAAGCGGAACGCGCCGACCGGCGAACCGACCGGCGCGAACGCTCGACCGGTCGATCTGACCGACCGGCCCGCGTTCCTCGCTCGCGAACGACGAAACCGGAAACGCGGCGCCGCTCGCGGCCCTCCGACCGTCAAAAATTGCCGATTTCGCCCATTTTTCCGATTTTTCGGGCGATTTTCGCGGTTTTCTCTATTAGTTCCACGGATTTATAAAAAGCAAAGGTCTATTTTCGCGCCTTTGTTTCAGTTTTTGCCGGGATTTTTGAAAACTTTTGAATAAAAAGTTTTTGCCGGGATTTTTTCCTAAATTTGAAAATTGGGTCTCGTTTTCGGCGCGGTTCCGGCG
>JAFYQR010000181.1 GCA_017559825.1 Thermoguttaceae bacterium | reverse complement strand
GATTTGGCGGCTCCGCGACCCGGCGGCGGAGGGCGGCGCGACCGACGGCGGCGACGCGGCGAAGTCGAGCGGCGACAAAGTTTCGGTCGGCGAATTTCTCGGAATGATTTTCCGCAACCCGTCGGCGCTTTGCTTGACGGTCGGCTTTACGGCGATCGTTTTCGTCAACAACGCGTATTTGAACGTCGTTCCGAAGTTCCTGCACGACCGTTTCGACCTGACGCCGACGAGCGCCGGTTTCCATGGGATGTTTTGGCACCATATCGCGGCGCTGATTTTCATCTTCGTCGGCGCTTGGTTGAGCGACCGGGTTTCGCGCCGTTTTCCGACGTTCCGTCCGAAGTTGCAATGCTTGGCGATGGCGCTTGGCGTTCCGGTCGTCGCGGCGATGGGACGGGCCGGTTCTCCGGAGGCGCTTTTCGGCCTCTTCTTTTTAATGGGCGTTTGCCGCGGATTTTACGAGTGCAACACGCACGCGGCGGTTTTTGAGACGGTTCCGGCGAAGTATCGCTCGACGACGGTTGGGTTCATGATCATGTTCGCGTTTTTGATTGGCTCTTGGTCGGCGCAGATGGTCGGCGCGTTCGTCGATTCGGCGGTCGCGGCGTCGGTCGCCGAGCTGGGCGAAGCGGGAATGGCGCAAGGTTACGCAAACGGTTACCGCGACGCGTTTTCGGCGTTGTCGAACGCTTGGTTGATCGGCGCGATTTGCGTCGGCGTCGCGGCGTTTGGAACGTTCGGGCGCGACCGTCAAAAACGAATCGACGCGGAAAACGTCGCGAGCGCTGCTTCCGACGAAACCGTCGCTTGACGCCTAGTCGTTAAACGGCCGAGAAAGCGCAACTCTTGTTTTTATTGACGATAAACGAAAGGAAAAACAATGGAAACTTCGTTCGAACGCGCGGCGACGCCGTTGGAAAAGGCCGAGGATTTTATCCAAAACGAGACGCAGTTTCACTTGGGGGCGCTGACGACGGAGCAGGCGCACCCGAAGACGCGAACGCTCTCGCAGACGCTCGAAACCGACGTCGCGGCCGGGATGCGCCAACTTTTTTCGGTCGACGACGATATTCCGCCGGTTCTCAAAAAGACGATCGCGTCGCCGGAGTTCGCCGCGCTCGAAACCGCGATTTATAAGGCGTTAAGCTCCGGAGGTCGCGTTTCGTTCAGCGGGTGCGGCGCGACCGGGCGCCTCTCGATTCTTCTCGACGCCGCGAATAAAAAGTTCTGTCGAACGAGCGCCGAAAAATTACCGAGCCGCGCCGAATTTTTCCGAACGCTCGCCGCGCAAACGAACGCCGTGATGACCGGCGGCGACTTCGCGCTGATTCGCTCCGTCGAAAGTTTTGAAGACTTTATCTCCTTTGGTCGCAAACAGTTCGAGCAAGCGGGAATCGGCCCGAACGACGTTCTCGTCGCGATTAGCGAAGGGGGCGAAACCTCGTCGGTCATCGGAACGATTTTCGCCGCCGTCGACGCCGGGATTCCCGCGTTTTTCCTCTTCAACAACCCGAGCGACCTGATGGCGTCGCGCGTCGAACGGTCGCGCCAAGTGATTGAAGACGAACGAGTTACCGTCGTTAACCTGACGACCGGGCCGATGGCGATCGCCGGGTCGACGCGGATGCAAGCGACGACGATCGAGCTTCTCGTCGCCGGATTCGCGTTCGAAACCGCCGTAACGAAACGACTTAAAGAAACGCTCTCCGCCGACGAGTTCGCCGCGCTCGGTTTCGAGGAAAAGTCGCCGACCGAAAAAGCGGAGGCGTTCGACGCGCTTCTCAAAGCGATACGTTCCGACGCAAACGTCGAAACAGCGGCAGCTTACGTTGAGTTTGAAACGGACGTTTACCGGCGCGGCGGGCGGATTACCTACTTTGCGCGCGATTACGAACTCGACATTTTCACCGACACGACGGAGCGTTCGCCGACGTTCAAAATCCCGCCGTTCCGTTCGCTCGACGAGACGGAAGCGCCCGCGCCGTGGGCGTTTGTGAAAGACCCGATGAGATCGGCGAAGGACGCGTGGATTTGGCTTCTCGGCGGGGTCGAGCCGCGTTGTCTCGAATGGACGCCGGACGATTACCGCGCGATGGGCGGGACGTCGGCGCAAATCCTTGACCCGCCGAAGATTGGGCGCGCCGCAGTGTACCGTTTCCCGATTGGGAACGAGGCCGACCCGTCGCGAACGGAGGTTTCGCCGAACGCCGCCGTCGCGGTGTTGGCCGACGCGGAGACGCAAATTTGGGGCGACGCCGCCGACGAGTGGTTCGCCGCGTTCGAAAAGGGCGCGGAACCGTTCGAACGAAAAATCGCGTTTTTGGTCGAAAATACGCTCGACGCAAGCGCTTGTGGCGGCGGGGCGAACGGCGAAACGAACGGACGCAAAACGGTCGACGGAGCGCGCGTTTTCGAGTTTAAAGCGCCGATGCTCGCGACGCCGCTCGACGTGTTCGCGCACATCGCGTTAAAGTTGGCGCTGAACAACATTTCGAGCGCGACGATGGGCAAGTTCGGCCGCCTGAACGGGAACTGGATGGCGCACGTCGACGCGACGAACAAAAAGTTGATCGACCGTAGCGTTCGCCTCGTTTCCGAAATCGCTAAAGTCGATTATCGAACGGCTTGCGTCGCGATTTTTGAAGCGCTCGACGAAATGGAGAACTGGTCGCTCGACCGTAAAAAGACGATTTCCCCGGCGGCTTACGCGGTCGAGAAATTGACGAAAAAGAACTCGTAAACGTTTCGGTTGAAAAGGTTTGCGTTTAATCAAGGAAAAACGCCGCGACTCGAGCCGTCGAGCGCGGCGTTTTTTATTGTCGACGGAGTTTGACGTCGTGTCGTTTTGTTGACGCGACGCCGAAGAGCGACCCGCCCGACGTTGTAAAGCGTTTAATCTTCGTCGCTTAATTTCAAAATCGGCGTTTCTTGTTCCGCAACGTACTGCGCGACGCCGGTTAATAACGCGTCGACGTTTTCGAAGTAGAGCCAAACGACGCCGCGTTCTAAGCAAATCTTTTTAAACGTTTTATCGACGTACTTGTCGAAAAAGTCGCTCGTCCAAACGACCGTCTTGTCGTCGTAAACGACGCAAAGCGCGTCGACGTCGGCGCCGAGTTCCGCGGGACGGTCGGCGAAAACTT
The DNA here is from genome assembly GCA_017559825.1 of Thermoguttaceae bacterium. Classification (GTDB taxonomy): domain Bacteria; phylum Planctomycetota; class Planctomycetia; order Pirellulales; family Thermoguttaceae; genus RUG369. Next base: position 31,391 of record JAFYQR010000181.1, on the reverse strand, counting down.
CGCCCCGAAGCCGAGCGTCGGCGACGCGGAGTCGAAGAAAGCGTCCGTTTGCAAATTCGACGGTTAAGGAAGTTGCGTCGTAATAAAATTGTCGCGTTTTGGAGCCGAGAACGGTTTCGATATTTTCGACGCGATTAACTCGCGTTTTTCCGTATTCGAGCGCGTCGACCGCCGCCGTAAAAGCTTGCCCAAACAAAGGAAAGACGCGGGAATCGTCGTCGCGAAACGTTGTAATATTCGACATATTCGTTTTTCTTTCTCTTATTCTAAGCGTTAAACTCGACGGCGCCGACGAACGACTAAACGCAACCGTTGAAGACGTTAGAGCGTTTGGAAACGCGACGCTGAGTTAGTCTCAACGCGTCGCGTTTTTCGGGAAGCGTCGACGTCGCGACGGAAGAAACGTTTGGTTCCGTCGCGACGTTTTTTAAATTTCGTCGTCGACGTCGCGTCATTTTTTCGGGGCGACCGGCGAAATTTCGTAAAAGACGACGCCGTGCCGCGCAAGCGTCGTATGAAGCGTTAAACGTCCGTCGTCGCCGACTTTAACGACGCGCTCGGTCGAGTAGGGCCGGTTCGCGATTTCAACGTATTTTGGACGCAACTTCTCGAAATAAAGTTGGCGCGTCTCGGCGTCGTAAATTCCGGAGTCGAGGCAACCGCTGTCCGGCGACCAAGGGAAAACGTCGTCGGAAATCCCGAGTTCCGCTTGGTCGCGCAGCCATTGCGGGAAGAAATTGATTCGGTCGTCGACGGTTTTTTCGACGATTTTCACTTCGCGCCCGGCCCAAAACGGCGCCGAGACGGCGAACTCGGCGTCGAGCGAATCGGCGTATTCGAGATCGTCTTTGAAGTTAAACGCCGTCAAACGAAGGGTTTGCGTCGCTTCGTCGAACGCCGCGACCGCGTCGCTCTCGACGCCTTCGCCGAGCGTTTTTTCCGCCGTCGTTTCCAACCGCTTCGAATCTTTGAACTTAGCGACGTTTTCCGCGACGCGCTGGGCGACGAGCGGGTACCCGTTCCAAGCGGATCCGCTCGAATAACTCCAAGCGGAGAAATATTTTACGTCGGCGTCGAGCATAATCTTGAAGAGCCGCGCGTCGTAAGCCGCTTGATACGTTTGCCCGACGATTCGCCAGGTGAGGTCGCCCGCCTTCGCGCCCTTTTTCGACGCGAGAATCCGGCCCTCGTCGACGCCGAAAACAACGTCGTTAAGTCCGCATTCGCGGGCTTTAGCGCGAACGCTTTCGACGGTTCCCGGCAGGTCGAGCGGGTGCGGTTTGCCGGGCGCGTCGTCGTAAAACGAGACGGCGAAAATATTTAGGCGGGTTCCGATTTTGCCCGTTTTCGCGTTGACGCCCTTGGCGCAATGCTCGAAGAAGTCGCGTTCGTCCCAAAGCCCTTCGGTGCAAGCCATTGCGTGCGCCGTAACGCAAACTTCGCCGCCGAGTTCGTCGTCGAGCGCCGCGACCGAATAATCGTACAGCTTGAAAAACGCTTCGCGGCTCGACTCCGGCGTTCCGTCGGCGGCCTTAAACCAGTCTCCGTTCTCGAATTCCGTTAAGACGCCGAAGCGCCAAGAGCGAACTTCGTCGAGTCCGAATTCGTCGGCGAGAGCCCGGGCGAGCGCGCGGACGTAACGGTAATAAACGTCGTAATCGTCCGGCGGCAGGACGTCGACGCTGAAGACGCCGACTTGCGTTTCGCGGGAAAATTTCGCCGGGACGCTTAACTTAATCCAAGGTTTGACGCGGAGTTGCAGCGCGCGGCGGCAAGCGTCGATCAGCGGGGCGAAGCGGTAGTCGTCGAGAACGTCGAGGTTCGACGGGTCGACGAAAAGGTCGCGCTCCGCCGAGCCGCCGGTCGCTTGCATCAGCTGAACCGTTTCGACGAAAGAACTTAGGTCGCCCCCTTCATCCTTGGCGGGAAGCGTCAGCGAGTTCGGCGACCAAACGTTGACGACGGCGACTTTGTTGCCGATAAGCTCGTCGCTTCGTTTTGTTGCGTCGACTGTAAAACGAACGGAAGACGGCGCTTGCGTCGGCGCGTCTTGGGCGAGCGTCGGCGACGCGGCAAAAGCGGCGACGGTCAACGCGGCGGATAAAGCGAGAAAACGCGACAAAGCGCCGCGCTTGCGAGAATTGAAGTTTAACGTTTTCATAACGGTTGCCAATCAAACGGTTAGCGTCGTTCTTTCGTCGAAGAAAAACGGGGTGGACGAAAGAACGTCCGGCGAGAAAAAAGAAACGACGTCGCGTCGAATGTAACGGAAACGCTCGACGCAAACGCATCGTTTTTAAGGAATTGCGTTATTTCTCCGGGAATTCGACCGTCATTTTGAACGACCATTCCGGGAAGTAAAGGTTGCCGCCCGCCCATTCGACTTCGCCGCGTTGGAAGTCGACCGGCTCGCTGCGGAAATGTGTTTTCGCCGGGGTGAACTCGCGCCCAATATCGTCGTTGACAACCAGTCGCGTTTGATCGAGTCCGGTGGCGTAAAACTCGCGAACGCTCGGGTTATCGTCGTTCATCAGCCCGTAGGACATATCGACCGGAACCCAACCGACGCCCTCGAAATAAACTTCGGCCCAGTCGTGCATTCCGCAGGCGCCGCTCGCGTTGGCGACCCAGCCGCTTTGCCATTTCGCCGGGATTCCTTCGCTTCGAAGCGCGGAAATCAACAGAAGCGACAACATGCCGCAGTCGCCGTGTCCTTCGCGCAGAACGTATTCCGGAATGCAAAACATTGTGCCGTATTCGTTCGACGACGCCCAGGGGTAGCGTTCGTCGATCGCGTTGAAGAGACGGGAGAGCTTTTCGACCGGGCAAGTCGCGTCGCCGACGATTTCGCGCGCCCAAGTTTTGATTTTATCGGACTTTACCATATGCGGGAGGCGTTCTTCCGTATAGAAGCGGTAAAACTCGTCGTCGAGGTACGGCTTGGCCTTTTTCTTGAGGTAATCTTGCGAGAAGTACTGCGCGTAAGTCGTTGTTTCAAAGACGATTGTAAAAACGGTCGGCTCGTCTTTGACGGCGACTTTTTCGAGATAAACGCAGCGTTGCAAATCGCCCGCCGGAGCGACGCGCCCGTCGGCCGGGTCGGTCGAAATCAGCTTGACGTCTTGTTGACGAGCGCAAGACTCGCGCGGGAACGGCGCCCAGTAACGAACCGTTTCCCCCGCCGGGACGGCGTTCGCCGGAATCGTCGCGACGCAAGTGAAACGATTGCGAATTTTATGCGTCAGTTTGCCGGCGCCGTCCGACGCGTCGAGAATCGAGCGAACGTTGGCGATACGCGACTCGAAGCGCTGACGGTCGCCGCCGCTAACCGGGCGCGATTTCGCGAGTTCGCGGTCGATTCGGCGCAAATTCGAAACCGCGTGTTTGAAGTAGCGGCGTTCGCCGTCGATCGGGCGCATTTCGAGCGACTTTGCCGCCTCCCAAGCGCGCATTTGCTCGTCGCTCGAATCGAGTCCGGCCTCTTTCAGTTGCTCTTTGATTGCCGTTTCGTTGTAAGGAAATTCAATCCGAATGCGGCGCGTCAGCTCGATTAACCAATCGCGGCGGCTCTTTTCGGCGTCGGAGAGCCCATCGAGGGCGGAAAGTTCGGCGACAGCGGCGGAAAAATCGCTATTTTCGATAGATTCGACCGCTTTTTTTTCCCAGTCCTGCTGGGCAAAGGTCGATTTTGGAGGTACAATAACGGAGACGAGGGCTAGCGTTCCGAGCGCGAACGCGGCGCGGCGAAGCGTCGTTTTCATCGGGCGTCCTTTCGTTGAAGGAGGAAAATCGGGAGCGGCGACCGTCGCGCTCCAACGTCCTAAGTATAACCGATTTGCGGCGCGTTCGCAAGCGTTTTGCGGAAAAAACGCCGGATTTTGCGCCGATTGACAAAGAAAACCGACTTAAAGAAAGGCGTCGAAAGAAGATGCGCGCGAGACAAACGAAAAAAAATGAAAAAAATGCGACGTTTCGGCGTCGTTTTGCGGCGTTCGGACGCCAAACTTTAACGGTCGCGGCGATTCTAACGGCGTTGGGCGGGGACGCGGGCGACGTTCCAACGTTTCTCGGAGGCGGAGCGGCGGTCGCGGTCGCCAACGACGCGTCGTCGACGGAGAACGAAACGAACGCGGTAGAGCGACGACTTGTCGAACTTCGAAAAGCAACGATTAACGACTTGCGCTTGAACGTTTTCATTTGGGAAATCGACGCGACGTCGTTGACGATTCGCTTGGAAACGACGCTCGAAAGCGCTCGCGACGCCGTTCGAAAAGCGTTTGCGTCGGAGTTTCCTAAGTGGAGCGTTAAAACGACTTTATTGCCGGAGGAAAACGCCGAACTCGAGGGGCGTTTTTTCGGTTGGACGAACTTTTCAACGATTCAAATTCGCAAAGAGCCGCGCTATTCGGCGGAACTGACGACCCAGTCGCTAATGGGGACGCCGGTTCGCGTTTTGAAGCGCGAGGGCGGTTGGCTTCTGATCCAAAACGCCGACGGTTACTTGGGTTACACAACGTCCGGAAGCGTTAAAACGGCGTCTCGCGACGAGTTTAACCGTTGGATTGACGCGAAAAAACTGATTTGGCTCGACGCGTTCGGTTCGATTTACTCGGAACCGGACGAAAATTCCGCGCCAATTTCCGATTTAACCGCCGGCAACGTAACGGTTTGGAAAAACGAAGAAACGTCCGGCGACTTTTATCGCGTCGAAACGCCGGACGGTCGACTCGGTTGGATTTGTAAGCGCGGCGCGACGGAGTGGAGCGCTTGGCTCGACGCAAACAAAGAGCTGAGCGCGGAACGGTTGATCGCGACCGCAAAACGCTTCCTTGGAACGCCTTACGTTTGGGGAGGAACGTCCGCGAAGGGCGTCGACTGCAGCGGATTGACCTCGCTTTCCTTTTACTTAAACGGCTTCAATATTTTACGCGACGTCAGCCTTCTGCAGGGCGAGGGCGTCGAGATCGATTTGACGCAAGGTCGCGGAGCGCTAATGCCTGGCGACCTCTTAATTTTTGGAGCGAAACGAGCGGACGGATCGACGTATTTTCGGCACGTCGCGATTTATCTTGGCGACGATCGTTTCATACACTCGGCGACAAGCGTTCGCATCAATAGTCTCGACCCGAATGCGCCCGATTTCGACCGTTATAACGCATCGCAGTTGATTAAGGCGGTTCGATACGTCGGCGCGACGCAGGACGGATATTTTAAATGGATTGGCGACAACTCCTTTTATCGCAAAAGATAAGCGTGAATCTAAAAAGCCGTTTGCTGCTTGGCGGCGTTTGGATTTGCATGACGTCGTTGAATTTTTATTTTATGCCGTAAGATACTAAATATTTATATTTTAACGTTTTATTTGTTATTAAGGGGAATGAAAATGACGACTCGTCGACAATTTTTGAGCGGAGTCGCCGGAGCGACCGTTGGAAGCGTTTCCGGTATTTTCGGAGCGAAAACGTTGGGCGAAGAAACGAAGAACGACATTGGTAAGTCGAATAAAATCGGTAAGATGCGACTTTCGTTTCGTCCGTATTTGCTGGAACTGCGACACGCGTTCGGCGTCGCCGGAACGACGCGCAAAACGACGCAGGGCGTCCAAGTCGAAATCGAACTCGACGGCGTCGTCGGATACGGCGAAGCCGCAATGCCGCCCTATTTGAGCGAGTCGACCGCCTCTGTGTTGGCGTTTTTGGAGCGCGTCGACTTGTCGCAATTTAAGAGTCCGTTTGAGTTGGACGATGTTTTGTCATATGTCGATGGGATTTGCGAAAATAATTGCGCGGCAAAGGCTTCTGTCGATATCGCGTTGCACGACTTGGTTGGGAAGTTGATGGGCCAACCTTGGTGGCGCATTTGGGGACTTGACAAGGACAAGACGCCGCCGACGATGTATACGATCGGTATCGACAAGCCGGAAGTCGTGCGAGAGAAGACGTTGGAAGCGGAGCGTTTCGCCGTGTTGAAGGTGAAACTCGGGCGCGACGAAAAAAGCGACCGCGAAATGATCGAGTCGGTGCGCGCCGTTTCGGATAAACCGATTTGCGTCGACGCCAATCAAGGTTGGAACGACAAGGTTTACGCGCTGGAAATGGTCGAGTGGTTGAGCGAACGGGGCGTCGTTCTCGTCGAGCAGCCGATGAAAAAGACGCGCTGGGACGACATCGCGTGGATTACGGAGCGTAGTTCGCTGCCGATTATGGCCGACGAATCGCTGCAGCGGCTAACCGACGTCGCAAGAATGAAGGGCGTCTTCAGCGGAATCAACATTAAGCTGATGAAGTGTTCCGGAATGCGCGAAGCCTGGAAAATGCTGAACTTAGCGCGTGCGCTCGATATGAAGGTCATGGTTGGGTGTATGACGGAAACGTCGTGCGCGATTTCCGCCGCGGCGCAGCTTTCTCCGGCGGTCGACTGGGCCGATCTTGACGGCAACTTTTTGATTGGCAACGACTTATTTGACGGCGTTGGGCTTGGCGAGGACGGAAAACTCTTGTTGAACGACCGACCCGGTTTGGGGCTCGTTAAGTTGGACGCGCCGAAAAATCGCTTAGGTTGACGCGGCGTCAAAACGCGGCGTTGTGAAAAGAAAACTCGGTAATCGTTGAAATTTATCGGTTTGCGGGCGAGAAGGCCGCCGAGCGCGTTGAGAATGAAAGGCGTTGACAATGTTCGATTCAATTTGGCACCGTCCGAGTTGGGAGATATTTGTGTTTTTTGCGTTTGGAATCGTTCTCGCCACGACGGTTTGCGCTCGGGGCGCGATACGCTGCGGCGTCGATTATCCGCGTCGTCGACCGATAATTTTCGGCGCGGAAGTCGGCGCGTTTATTGGACTTGCGCTCTGTTTTTACTTTTTCGTTTCGACAAATCCGACGTTCGACGAAATCGACGGCGCGACGCGAAGCGTTTGGGACAAAGCGCGGCTTGCCGGATTTCCGACGACTCTTTTAAATTGTTGGAATAGAACAGGTTGCGGAGTTTCCTGCGGCGTCGCGCTCGTTGTTCAGACGACGATTATCGGCGCGATTTGGGGGGCGACGGGCCTTCGACGTTGCGTCGCTTGGTTTGAAAAACAAAACGATATCGACGACGGTTTGTAATAAACAAAGTGTAAGGCGCGAAAATAAAGACGTTGCGTCGGAAATGCCGTCCAAAAAATTAAAAAAGAAACGAAAAGTTTCGTCAAGAAATAATGAAAGGAAAACGACGATGAGCGAACGAATCGAGGACGCGCCGAGTTGGTTGTACGACGAGTTTCAACACGCGGGCGTTGATTACGCAAGTCTTGAAGTCGCAAGGAAATACGAGTCGCGCCATTTGAAGTTTCGCGATTTTGACGCCGAGTTCGAGCGAATCCGCGAGCGGGCCGACTTAAAGCGGTCGGACGTCGTTTTGGATTTGGGGTGCGGAACCGGCGCGTTTGCGATTCCGGCGTCGCGTTTTTGCGCAAAGGTCTACGCCGCCGACGTTTCCGCGCCGATGCTCGGGCTTTTGCGACAAAAAATCGCGGAGCAAAAAATCGACAATATCGTGACCTTTGCGGCCGGTTTTTTGACGTTTCCGAACTTGCCCGCGCCCGTCGACGCGGTCGTTTCGTCGTTGGCGTTGCATCATTTGCCTGATTTTTGGAAGGTCGTCGCGTTGAAACGAATCGCCGACGTTCTTAAACCGAACGGCGTTTTTTATCTTTCGGACGTCGTATTTCATTTTCCTGTCGAGACTTGGCGCGAGGGAACGCAAACTGTTCTCGACGCGATGGAAAGCAGCGCCGGCGGCGAAGCGAACGCGCACATCGCTCGCGAATACAGTTCTTTCGATTGGTTTCTCGAAGCGGCGTTCGAACGAACCGGATTGGCGGTCGAAGAAAAAATCGACGACGCGGCGTTTATTCGCGTTTATGTTTGTCGCAAGAAGTAGTAGATTTGGCGTAATTTTCGTTGTAAAAAACGTTGCGTCGACGATTAGTTGACGTCGCGCATTGTAAAATTTAAAGGACGAAACGGATGAAAACGGCAACTTGTCGCGATGTTCGCGAGCTCGACGCGCGAGCGGTCGCCGAGTGGAGGATTCCGTCGCTTTTGCTGATGGAAAACGCCGGGCGCGGTTTGGCGGACGTTTTTCTTGCGAACGCGACGCGACTTAACGGCGGCGCAACTTCCCGGCGCGTCTTGATTTGCTGCGGAAAAGGAAACAACGGCGGCGACGGTTTTGTTCTTTTCCGACGGCTTGAACTACTTGGCGTCGATTGCCGAATCGTCGCGGTCGGGACGCCGGAAAGTTATCGCGGAGACGCGTTGACGAACTTGGAAATCGTGCGCGCCGCGACGTCGCAGAATCCGGAGAAAATTTTCTTTTTTGACGGTTCGCCGCAAGCGTTCGAACGGCTTGAAGTCGAGTTGGCGCAAGCGGATTGGGCGGTCGACGCGCTTCTCGGAACCGGCGCGGTCGGCGCGTTGCGTTTTCCGTTCGAAGGAATTGTCGACGCGCTAAACCGTTCGAAAAAGCCAGTTTACGCGGTCGACGTCCCGAGCGGTTTGAACGCAGACGACGGAACGGTCGCGAGCGTCGCCGTTCGAGCGCGTTTGACGACGACGTTGGCGGTCGCGAAACCGGGGCTCTTGTTTGACGCGGCTAAACCCTTTGTCGGCGAACTTTACGTCGCGGATATCGGCGTTCCGGTCGAGCCGTTTTTGCGTCGAGACGAACGATGAAGATTGAACGAAGCGAACGCGACGCGAGAAAAAACGACGCGGAAGTTAAACGACGCCAAGAGGTTGCGCTGGGTCGGCGGCGCGTCGTTTTAGGAGCGCTCGCGTTTTGGGCGAGCGGAACGGGAAAGAGAATCGCGCAAATTTTTGCGAACGATGGGACGCAACTTGCCGATTTGAAAGAAGTTGCGAATAGAAACGCGAAGAAAAAAAAGAGCGCCGAGCCGGTCGATTGGTTTCGCGAAGATTGGAATTTTGACGTCGAGTCGTTTTCACTTCCCGCGTCGGCGCTCGAGGCTGTCGACGCGACTTTGGAAGCGTTGGCGGCGCGGCTAAACGACGACGGTTCCTTTGGTTGCGCGTCGGAATTGTTTGGTCGCGATCCCGGCGTCGCCGGGTTGTGCGGGCTTGCTTTTTTGGGCGCCGGAAGTTTGCCCGGGCGAGGTCGGTTCGGACGCGAACTCGAAAAAATAACTGATTACATTTCATCGCGTTCGTTCGACGCAAAGACGAATCGCGAAACACATGACGACGTTGTTAATTACTTGCGTAAAAACGAGTTAAGCGCAGAAGAAATCGACGGTTTAATCGTCGATTTTCGCGAAAAAGGCGGAAAGTCGATGTACGGACACGGGTTCGCGACTCTTTTTCTCGCTTCGATCCTCGGCGCGACAGAGCGTTCGGAGGTTCGCGAGCGAGTTCGCGCGGCGGTCGAGTTACTCGTTCGAACTCAAAACGCCGACGGCGGTTGGCGTTACGAGCCAAAACGCGTTCCCGTCGCAGACGTTTCTGTTACTGTGTGTCAACTTTCGGCGTTGCGAGCGGCTCGCGACGCGGGTGTTTTTGTTCCCAACGCAACTATTGAAAACGCGGTCGGTTACGTTAAGAAGTGTCAAAACGCGGACGGCGGCTTTCGGTACATGACCCTCGACGGGCCAAGCGGAATCGCAAGAACGGCGGCGGCGATTTTAGCGTTGCAGGCGGGAGCGGAAGACGATTCGGAGGCGGTCGCGAGGGCTTTTCGTTATTTAGAGAAGGCGGCTCCGCTCGCTCCGGCGTTGAATGTTAAACGTTTGGATAAAACGAGTTACGACGTAATCGACGAAATACCGCGCTTACCGACGTCGCGAATCGAATACTATTTTTACGGCGAATTTTACGCCGCGTTGGCGTATTGGCGAAGCGCTCGCGACACGGCGTCGAAGGAACGTTGGGCGCGATGGGCGAGGCGGGCTTACCCGAATTTATTGGCGCGACGCGGCGACGACGGTTTGTGGCGTTCGAACGTTTCGGTCGACGCGGAGACGGCGCTCGTTCTTTGCGCGCTCCTTGTTCCGTTCGAACGAACGCCGTTTTTTTTGCGTTAAACGCCTTAAAAAAAGAGGTTGCGTCGCCTAGTCTTCGAGCGGAATCTCCGACCAACGCTCCGCGAGCCACGGCGTTTTTTTGACTGCGCGAAGCCCGAAATTTCCTCGCCATCCCGTTCGAACGCCGTCCGGATGCGGATTTCCGTGAAAAACGACGATCTTAACTCCTTGACGTTGTTTGGGTTCGCAAAAGTAGCCGAGCGGGAAACGACGCATGTAATGTTTTTTGAAGCTCAGGCACCAATTCGCGTCCCAATAATCGAAAAAGCCGCCGCGCCGCGCCGCCCAACTCAGGTACGCCTGCTCGTTGCGGTGTTCCGCGTACACGGCGTCGCGGTTCTTCAAGAAATAATCGAGAATTTCCGGGCGCGCGCCGACCTCAAAGCGGAAAACCGAGGAATTGCCGATATTTTTGCCGGGCAAATTCCAGTCTTCGACGATGCGGAACTCGCCCGGTACTTCGAAAAACGGGTCGAGCGAGTCGAGAATCACCACGTCGAGGTCGAGAAAGAGCGCGGTTCCTTCGACGTCGGCGAGTTTTTCTTGAAAAAGCGTCAACTTGCGCCAACCGCGCTCCGGGCGACCGTCTAAGCCGGTCATTTCCGGAAGCGGACGAACTTCGACGTCGCGTCGTAAACCTGTCGGGTCGTCGGTGAAGCAAACGAAACGGTGCGGACGCGACAAATGGCGTTTGACTCGCGACGCAAGGATATTCACGTATTCGGCGGAGAATTTTGTTCCCCATTTCATGCAAAGAACGTTGTCCATCGGGCGGCCTTTCTGCTCGTGTTGGCGAAGAGACAAAGACGCTCGATTATAACGATTAAACGAACCGAACGCAAGAGAGATTTGCGACGCGTTTCGGCGAAGAGGGGGAAACGAAAAAACGCCGCTTCGAATCGCGAAACGGCGTTTTCTATCAGCGCTAAGTTATGCGATCACTCGGTTTCCAACGCTTGCGCCAGGTCGGCGATTAGGTCGTCCGCGTCCTCGATGCCGCAGGAGAGGCGAATCAAGTCCGCGCCGACGCCGCACGCTTCCAACTCCGCCTCCGAAAGTTGACGGTGTGTCGCGTTCGCCGGGTGAAGAACGCAAGTGCGGGCGTCCGCGACGTGCGTCGCGATTTGCGCGATTTGCAGTTTCGACATAAAAACTTCCGCCGCGTCGCGGCCGCCTTTGAGACCAAACGAAACGACGCCGCAAGTGCCGTTCGGCATATATTTTTGCGCTAAATCATAGTACGGGCTGCTTTTAAGACCGGCGTAGTTGACCCAGGCGACTTCCGGGCGCGCTTCCAAAAATTCGGCGACTTTTTGCGCGTTTTCGCAGTGGCGCTTCATGCGCAGGTGGAGCGATTCGAGCCCGAAGTTCAGCAAAAACGCGTTCATCGGAGCGGGCGAGGCGCCGAAGTCGCGCATCAGTTGGGCGACGCACTTCGTGACGAACGCGCCGCCTTGGCCGAATTTCTCGGTGTAAACGATTCCGTGATAACTCGCGTCCGGAGTCGTAAGCCCCGGAAATTTATCGCTTTGCGCCGTCCAGTCGAACTTGCCGGAATCGACGATGGCGCCGCCGACTTGCGAGCCGTGCCCGTCCATATACTTCGTCGTCGAGTGCGTGACGATATCGGCGCCCCACTCGAACGGGCGGCAATTCACCGGCGTCGGAAACGTGTTGTCGATAATGAGCGGAACCCCGTGCGAATGCGCGACTTGCGCGAAGCGTTCAATGTCGAGAACGGCGAGCGCCGGGTTCGCGACCGTTTCGCCGAAGACCGCTTTCGTGTTCGGACGGAACGCCGCTTCGAGTTCTTCGTCGGAGCAGTCCGGCTTCACGAACGTGAATTCGATTCCCATTCGCTTCATCGTAACGGCGAAGAGGTTGAAGGTGCCGCCGTAAATCGCCGACGACGCGACGACGTGATCGCCGGCGGAGCAAATATTGAAAATCGCGAAGAAGTTCGCCGCTTGACCGGACGACGTAAGCATCGCCGCCGTACCGCCTTCGAGTTCGCAAATCTTCGCCGCGACCGTGTCCGCGGTCGGGTTCTGCAGGCGCGAATAAAAGTAGCCGGACGCCTCCAAATCGAAGAGTTTGCCCATCGCGGCGCTCGATTCGTAGCGGAACGTCGTGCTTTGAATAATCGGGATTTGGCGCGGCTCGCCGTTTTGCGGGCGGTAACCGGCTTGGACGCATTTCGTGCCGATTTGGGTCATCGGGGGCTCCTTTCGTTGAATCGATGCGGGCGTTAACGCCGTCAATAAACGAGTTGCGACGCGTTGGAGAACGCTCCGGCGAAAAGGAAATCGAGCGAAATTTTTTCGCGAAAACGTTTGCGAACGGCGTCGCGATTTGGTATAATGGACTTGCGGCGGCCTCGGAAGCGTCGGCGCGAGTCCAAATTTACTCGATATTATACGGCGTCCGCGGGCGCCTAAAAGGGGGACGCAATGAATTTTTCTCGATTTTTTGCAAAAAACGACCGGCGGCGAGGTCTGCGTCGGAATTTTGCGCGTTGGGCGGGCGTCGCGGTCGCGGCGACGGCGTTGATTTACACGGCGTCAATTTTTGCCGCCGAAACGGAAAAAGACGCGATTTTTAAGCGGGCCGAGGCGGTCGCGCCGCTTCTCGAAGAGGGAACGACGCAAGTCGCAAAGGTCGGCGACCGCGAGCATTGGGATAAACTGGCCGCGTTAAGTTCCGGAAAACAAATGATTAGGTACGCCGAGAACACGCTGAAACAAAAGTCGCCGGAGCTTCCGGAAGAGCTGTATAAAGAGTATTATCGCAACGGGAACCGCTCGAATTATCAGCGCGAATACGGTCGCTTAACTCGCCGAATCTCGGTCTTTGCGTTGGCCGAAGCGTTGGAAAATAAAGGTCGGTTCGTCGAGGCGCTCGACGCGACGTTGGTCGAGTTTTGCGCGCTTCCGTCTTGGGTTTTGCCCGCGCACGACCGAGACGCCGAAGTTTACGACGGCAAGGCGATTTACAGCGATTTGGGGGCGACGCTCGCCGGGGCCGAAGCCGCGATCGCCGTCAATCTGCTCCGCGATAAGTTGAAGCCGGAAACGATTGCGACGACGATTAGCGAAATTGAAAAGCGAATCTTAAAGCCTTACGAGGTTTCGGTTTTGGAGAAACCGAACGCGCGGATGTGGTGGATTCGCACCGAAAACAATTGGAGCGCCGTCTGTCACGCCGGAACGGTCGCCGCCGCGCTGAACGTCGTAGAGTCGAAAGAGCGTCGCGCGTTCTTTGTCGCCGCCGCCGATTACTTCTCGGAAACGAAGTTTATGAAAGGGTTTACGAACGACGGTTACTGCTCCGAAGGGTTGGGGTATTGGAATTACGGGTTCGGCAATTATCTCCTCTTGGGCGCTACTATCCGTAATGCGACCGGCGGGAAGCTCGATCTCTTTAGATTTCCGAAGATTCCGGCGATTCTTAATTACGCGCCGACGATCGAAATCGCCGACGGACAATTCATCGCGTTCGCCGACTGCTCGTTAGCCGCGCTTCCGCACTCGCTTTACGTTGGGTATTTAAGTCGTTTGAAGGGGTACGGTTACGTCGGATTTGAAGAACGAGGGCTCGGCGAGCGGTTCTCGCTGGGCGACTTGTTGCAAACAACCGCGTTCGGGTTCGACAAGAGCGTCGTTTTTGCGGAGAACTCGAACGCTAACGAGAGCGACGACAAGGCTTTGCCGATGCGAACCGACTTCCCGGACGCCGGCGTCTTGATTTGTCGCCCGAATCCGAACGCGACGGGAAAATATTTCGCGCTCGGTCTTAAAGCGGGACATAACGCGGAGTTGCATAATCATAACGACGTCGGGTCGTACTCGTTGATTCTCGCTTCGAAGGACGCGAAACCGGGAACGAGCGTTTTCGTCGTTCGCGATCCGGGGGGCGAAACCTATACGGCGCGGACGTTTAGCGCGCGTCGTTACGAAGGGGAACTCCTCAACTCCTTCGGGCACCCGGTTCCGCGAATCGCCGGAACGCTTCAAAAGACCGGACGCGACGCGCAAGGCAAAGTCGTTAAAGAGTTTAGCGACGAACTCGACCGCTTTGAAATCGACTTGACGTCGGCTTACTCGGTCGAAACGCTCGCGTCGGCGAAACGCGTTTTCGAATACCGCCGCGCGAACGGCGCAAACTCCGGCGCCGTCTCGGTTTGCGACTCGGTCGAATTCAAGTCGGGGGAGAAGGGCGCGTTCGAAACGGCGGTCGTTTCGTTCGAGAAAATCGAAGCGTTGGAGACGACGCAACCGTCGACGACGCTTCGGTTTAACGTCGGCGGCGCAACGTTGACCGTCGAAGCGGAGGACGGGGTCGGGAACGCGCTTCCGCTGCGCTTTGAAACGAAAATCGTCGGCGAAAACGACGCGAGCGTCCCGAAAAAGCCGACGCGCTTGGCGCTGATCGTCGACGGCGACGTCGAGCAAGCGACGATTCGGCAAACGTTCTCCGCGCAATGAGTTGCGTCGATTCGGAATAAAGGTTTTAACGTTCGCTCGGCTTGCGCGGCGCTTTGTCGTCGAGCAACGAGCGGCGTTTCATACGTTTTGCGAAAGGTTGAAATATGTTGAAAACGTTGAAGTTAAATAAGGCGTTGGCGGCGCTCGGCGTCGCTTTGGGAACGGCGTTGGCTGCGTCGACGCTTTTCGCGGCGGAGTCGCGGACGGTCGAGTCGCCGGAAAAGACTGTTAAAGTCGACTTAACGTTCGACGATTGCGCGACTTACCGTCTGTCGTTCGACGGCGCGAAAGTTCTCGACGCGTCGCGGCTCGGAATCGGTTTCGGGGCGTCGCGACTTGTCGGCGAGTCGAGCCGAAACGTCGACGAAAATTGGACTTGCGCCGTCGGGAAGCGTTCCGTTTACGTCGACCGCTGCGTCGAAACGACGTTTAATTTACAAGAAATCGACGGCGCGAAACGCAAGTGGAATATCGAGTTGCGCGCTTACGACGACGGCGTCGCGTTGCGTTACGTCGTTCCGAAGCAGGACGGGCTCGACGAACTGACGCTCGACGTCGACGAAACCGAGTTCGCGTTTGGCGCAAACCTCGATTGTTGGGCGACTTATTACCCGAAATACAACACGTCGCAAGAAGAGTTTTTCCTTCGTAAAAAGTTGTCGGACGTTAAGCCGGATTCCTTCGTCGGAATGCCGTTAGTCGTTAAGGGAGAAAAGTTTATCGCGGCGCTGACCGAGTCCGATTTGCTCGACTGGGCCGGGGCGCAGTTCGCTTCGTCGACGCAAAACCCGACGACGATTAAACTTCGGTTGACGCCGCGCGACGACAAACGCGGCGCCGTCGTTTGTCGTCCGGAAGCTAAGTCGCCTTGGCGCGTTGTTTTGCTTGGGAAGAAACCGGTCGATTTGATCAACAACTCCGGAATCGTCGAAAATGTTGCGACTCCGTGTAATTTCGACGCGTCTTGGGTCGAGCCGGGGAACAGCTCTTGGGACTGGTGGGCGCCGAAAAACGGACGCGAAATTTCGAACGCTAAGATTCGAGAATTCATCGACTTTGCCGCGTCGATGGGTTGGCCGTACTTCACGCTCGACGCCGGTTGGGAACGGAAGCCGGGCGAGTGGAGCGACGACTTGACGCAAGTTTTCCGCGACGGCGTCGACGTTCCGGCTTGCGTCGAATACGGAAAGACGAAGGGGGTGCGCCTCTTCCTTTGGTATCACGTCGATCCTTTGAAGAAAGCGGGCGTTCGCAGGACTTTAGAGCGGTGCGCGAAGTGGGGCGTCGCGGGGCTCAAAATCGACTTTATGGACTCGCACTCGCAAGAAACGGTGCAATGGCTGACCGAAACTTGCCGAATCGCGGCCGAAAATCGACTGCTTGTCAACTATCACGGCATGTACAAACCGACCGGAATGGCGCGGACGTTCCCGAACCAAATTACTCGCGAAGGCGTCCGCGGAAACGAGTACAATCGCTGGTCGGCGCTAACGTCGGAACACCTTGCGACGCTTCCGTTTACGCGTTGTATGCTCGGCCCGGCCGACTTCACGCCCGGCGGTTTTTTGAACGAACATCCGGAGACGTTTAAAAAGGTCGACGCGTTGCCGAACGGTTCAACGTGTCATACCGTCGGAACGCGCGCTCGCGAACTCGCGCTCTGCATGGTTTACGACTCGCCGCTGCGCACGCTTTGCGACCTGCCGAGCGTTTACGCCGGGAAGCCGGGGCTCGAATACCTTCGCGGTTTGCCGACCGTTTGGGACGAAACGATTGCGCTCGACGGCGAAATCGGCGAATTTGTCGCGACACTTCGTCGCTCCGGAGAAGTCTTTTATTTGTCGGCTCTTACAAACGATAAAGAACGCTCGCTCGAAGTTCGACTCGACTTTCTCGAAGACGGCGCCGAGTACGAAGCGACGATTTACGCCGACGCGCCGGAAACCGATTCGGACGCCAACGCGATTTCGATAACGACGACGCAAACGTTCAAAAAAGGCGATTTGGCGACGTTGAAAATGGCGCGCGACGGCGGTTGGAACGCGATTTTTAAGAAAGTCGCGAAATAAGACGGCGCGATAAACGCAACCCCTTGCGACGTCGGGAATAACGTTCGACGCCCGGCGTCGCGAAGCGGGGTTGCGTTTTTCGGGCTTTTTAGCTATAATATCGGGATAGCGGCGCGACGATTTGTTGACGCGTCGCTTCTAAACGCATAAAACAAAAGATTTACGTTTGTTGCAAACAATAACGACGATGGACGAGCATATCGAAAAAAACGCGAAAGGTCGCGGCGTGAAAACTGGCGGTTTCAAACGGCGCGGCGGAGGCGGCGTTTGGCGGCGTATCGGCGTCGCGGCGGTTTTGGCAAGCGCTTTTGCGGGAACGAGTTCCGGCGTTTCGGCGTTCGATTTTAAAATTTCGCTGCCGACGCTCGTCGACGCGTTTAAGAGAGAGGCGCCGCCGAGCGAGGAAGAGACGTCGTCGACAAACGGCCTCGAAACCGCGGATTTTAATATCGAAAACGGCGCGGCGTCGCGTTCGACGGCGCCGACTTTCGAGATCGATTTAACTCCTTCGTTTTCAAAATTTTTGCCGTATAGCGTCGCGTTGGGAAGAGTCGTTTGCGAGTCGAATTTTCCGCTTGAAGAAACTGCGGAGCTGCAAGCGGAAATCGTTCGTTTGCAGCGCGATTTGGTCGGGTATCTCGGCGTGCCGGAGTCGAAAGAGAAGATTTCGCTTTGCCTTTTCCGCGATAAAACGTCTTACGTCGCCTTTATTTGCGAGTATTTTCCCGGCGCTCCGACCGACCGTCCGGCGCTTTACGTTAAAGAACCGAACAAGCCGGGCGCGTTGATGGTGCGGCGCGACGAACGGATGGTTTTGAACGTGCGCCACGAGATGGTTCACGCATACCTAAACGCCGCGCTTAGGAACGTTCCGATTTGGATCGACGAAGGTTTGGCGAAATATTTCGAGACGCCGCCGGGCGAACGCGGGTTTCGCAATCCGTTTTTGGAGAAGGTGGAGAGCGACGCGACGTCGTTCTTTGCGTCGCCGCCGTCGTTGACGCGACTCGAAAAATTAACGCGCGTCGATCAGATGCGGAGCCGAGAGTATCGCGAATCTTGGGCTTGGACGCACTTTTTGATTCATTATTCGTCGGAGACGCAACGCGTTTTGGCGCTTTACTTGCGTTCGCTCCGGCCGGAAGCGCAAGCGGGGATTTCGTCGCAAGAAGCGTTTCGATTGCAAAAGAACGCGCCGATGAAACGCCTTTTAGAGCGTTACGTTCCGGATTATAAAGCGAAGTACGTCGAGCATTTCCGCGGTTGGACGGAACGTCGCGAGGCTTATGAAAACGGGCGTTAAGCGGCGCGGCTCTTTCGGAAAACCTTGCGATAATCGAAGTTGCGTTAGACGCGTCGGTCGGAAACGCCGATTCGCGTTTAAGAGAGCGAGCGAAGGCGGCGTTAAAATCGTTGGCCTTGTCGATTAAAAAGGCAAATAGTAAGAGAGGATAAAACCGGGAGCGCGCCGCGTCGGGCGTTCCCGGTTTTTGGTCGTTGAGAAGCGTCGGCTTTAACAATCGCCGCGATTATTGGACTTCCGTCGTTTCGGCGACTTTCGCTTCAGGAGCGCGGCGCTCGAAACGCCAAATTCCGGCGCCGACGTTCGACGCTTTCCAAAACGCGCCTTCGCGAACGAACTTAACGCCGGTTTCCGACTCCGCCGCCGGAACGCCGTCGACGTAGAGCGCGTCGTCGTCCGAAAGCGCCGGGACGTAAACGTCGGCCTTAACGTTGCCGGGAAGGGAAACGGCGAGCGAGTAAACCGCGTCGGTCGGGCGAGCGATTCGGACTTCGACCGGGCCGCGAATCGTCGGAACGATCGAGTCGACCCGTTTCAAACCGGCGATTTGCGGCTTGACTCGCAACGTCGCGAAACCGGGACTCGTCGGTTCGACCCCGACCAGCTTGCGCGGGATAACGTTCGCCGGCGCCGCGCCCCAAGCGTGATTCCAGTCTTGATTCGGCTTGTAACGGTCGTCCCAAGCCTCGAGCGAAATCGTCGAGCCGACGCGGAGCATATTGAGCCAACCGCGCAGGTCGTCCGCCGCCATTCGTTCGAAACCGTACTCGCCGTCGCCCCCTTCGTAAACGGCGTCGAGCAAAAATTGCGCCCCGTAAACGCTGCAGCGCATTCCGCGCGACCGAACGAACGCCGTAACGCTCTCGACGTTCTCCGGCGGAACGAGCCCGAACGCCAACGGGAACATATTGCCGTGCAGCGACGCGTGATCGGTCGCCTCGCCGTCGCGGTAAACGCCTCTTTCGGCGTCGAAAAACGTCTCGTGAAACGCTTTTTTGTGCTTTTCGATTTGCGCCGCGAAGAACGCCGCGTCCGCCTCGGAGCCGAGAATCTCCGCGAACCGCTTCGCCGAGTTCAGCGCGAAATGATGGTAAGCGTTGACGACGACGTTAAAATCGTTAAAAACGAAACCGTCCGTCTCGCCGGACTCCGCGTTTTCGTTCCCGGCGAGCCCCTTGTGCGGCCAGTCGACGATGTCGCCGAAGTTCGAACTCGACCCGCGGAAATGGAGCGAAGCGTAAAATTCCGGCGTTACTTTCCCTTTTCTTGTGCTGATTAAGCCGTTGTCCTCGGCGAGCGCGACGAGCGTTTTCGCCTTAAGGTCTTCGTAATAGCGGCGGATATGGCGCGCGTCGCCGGTATACAAGTAGTCGAACCAAGCGATTTGCGGAATTTGGAGGTGCCATTCGGTCGGCCAAGTCGGGTGGAAAATCAAATATTCGAGCGTTACCCGAGCGAGCGAATATTCGCGATCGACGCAATAATGACTAAGTTGGTTGAGAAGCGCGTCCCCTTCGTAAGGAATCCGTTCGCGGTCGCCGTCGACGTAATAGCCCGCGAAGGTCGTCGCCGGAATCGAATAACGGCAAAGGTCCCAAACGCGGTTCAGGCGGTCGTCGTCGCAGTCGAAATAGGACGCCGCGACGTCGAACGGGTAGACGACCGTTTCGCGAGCGACCGAAAGAACGACCGGTTCCGCCGCCGCGTCGAAGAGGGAGCCGACTTGCGCGTCGGCGGCGACTTCGGCGGTTTCGGAGTCTTTAACGTCGGGCGACGCGGGCAAAATCTCGACTTCGGCGTATCGGAACGGCATAACTTCGCCGACGTAATCGGGCGTAAGGACGGCGGCGCCGCTCGAGTTGCGCTTGTCGACGCGGGTCTTGATCGAGTAAAATTGGCGTCCGGTTTGGAGCGGAAGGCGGTACTCCCAATAGCGCGTCGACCCGGCGGGCTTGCGGTCGACTCGACCGTCCTTAATCCGTTCGCCGACCCGAACGAGCGCGACGCGACCGGCGGTTTTCGAATCGATTTCGACCCGAATTTGCCCGAACGAAGCGCGCCCGAAGTCGTAAAAGGTCGTTTGCGCGTCGAGCGGCGTCGCGCTTTGCGGACGGTCGACTTTTTTGACGAGCGGGTAGCGGCTCGCGCCGTTTTCGTCGAGCGTCGCGGCGGTCTTGAACGCTTTGATCGCCGACCAAGCGGACGGCGCGTCGGTTTCGTCCCAAGTTTGGACGCGCCAATAATAAACGGTCGACGGCTTGAGCGGCTCGGAAGCGCCGAACGGAATCGCGGTCGACTCCGCGCCCGGGGTTTTGCCGGAGTCCCAAACGTCCGGCGCGCCCTTCGACTCGGCGAGAATCGAACGGTCGGCGGCGATTTGAATCCGCCAAGCGGTCTGCGCCGCGCCGCGTTTCGTCGCCGGAACGACCCAAGAAAACGCCGGGCGCGACGAGCGAATCTCAGCGACTTGCAGCCGTTCGACCGCCGTCGGAAGTTCCGACAACGTCAGCTGCGTCGGGTAGCCGTCGCGCCAAACGACGTCGGTCTTTTCGAGCAAATCGACGAGCAACTTCGTCGGCGCGGTCGAAACCGGCGTCGCGACGGGAACGGATTGCGCCGAAACGGACGCGGCGAACGTTGAAAGCGTTAAAACCGCTAAAATCGGCGCCGCCTTGTGAAACGGCGAAAGGGAACGAGATAAACGTCGGAAAAATCGACGCAAAGGACGCGAACTCATAAAAACCTCCTAAATTAAAGCGACTCGACGCGACCGAGCGTCGCGTCGAGTCGTCGAGATTCGACGGGATGGGAAAAATGGCGAAACGGGAGAACTAGGAACGCTCGCCAAGCGGCGTTTTTTGACGGCGACGTCGCGAACGTCTTTTCATTGTACGGCGTCGAGAAGCGTTTGTCAAACGGAAACGCGCCGCGTCCCCCGCTTGACGACGGGAAAATTTTAAGTATAATGAAAATTGTTTTTGAAACGGTCGCGCCGATTTTTCAAATTTCCGCAATTAAAACGACGGCGCGGTCTCCGAGGGGCGGCGAAAAAGCGCGAGCCGGAAAAAAACAAAGGACGCGTCCGAGCGTTTTCGGCGTATTCCTTATTTGCAACTTGGACGAGCGCCGGAGCTTTTTCGGCGTTTTTCCTCGTTTACACTTGGACGAGTGCCCGAGCGGTTTAAGGGACCGGTCTTGAAAACCGGCGACGGTTTCCCCGTCCGCGGGTTCGAATCCCGCCTCGTCCGTCGTCGACTTTGCGTTAAAGCGACGCGAGTCGGAACAACGGGAACGAAAACGGCGACGCGAGACGACGTTCGCGTCGCGACGGAAACGCTTCCTCGCTTTCGTTCGGAATTTTAGCGTTCGAGCGGCGCGACGCGTCGGTTGCGAACGGTTCCTTTATTTTAAGTGTCGAACGACTCATGAACGCGATTTTTCGACGAGCGGCGTCGCTGGCGGCGTCGGGGCTTTTGGCGATCGGTTTCGTCGGCGGCGAGTCGGCGAACGCGGCGTTTGCGAATCCTAACGCGCAAACCGTCGCTCAACCGTTGGGAACGTCTCTCGACGAAGCGCAAGCGGCGCCGGCGGTCGTTTCGAGCGCCGTTTATCCGGTCGGACGCAAAGAGGTGAGTTGGCGCGACGCTCGCGGAGCTCGCTTGTCGGCGCTTGTTTTTTATCCGGCGGCGCCTCCGGTCGCGGGAGCAAAGTTCGCTGTCGTCGTTTACTCGCACGGGCTCGGCGGCTCGGCGGAGCGTTTCGCTTATTTGGGCGAAGCGTGGGCGCGTCGCGGCGTCGTTACGGTCTGTTTGCGGCATCCGGAGAGCGACGAAACCGTCTGGCGCGGCAAGTTGCGACCGATGGGCGAGCTCAAAGAGGCGTATCGGCATTCGTGGACGGCGCGCGACCGAGCGCTGGCGATTCGTTCCGCGATCGATTTTCTGACGACGACGCAAAACGCCGACGGGCCGCTCGGGCGCGACCTTGATTTGAATCGCGTCGGCGTCGCCGGGAACGACTTGGGCGCGCTCGCCGCGCTGCTCGTCGCCGGGCAGCTTCCGCCGGACAACGGGCCGTCGCTGAAAGACCCGCGCGTCGCGGCGGCGTTGGCTCTGTCGCCGCCGGTTTATTGCGACCGTCAACGCGGCCGCGTCGTTTATTCGTTGATCGACGCGCCGATGGCGACCTTCGCCGGGACGAACGACGACGGCGTCGTCGGCGACGTGAAGGCGGAGCAGCGGCGGATTCCGTTCGACTGCGCGAGCGGCGCCGATCGTTTCCACTTCACTTTGCAGGGCGGCGACCACATGGTTTACGGCGGGCACCGCCGACCGGTCAAGCACGCGAACGACGGGCCGTATCAAGCGACGATTCGCTCCGCGTCGACACTGTTTTGGCGCGTTTATCTTTGCGGCGACCCCGAGGCCGCGCAAACGCTTCGCTTCGCTCCGGATTCGTCCTTCATGACTTCGGCGACGAGCGAGCGAATTTTTGAAAATAAGCGCGAAAATTGAACGAAAAGCGGCGGCTTGAGCGAGTCGTCGCTTTTTTGTCGGCGCGTTGGTTGAAATTTGGCGCGTTTTTTGTTTTGAGCGACGGCGTTCTTTCTCGCGTCGTTTTATTCTTGCGGCGAATCGCGATTTTTCGTTCTTTTCGCGGGCTTTTTCGGGCGGTTTTTCTCTTTTGGTCTTGATTCGTTTCGCGGTTCTTCGTATACTTCGCCCGTTGTTTTTTCAGCTTGCTTTCCGCGGCGGCGTTCGGCGTCGAGCGAGGCGGCTTGGGTTCGTTGGATTAAGAATTTTGAACGCTTTTTTAGGTTTGAAACGACTTTTGCGAAACGACGTTTCCTCGTCGCGCCGCCGTTTGTCGAAACGGGGACGCCGGGGGAGCGTTCGCTTGCGTTCGGCCGTTTTGAATCTTCTCGCGGCGGCGATGTTCGCGACGCCGAGCGCGGCGTTCGGGTCGGATTTTCTCGCGTCGCCGTCGATTTCCGGAGGCGTTTTGGGACTCGCGGACGACGGGAGCGGGAACGCGCCGACGCAAGATTTCGAGTTGTCGGAAGACGCCGATTTCGTTGCCGACGCGACGCCGGCGTCGAACGGAATTCTCGACGTCGGGCTCTCGGCCGAGCTTGAAGCGGAACGGCTCGCGAAAGAGCGGGCCGACGCGCTCGGGTTTTCGGAGGAAGAGCGGGCCGAAGCGGCGCGTTTTGAAGAGCGAACCGTCGGCGATTCGACGATTTACGCGCCGAAAACGGTCGCGTCGAACGCTCCGGTCGCCGTTTCCGCCGAGTTCGGTTGGAAGGGCGAAACCGACGAATTGGGCGAGGTTTACGTTCTTTGCGGCGACTGCCGCGTTTCGCAGGGCGGCGACGTCGTTTCCGCTCCGACGGCGGTCGTTTGGCGCTCGTTTGAACCGAACGGCGGAACGCGGGTTCTCGTTTATCTCGAAGGGAACGAGTCGTCGGCGCCGCGCGTCGAAACGAGCTCGGCGTTCGTCGAAGCGAAGGCGAAGGACGACTCTTGGTTCGGAACGTTCCGAACGGTCGGCGGCGTCGATTTGCGAATCGCGGAGCCGGGGGACGGGCGGCTCGCGCCGGAGGAAATCTATTTTCGCGCGAAGGAAACGGCTCGCGGCGAGACGCCGAGCGTTGGGAGCGCGAACGGAAACGGCGGCGACAACGGAAATATTGAAAACGCTCCCGTCGCGCCGCTTGAAAACGAAATCGGCGTCGGGTGGAGCGAGACCGGCTCGGGCGAAATCGTCGAGATTCCGGAGACGGCGCGCGTTCAAGAGTATTTCGAACAAACGAAGGCCGCCGCGAAGGCGCCGCGCTATCGTTTTCAGTTTTATCAACGGTACGACCGCGCGACCGACGTGAAGTCGCGGCCGAACTCCGGCGAGTCGGTCGAAGGAGACGGCAAGGACGTTTGGCTGATTTCGAACGGTTTCACAATCGTCGTTCAGCCGCTCGACGAAAACGACCGTCCGCTCGGCGACGCGCTCGAGTTGTCGGCGGATCAGGCGACGATTTGGTCGGTCGGGCTCGAAAACGCCGACTTTGCGAACGCGGCGAGCAAAACGACGGCGAACGATCTCGACCTCGAGCTTTATTTGGCCGGCGACGTCGTCTTTCGACAGGGCGACAACGTAATTTACGCGGACAGAATGTATTACGACGTTAAAAATTTCGTCGGAATCGTGCTGGACGCCGAGCTGGTCGCGCGGGTTCCCGGGACGAGCGACGGGATTTTTCGCGTCGCCGCCGACAAGATTACGCAGCGCGGCCCGGACGCTCTCTTCGCGTCGAACGCTTGGGTTTCGACGAGCGCGATGGGCGAGCCGTCGTACCGTTTGTCGGCGAAATCGCTCGTCGCCGAGACGCGCAGAACGCCTCTTTACGACGTCGCGACCGGGCGGCAAGCGGTCGATCCGAAGACCGGCAAACCGGCGACCCGCGAGGAAAGCTACGTCGTCGCCGAAGACAATCTCGTTTCGATCGGGAGCGTTCCGATTTTCTATTGGCCGTGGTTCGCGACCGACTTGAAGGAGCGGTCGTTTTACCTGCGCAACGTGAAATTGGGGAGCGACTCCGTTTTCGGAACGCAGGTTCGGACGCGCTGGAACCCTTATCAACTTTTGGGCTTGAGCGACAAATTGCGCCCGGAGGGAACCGATTGGGATTTGAACCTCGACTACCTCTCCGAGCGCGGGCTCGGGCACGGGACGACGTTCGTCTACAACCGCGACTCGCTTTGGGGATGGAACTCGCGAGCGGTCGGCGCGTTTAGTTTTTACGGGATTTCGGACAAGGGGCTCGACAACTTGGGGCTTGGACGCCGCTCGGTTCCGTTCCCGAATTCGTACCGCTACCGCGCGCTGTGGAAGCATCGCCAAGAGTTGGGGACGCTCGGCTGTTTCGGCGACGGTTGGCTCTTGGCGGCGCAGTTCGGCCGGTCGAGCGACCGCAACTTCATTCCGCAGTATTTCGAGAACGAGTGGCAAACGAATTCGAACCCGGAGACCCGCGTCGAACTGAAAAATATTTACAATAATCAATCGTTCGGGTTGACCGGAGCGATTCGCACGAACGATTTTTACACGCAAACGAACTGGCTGCCGCGCCTCGACCACTATTGGCTCGGCGAGTCGTTGTTCGGCTCGAACCTGACGTGGTACGAGCATACGAAGCTCGGCTACGGTCAATTCCGAACGACCGATATTCCTTACGCCGACGAAGACAAGGCGCTTTTCCGTTACCTCGATTGGGAGCTTGCGTCCGATTCGACGAGTAATTCGCCGTACTCGCCGGGAACGCGAACCTTGTCGGCGGACGGATTGGTTTTCACGTCGCGGCACGAGATCGACGCTCCGTTCCAACTCGGCCCGATGAAGGCGACTCCTTACGCGCTCGGCGAGTACGGCTTTTGGAGCCAAGGCGTTTCGGCGTCGGACGTCGGGCGTTTGTACGGGCGGCTCGGCTTGCGGCTGAATCTGCCGGTGTGGAAGGTCGACTCGAACGTCGAGAGCAAAACGTGGTACCTCAACGGGTTGGCGCACAAGATGAACTTCGTCGTCGACGCGTCGGTTTCGGACGCCGACCGAAATTACGACGAGTTGGTTCTTTACGATCAAATCGACGACTGGCAAGTCCAAGAGTTCCGCCGCCGCTACGCCGTAACGACGTTCGACGGTTCGATTCCGTTGCGCTTTGACGAGCGGTATTACGCGATTCGCCAGGGGTTGCTCGCCGGAAACGTAACGTCGCCGAGTTCCGAACTCGCGGACGATTTGCAGCTCGTGCGGCTCGGTTGGAACAATCGTTGGCAAACGAAGCGCGGGCCGGTCGGGAACCGTCGCGTCGTCGACTGGATTAAGTTCGACGCGGGGCTGAATTTGTACCCGAACGACGAGGAGAACTTCGGCGAAATTCCGGGGCTTCTCGATTACGACGCGAGTTGGCTCGTCGGCGACCGATTCGCGGTCTTGTCGTCCGGTTTGTACGACGTTTGGGGGTCCGGGCAAAAGATTACGCGCGTCGGCTTGCAGCGTCGTCGACCGGGGTTGAGTTCCGCGTATTTGGGCGTCGACCGCCTTTACGGCCCGATCGACTCGACGTATTTGAACTTGGCGCTCGCTTACCGAACGTCGGAGAAGTGGGGGATCGGCTTCAACGCGTCCTACGACTTGAGCGAAGGGCATAACATCGGCCAAAATCTGACCGTCAGTCGCGTCGGCGAGTCGTTCGTCGTTACCGTCGAGGCGACCCGCAACGAAAGCCAAAACAACTGGGGCCTGAACCTCTCGATCGAGCCGATTTTCCTCTTCGACCTCGACAAGGGCGACGAAGGGCTCCTCGGGCTCGGGCGCATGAACTGACGACGGCGAGTTGGCCTGCGAAAGGCGAAAGAAACGAAGCGCGGGCGTCGCGAAGAGCGGCGGTCGCGCTTTTTTTTTCGAGTTTTTCCGACGAAACGGCGGCGAACGCTTGATTTTGCGTCGCGCTTGCGGTAAAATAAGCGTCGCGTTTCCGGTTTTCGACGCGAAGTCGAACGGCGGAACGCGAGTTTCCGCTTTTATAACCGATTCTGATTTCACGAGTTAGGAAAAGACGATGCAAAAGAAAATTTCTCGACGCGATATGATCGGCGCGACCCTTGCTTCCGCGACGGCCCTCGGTTTCGGCGCTCAAAGCGCTTGGGGCGAAGAAAAAAAATTCGAAAAACCGGAAAATTTCAAGGGCGATATTAAACAATCGGTCTCCAAATGGTGCTTCGGCTCGATTCCGCTCGGCGAATTCTGCGAAATCTGCAAAGGGATGGGGATGGTCGGCGTCGACTTGATCGACCCGAAAGACTGGGCGACCGTTAAGGAACACGGCCTCACCGTTACGATGGGGAACGTTCCGGAAGTCCAAATCGCGGTCGGGATCAACCGAACCGAGCATCACGACCGCATTGTCGCGTCGTACGAAAAATATATCCCGATGGCGGCGGAACTCGGCGTTCCGAACCTGATTTCGCTCTCCGGGAACCGCGCCGGAATGGACGACGAAACCGGCCTCAAAAATTGTATCGCGGCGTTGAAACGCGTTGCGAAAATCGCCGAAAAACACAACGTCAACATTATGCTCGAACTCCTGAACGGCAAAGACCATAAGGACTATATGGCCGACTCGACCGATTGGGGGATCGACCTCGTGAAGGGCGTCGGCAGCGAGCGCGTCAAACTTCTTTACGACATTTATCACATGCACCGTATGGAAGGCGACGTTATCCACAACATTCGCCGCGCTTACGACTGCATCGGCCACTTCCACACCGCCGGAGCGCCGGGCCGCAACGACCTGGACGACCGACAAGAGCTTTACTATCCGGCGATCATGCGCGCCATTAAAGACTTGGGGTACAAGGGGTTCGTCGCGCACGAATTTATTCCGAAGAAGGGCGTCGAGTCCCTTTACGACGCCGTCAAACTCTGCGACGTCTGACCCCGAAGGCGGTTTTATCCGCGCTACCGCGCGGCGGGTTACATCGCTCCCGTTGGTCGCTCCCGTCGACGCTCAACTTCGTCGACGGAAGCTTCCGGGGGGCGTCGACGCTCAATTTCGTCGGCGGGGGCTCCGGGGAGGGGCGACGCTTAACTTTGTCGGCGGAGACGCGTCGGGGGCGGTTCGCTCGGTTGCGCAGGACGCTTAACGTTATTTGCGGGAACGCTTTAAACGCCGTCGGGTAAACGTTGCCGACGGCGGCGGGTCGCGTTTTGTCCGTTCGGGCGGTTAAAACGGTTGAATTTGGCGAAAACTAACGAAAATAATACTTAAAACGGTTGAAAAAATGCGGGAAATAGGAAAATTGGGGTGCGCGGCGTTCTTGGCGGCGGTCGTCGGAAGCGCGTTTTTTACGGCGTCGGCGCAGGCGGCGAAACCGGAAATCGACTGCTCGAAGATTCGCGGCGTCTGCTATTACGCCGGGGCGCCGGAGCAAGCGGAGCGCGAACTCGGGTACGGGAAGCGCGTCGGACTGAACGCGACGCGATTTTGGTGCGACCAAAACGCTTATCATCGCGACAAAGAGAAGTATGTTCAGCGGATTGTGGAGGTCGTTCGGACGTGCGACCGCAACGGCTACAAAGCGATGCCGATCCTTTTTAACGGCAACATGTTAAATCCGAAGACGATCGAGCCGGAAGCCTACGCCGCCGCGGACGAGTACGCCAAGGCGATGGTCGAGGCGCTCAAAGACGAGCCCGGCTTGCTGATGATCGACGCGATGAACGAGCCGCTCTGCTGCGACTACATTAATAAGGCGCCGAAGGAAGAACGAGCCGAGCGCGAAGCGAAAATTTGGGCGTTCCTGAATCGCCAGCTCGACCAAATCAAGGCTTGGGCGCCGGACTGCCTCGTTACGGTCGGTTACACGACCGCTTGGGAAATCGAAGAGACGACCGCGAGCAAACTCGACGTTCTTTCGTTCCACTGCTACAACGACCGCCGCGAAAGCGTCCGCGCGAACTTTGCGAAGGCGAAGGAATGGGGCGAAAAGCTCGGAATCCAAGTGATCAACACCGAAACCGGCTGCTTGGCCCGCGCGAACTCCTACGAAATGGCGCTCGAAGCCTGCCACGAGTTCGGAATCGGTTGGTTCCTCTTCGAGTTGATGATTCACGGTCGTTGCGTCGACGAACACGGGATTTTCTACGCCGACGGCACGATTCGCGACGCCGCGACGATCTCCGCGATGTTCGGCTGTTTCCGCAACCGCGGCGTCAACGTTCCGGTTGTCCCGACGAACCCGAACCGCGAAGGGAAGGCCGACCGCGCGCTCGAACAAATCCGCTCGGCGCTGAAAGAATACACGAGCGACGCGTTCGACTACCGCCGCAGCGACAAGAAAAAGTTGCTCGACGCTTGCGAAGTCGCCGCGAACCTCCTCGAAGCCTGCGAGTTGGTGCCGATGAGCGAACTTCCGACGACGCAAATCGAGAAATTCCGCCGCGACGAAAACGCCGACCTTTGGGAAATCCGCAAGTTCGCCGTTTCGTTGGCCGAGCGGTTGAAGGAAGTCAGTCAAATTATCGACTGACGCGGCGCTAAAATAACGCGGAAATAGAGAAAATTGGGCGACGGGAGAAAATCGTCGCCGGGCGAAAGCGCGTCGACGCGAAGTCGGCGCGCTTTTTGCCGTTTGGATAAAATTTAACGACGAAACGTTTTCAATAAAGAACGAAAGGAAAAACGATGAAACGATTTTGGACGACGGCGGCGCTTTTGACGGCGTTCGCTTGCGTCGCGTCGGCGTTTGGAGCGGTCGGCGCCGTTCGAGCGGATGAAAACGCGACCGAATCGACGGCGACGCGTTGGACGCTCGAACCGAACGGCGGTATCGCTTGGACCGATTTTTCGGCGGCCCGCGTTCCGCACAACGACCATATCGAAGCGAGCGGCGAGCGCGTCTCGACCGTTTTCCGTTACGGCGTCGACGAAAAGGGCGCGTTTCGGCTGAACCGCTCGGTCGTTTGGCCGATGTTGCGGACGATTCCGAACAACACGCACGCCAGCTTGACGATTCGCTTCGATTACGATCTGCCGTCGAGAACGACGCTCGACGGGAAGCCGCTCGCGAACGAAAAAACGCTCCGCGTCGCGCTGAACGGGATTTTGACTGTCGTTAGCCGCTTCGACGCCGACGGGAAACCGGTCGAAATCGAGCGCCGCTTCTTCCCGTCGACGACCGGGCCCTTCGTTTGCGAACGGGCGACGGTCAAAAACGTCGGAACGGAAACGGTCGCGTTGAGCGTTCCGGCGTTGCGCGACGTCAAGCAAACCGATCCGAAACGCGGCGTCAACGGGGCGTATACGACCGTCGCGGCGATCGCCAATCCGGGCGAGTATTCGCTGAAACCGGGGGAAAGCGCGACCGTAAACTTCGCGATTCAAGCGTTTTCGGAAGGGAAGGGCGAAAAGGAAGCGACGATTGATTTCGCCGCCGAGGAAGCCGCTCGCGCCGCGTTCGTTTCGGAAGTTTGGAGCAAGCTCGTCCTTGAAACGCCGGAGCCGGTTCTGAACGCCGCGTTCGCGTTCGCGAAAATCCGCGCTTCGGAGAGCATTTATCGAACCGCCGGCGGCCTGATGCACGGCCCGGGCGGCGAGTCGTATTACGCCGCGATTTGGGCGAACGACCAAGCGGAATACGTCAATCCGTTCTTTCCTTATCTCGGTTACGCGAACGGGAACGAGTCGGCGCTGAACTCTTACCGCCATTTCGCGCGCTTTATGAACGACGATTTCCGCCCGATTCCGTCGTCGATCATCGCCGAAGGAACCGATATTTGGAACGGCGCCGGCGACCGAGGCGACGCGGCGATGATCGCTTACGGGGCGGCTCGATACGCGCTCGTTCGCGGCGACGAAGCGGAGGCGCGCGAACTTTGGCCGCTGATCGCTTGGTGCATTGAGTATTGCAATATGAAAACGACGGCGGACGGCGTCGTCGCGTCCGATTGCGACGAACTGGAGCGACGCTTCCCGGCGGGGGACGCGAACCTCTGCACGTCGGTTCTCTATTACGACGCGCTTTTGAGCGCCGCCGCGCTCGGTCGCGAACTCGGCGAACCGAAGGAAACGATCGACGCTTTAACCGCCGGAGCCGCGTCGCTTCGCGAATGCATCGAGAAACATTTCGGACGTAACGTCCGCGGTTTCGAGACTTACCAATATTACGACGGCTGCGAAAAGCTCCGTTCTTGGATTTGCGTTCCGTTTATCGCCGGAATCGACGAACGCGCCGAAGGAACGATCGCCGCGCTCTTCTCCGACCGCCTTTGGACGAAGGACGGCCTTCTCACCGAGGAGGGGAGCAAGACGTTTTGGGATCGCTCGACCCTGTACGCGCTTCGCGGCGTTTTGGCCGTCGGCGCGACCGAACAGGGGCTCGACAAACTCCGTTATTACTCCGCGACGCGCCTTCTCGGCGATCACGTCCCGTATCCGATCGAGGCTTGGCCGGAGGGGAGCCAACGTCATTTGTCGGCGGAAAGCGGGCTCTATTGCCGAATTTACGTCGAAGGGTTGTTCGGGATTCGTCCGACCGGCTTCCGCGCGTTCGACGTAACGCCGCGTCTTCCCAAGGGTTGGGATCATATGGCGCTGCGCGGCGTTTGCGGTTTCGGTTCCGAGTTCGACTTGACGGTCGACCGCGCCGACTTGGACAAGCTCCGCGTTTCTGTCATTCGCGGAACGGAAACGTACACGACGACGATTGAAGAAGGCGAAACTTGGAACTTTAAGTTCTAACGGTCGCGCCGGTTTTGACGACGACGGACGCGGCTTCGAAAGAGCGCGAAACGAAATAAAACGCGCCGAAACCGAAGTCGCGGCCTCGTCGAAGCGCGAAAAGTCGCCGAAAAAAGAACGCGGCGCCGATTCGAATTCGAGTCGGCGCCGCGTTCGGCGT
>JAFYQR010000180.1 GCA_017559825.1 Thermoguttaceae bacterium | reverse complement strand
GTGTCCTAACCGTTAAACGATGGGGCCTTAGGAATTTAAAAAACGCCGCCTTCCGTCTTCGCCGCTTCGAGCGCCGCCCGAGTCGAGGAAATGAAAAACGTCGAATGACCCCAACGGGAATCGAACCCGTATCGCGGCCTTGAAAGGGCCGTGTCCTAACCGTTAAACGATGGGGCCGGTGAAGAGAGCGGTTGAATCGGTTAAGAAAAACTCGAACCGTCGACCAACCTTCTTTTGGGATTTTAACCGCTTTTCACGTTTCGTCAAGGGGCGTTTCTCCATTTTTTTAATTTTCTTTCCTTTTTTCCTTGAACGGGACGAGCGACGGCGAAGGTTCGGAAAAAACGCGTCAGACGGTTGATGAAAAGGGAAGACTGGGCGAGGTTTAACGGTTTGTCGCGGAGCGTTTGAAAAAAATTCGGGAAAAATCGCTTCTTTTTGCGGAAAGTTGCGGCGCGGGCCTTTTAAAGCGTTGCGAAATCCTTACAATAGCGAATAAAGGCGAAGTTTTGTCGTTCGTCGGCGACCGAGGTTTCGGCGTCGGCGATTCTTCGGGACGGCGCGTTTGCGCGACGAACTTTCCGAGCGAACGCGAACGACGGCGGCGAGCCTCGGCGGCTCGTTTTTTCGCCCTTGTTAATTATAACGCAAAAATCGAGAAATCGGAACGCGTCGTCGCAGATCGACGACCGTTCGACGTTCGGGACGCTTATGCAAACGGAAAATAACGAAAAAATCGAAAATAACGAACGCTTCGCCGACGAATACGACGTCGTCGTGATCGGCTCCGGTTTGGCCGGGATGACCGCCGCCAACATTTTGGGACGCGGCGGGCACAAAGTCCTTCTTTTGGAACGCCATTACAAGCTCGGCGGGTTGGCGACTTGGTTCCGTCGCGGCGGAGGCGAGCATATTTTCGACGTCTCGCTGCACGGCTTCCCGGTCGGGATGATCAAGAGCTGCCGACGCTATTGGAACAAGGAAATCGCCGACCGCATCGTTCAACTTCCGGCGATTAAGTTCGACAACCCGCAATTCTCGCTGACGACGACGTTCAACCGCGAAGACTTCACTCGGCTTCTCGTCGAGAAGTTCGGAATCGCCGAGGAAACCGTTAAGGCGTTCTTCGACGAAGCGCGCAACCAAACGCATTACGACGACCAAACGACGACGACCCGCGAACTGTTCGACAAGTTCTTCCCGGGGCGCCCCGACGTCGTCCGCCTCCTGATGGAGCCGATCACGTACGCGAACGGTTCGACGCTCGAAGACCCGGCGATCACTTACGGCATCGTCTTCTCGAACTTTATGTCGAAGGGCGTTTTCACTTTCCAAGGCGGCACCGACCTCTTTATCAAGATGATGCGCGACGAACTCGTCAAGAACGGCGTCGATATCGCGACGAACGCTCCGGTCGAGAAGATTTTGGTCGAAGACGGGAAGGTCGTCGGCGTTCGCGTCGCGTCGGAACCGTTGACGGTCGAGTCGGCGGAAATCGGCGGTCGCCCGAAAAACAAGTCGACGCTGGCCGGGAAAACGATTCGCGCTCGCGCCGTTCTCTCGAACGGGAACCTCAAAGGGACGATTTTCGATCTCGTCGGTCGCGAATACTTCGACGCGGACTTTATCGCCGACGCGGAAGCGACGCGCCTCAACAACTCGAGCGCGCAAGTTTACATCGCGTTGAAAAAGGGCGAAACGCTCGACGAAGAAAAATGCGGCGACTTGCTCTTCACCTCCGTCGCGCCGGAGTTCCGCGCCGATTGGCTCCTTAGCCGCAATATTACGAGCCGCACTTACTCCTTCTATTACCCGAAAACGCGACCGGGAACCGACCGTTATTACGTCGTCGCCAGCTCGAACGCCAATTACGACGACTGGGCGAACCTGAGCCCCGAAGAGTACGAGGCGAGCAAACAAGACTTGATCGAAACGACGCTCGACGCGCTCGACAAGTACGTTCCGGGGATTCGCGACAAAGTCGCTTACGTCGAAGCCGCGACGCCGAAAACCTTCAAAGATTATACCGACCACTGGGGGGGCGCCTCCTTCGGAACGAAGTACGAAGGGCTCGCGGTCAGCCGAGCGCTCGCGTCGAAAGTCGGCGGCCTCTTCCACGCCGGGAGCGTCGGGATTATTATGTCCGGCTGGCTCGGCGCGGTCAATTACGGCGTTATCGCGGCGAACGACGTCGACGGTTTCTTGGTCGCCGGGGCCGAAAACTGACCTCGACGACGCAAGACGCGAGGTTTGCGCAAAATTTAACGACGCGTCGCGAACGGTTCGAAAGGCGGAGCGGGGGAGGCGCGAAAAAAAGCGTTTTCCGCCGCTTCGACGGAGCGGTTTTAATGGTTCAGCCGACTTTGCCGGTTCAGCGCGCCGAGCAAGCGCTCTTGGATTGCGGTCGACTCGGTTGGAAGGCGAAACGAAACGTTTTAGCGGTTCCGCCGATTTTAACGGTCGACGGAGCGTTGACGGCGCGTTGGTTTAGATAAAACGGAGAAAACGGGAAGAAAATGGAAGAAAAAACGACCTTCGACGGCTCGAAAGAAGCGATTTTGGCGGCAATTCCGCACCGACCGCCGTTCCTTTTCGTCGACGAGATTCGCGAGTGGAGCGACGAGGAAATCGTTTGCGCGTACCGCTTTAAGGAAGACGAATTTTTCTTCGCCGGGCACTATCCGGGCGCGCCGATCGTTCCGGGCGTCGTCCTTTGCGAAGCGGCGATGCAGGCGGGCGCGATCTTTACGTCGCGGTTGATCGCCAAGCAAGAAGCGGAAAACGCTGAAAACGGGGGAGACGGGCAAACCGGCGAGCCCGGCGGCGAGCTGAAACCGGTCGTCGGTCGCATTAACGACGTTAAGTTCAAGCGAATCGTCCGCCCCGGCGAGACGGTCGAACTGCGCGTTTCGTTCAAGGAAAAAATGGCCGCGGCGTACTTCCTGCGGGCGAAGGTTTACTGCGAAGGAAAGCTCGCCGTTTCGTTCGAGTTCGCCGTTACGATGGCGCCGGCCGCCGTTTGACGCGTCGCTTGCGGGACGATCGAAGCGGTTTTGACGTTGAAAGTCGGCGTCGAAAGACCGGCGAAAAGTCGCGAACGGTCGTCGAAAAAGCGGTTGAGCGGGCGTTCTTTTTCGCCCTTATTAATTAATATTGGCAAAATCGGCTTCGACGGACGTTTTGCCCCGTCGAGCGCGGTTTTGTCGTCTTGCCCTTGGGACGCGGGACGCGGTTTCGCGTTCGCGCGGCGTTTATCGATTTTGGTCGTTTATTTGAAATTTTAAGTTCGCGTTCGATTTTGGGCGCGTTGCGGAGGGAAAAATGCCGTCGTTGATTAACCGTTTCGCCGTTTGGAGCGTTTGGGCGTCGACGTTCGTCCTGCTGTTCGGTTGCGCGCCCGCGTCGTCGAGCGGGGCCGAATCCGATTGGGGCTTCGACGCCGCCAAGTTCGAGGCGCGCCTCTTCCAAGATTGGTTGGCGCAAGACGCGCCGGGCGCCGCCGAAGGCGTCTTCGTCGACGAAAAGAGCGATTCGAAAGAACGCGATCTCGTCGACCGCCTCTTGACCGCGCTCGAAAAAGACGCGAACTTTGACGAAGAAAACGAATTTGTCGCGCCCGCCGGGTCGAAGGAAGCGGTCGAAAAACTCCGTTCGCGCTTCGTCGACTTGGCCGCCGACTCCGCGAACGGCGCCGACCCGCGTTGGCGCGCGCTTTACGCCGACGTCTGCAAGGCACGTCGCGCTCGCCGTTTGGCCGTCGTCGTCGAAAACGCGCCGGCGTTCGTTTACGCGAAGCACTACGTGATCGGCGCGAGTCATTACGCCTACACCGAAGACGTTAGCGACGAAGCGTACCGCGATTTCAGCGTCGACCGCAAGCCGGGCGGCCAACTTTGCCTCGCGACGTTCCAACCGGACGGAACGCTCAAACACGAGGTTCTCGTCTCGACGGCGGAGGGGACGATTCGCGACCCCGACGTTTCTTGGGACGGGAAACGAATCGTTTTCTCGATGCGCAAGAGCTTCACGGAAGACGACTTTCACCTTTACGAATACGACGTCGAAACGAAGAAGACGCGCCAAATCACGTTCGGGCTCGGCGTCGCCGACATTGAGCCGATTTACCTCCCGAACGGCGACTTCCTTTTCTGCTCGACCCGTTGCGCGCAAATCACCGACTGCTGGTGGACGGAGGTTTCGAACCTCTATACCTGCGACGCGCAAGGGCGTTTCCTCCGCCGCGTTTCGGTCGACCAAGTAACGGTCAATTACCCGCAAATCATCGAAGACGGTCGCGTCGTTTACACCCGTTGGGATTATAACGACCGCGGGCAAATCTTCCCGCAACCGCTCTTCGCGATGAACGTCGACGGCACCGGCCAAACGGAATTTTACGGGAACAACTCCTATTTCCCGACGACGATTATGCACGCTCGCGGCGTTCCGGGAACCGGCAAAGTCGTCGCGATCGCGTCCGGGCACCACTCCTACCAACACGGCAAGCTGTTGATGATCGACCGCTCGAAGGGGACGCAAGAAAACCAAGGCGCGACGCTGATCGCTCCGGTTCGCGAAACCCCGGCCGACCGGATCGACGCTTACGGGCAAGACGGCGAGCTTTTCCAATATCCTTACGCGTTCGACGAAAATAACTTCTTGGTTTCTTATTTGGCGGAAGGGCGCCGCCCGAACGGGAAGTGGTACGCGGTTCCGTTCGGCGTCTATTGGTTCGACGTCGACGGCAAGCGCGAGTTGCTCGCGTTCGACCCGGCGATCAGCTGCGGGCAAGCGCTCCCGTTGGCCGAGCGTCCGATTCCGACGACTCGCGTTTCGCAAGTGAATTTGAAGGAAAAGACCGGTCGTTATTACGTTCAAGACGTCTACGAAGGCCCGGGGCTCGCGGGCGTCGAACGCGGCAAAATCAAGTCGCTCCGCGTCGTCGCGCTCGATTTCCGCGCGGCGGGAATTCGCAGCAACGGGAACGGCGGCCCGGCCGGCGGCGCGATGGTCGCGACTCCGGTCGCCGGTTACAACGGCACTTGGGACGTTAAAAAGGTGATCGGCGAAGTCCCGGTCGAAGCGGACGGTTCCGCGTACTTCGAGGTTCCGGCGCTGACGCCCGTTTACTTCCAACTTGTCGACGAAAACGGCGACGTCGCGCAGACGATGCGCAGCTGGTCGACGCTCCAACCGGGCGAAACGTTCGGCTGCGTCGGTTGCCACGAGCCGAAAGAAAACATCGTTCAAAACGTCGGCGTCGAAACCGCGACGACGACGGACGCGCTCCGCAAGGGCGTCGCGACGCCGAAACTTCCTTGGACGCCGGCGCCGGGTCGCTTCGCCGATTCCGGGTTCAGCTTCGTTCGCGAAATCCAGCCGATTTTGGACGGTCATTGCGTTTCTTGCCACACCGGCGGCAAGAAAGCCGACGGAACCCCGGCGCCGTTCAGCCTCCTCGGCGACGCGTCCTTCGACGATCCGAAACACGCCGAAACGAACAACAAATCGGGGCGGACGTTCAGCGAAGCGTACCTCAACCTGACGCAAAACGGCGTTCATAACGGTCCGTACGCGCATTACTTGGGAATCCAAGAGGGCCCGGAAATGCTCCCGCCGTATCACGCCGGGGCCGCTAAGAGCCGCGTCGTTACGATGTTCCGCGGCCAGCGCGACGCCAACCACCGCGACGTCAAAATCGACGACGCGTCGTTGCGCAAAATCGCGATGTGGATCGACCTCCTCGTTCCGTACTGCGGCGATTACCTCGAAGAAACCGAGCTCTGGACGCCGGAGGAACGCGCGAAGTACGCTTATTATTTAATGAAGCGCGAAAAGATGGCCGAAATCGTCGCCGACAACGTCGCGAAGAAGATTAAAGCCGACGAAACCGGCGTCCTCCCGGCGTTCGAAGATTTCGAACAATTCGAAAACGGCGGTTGCAAGGCGCGCGAAGAGTTTGTGAAGGCGTTCCTGAACCAAAAGTTCCCGTCGTTGGCGAAGAAAACCGGCGCGGAAAACGTTTACCGCAACCTTGCGCTGAATCCGGACGCTATTCAAGGCGATCTGACCGAGCCCGGAACGTACCCGCGCGCGACCTCGAACAGCGAATACGGCTACCAAGTCGAGTTCGCCGCGAAGAACGTTATCGACGGGAACAAAAACAACCGCGGACACGGCCCGGCGTTCCCGTCGTGGGGCCCGAACCTCCGAACCGACCTGTGGCTCGACATTAATTTCGGAACCGAAGTTGAAATCGACAAGGTCGTGATCTGGGTTCGCGCCGACTTCCCGCACGACGACGTTTGGAAAACCGCGACGCTCCGTTTCTCGGACGGCACGGTCGAAAAAATCGAGTTGAAGGAAACCGCCGAACCGCAAACGTTCGAGTTCGCGAAACGCCGCGTTACGTCGGTGCGTCTGACCGATTTGGAAGCATCCTTCCCGTTGAAGTGGTGCGGAATTACCGAAATGGAAGTTTGGGGCGTCTCGGTTGAATAAATCGACGGCGTAAAGAGACGGAAATCGCTCGGTTGCGACGACGGAACGCGTTGTGCGGACACGTCGTCGCGCCGAGCGTTTCGCGTTTCTCCAAGCGGCGGCGCGAGTCGAAGATTCGCGCCGATTTTGACGCTATTTAAGGCGCCGTTCGACGCGATAAGGCGAGAATAGGAGGAAATGGCGAAATGGGGAAGGCGTTCGAGCCGGATTTTTCGATCGACTTGCACGGTTTTCATCCGGACGCGGCGATGGAACGGTTGCGTCGCGAGGTCGAATCGGGAATACATCGCGGGAAAGCGTTGGAGGTGGTGCACGGCTGCGGACGCGGCGTTCTTCGGGAACGGGTGCGCGAGTGGGCGGAGCGTTCGCCGATGGTGCGCAAAATTTGGCCCGGCGAGGATTGTTTTCTGCCCGGCGGAGGCGGCGTCACCGTCCTCTTTCTTTAGCGCGCGTCGCGGCGATTCGGCGGAAAAGCGTTCGCGCCGCGCCGATTGTTTGGTTTCTAACGATTGCGCGTTTTGAAATTTGAAAAAAGCGGGCGCCGAAACCGAATAATCGGTTGACGGTTCGCGCCCCTTGGCGTTATACTATGTATTTAGCGGCTCCGCTCGAGACCGAAGTTTTCGAGCGCGTTTCTCGGCGTTCGGCCCGGAGGCGCGACGCGCGACGTCGCGAGCAACATCGTTTTTAGAAATAGAGCGCGAAAAATGAAAACAACGCTTTTAAACAAAATTTGGAAAGAGATTTCGAATCGCCGCTTCGTTTCGACGGCGCTTTGCTCTTGCGCTTCGTTGTTCCTCGCCGCGAACGCCGTTCCGGTCGTCGCGCAAGGCGACGCCGCGATGCGAACGATTCGCCCGTTCATCGGGTACGACGAAACGTATCAATGGAGCGACGTGCCGGAAATCGTCGCCGACGGCGTGAAGAAAGAAGGCGGAACCGCGGAAGAGTACGCTTGGGCGACCGATCTTTTCTTCGAAAAGGAAATTTGGCAGCTCGAGTTCAGTTATAAAAACGTCCGAACGATCGAGGTCGATTTCCCGGTCGAGGGCGGAAAAATGGAGCGCAAACGCGTTTGGTACCTCGTCTATTCGGTGACGAACACCGGCAAGCGGCTCCGCAACGAACTGAAGCAAGAGATCGAGCTCGAAGGCGAAAATCCGGGCGACGTCGAAAAGCACAAGATCGACGTTTCGGTCGGCGTCGCGCGCGCCGGCGGCGAAGTCGAGCGTTTCGAAGCGCCGTCGAACAATCTGCGCGGCGTCTACGCGCCGACGACGGTCGACTACAACGGTCAAGCGCCGAACGAAGACGGCTCGATTCCGGGCGCCGTTCGTTTCGCGCCGCGTTTGGCGTTCGCCAGCGCGTCGATTCAAGAGCGTCTTCTTTACGAAAAGCAAAAGAACGGTTTCTTCGTCGGACAAAAACGCGGCTCGCAAGAGGGCGTTTACTACGACCAATATTTGCCGTTGGCGTTCGCGCAAATCGCCGCTAAAGAGGGGCGCGGCCAAGACTTCTACGATTCGATTCGTATCGCGACTCGCAAGATCGCGCCCGGCGAAACCGTCTGGGGAATCGCGACTTGGACCGACGTCGACCCGCGAATCGACCGTTTCTCGGTCTACGTTAGCGGTTTGACGAACGCGCTTCGTTGGGAAGACGCGGCTGAGGCGAGCGAAACCGACGGCGGCTTTGGGAGCGGTCGCGACGTCTTCCGCAAGGTTTTGAAGCTCAATTTTTATAATCCCGGCGACGAAATCCACCGCGGCGGCAAAGAAATTTATAATAATTTGCCGGGGGAGCTTGACTACCAGTGGATTTACATGTAAAATAGCGAAAAGCGTATTTGCGTCGAAGATTCTCGTTTCCTTTTTTCGCCTCTCGGTTTTGCGGAGCGCGGTCGAGGAAACGCGCTCGGCGAAACGATAAAGACGCGCTCCTCGGCGGTTTCAGCCGAAGCGACGGATTTCCGTCGGAACTTTCGCGACGAAGGGCGGACGGCTCGAACGGGTCGGGTTCGCCGAGTCGAGCGGCGGCTTCCGAGGAGAAACGGACGAAGCGTCGAATCCAAAAACTCAAAGTTTTCAAGT
This sequence comes from Thermoguttaceae bacterium, assembly GCA_017559825.1. Lineage (GTDB taxonomy): Bacteria > Planctomycetota > Planctomycetia > Pirellulales > Thermoguttaceae > RUG369. The sequence goes on along the minus strand of JAFYQR010000180.1, from coordinate 23,450 downwards.
TTGTTAATTTGAAGGTGGCATAATGGCTCACAAGAAAGGTCAGGGTTCCAGCCGCAACGGTCGGGACTCGAACGCGCAACGTCGCGGCGTCAAAGTTTACGGCGGTCAATCGGTTCAACCGGGCTGCATCATCGTTCGTCAATGCGGCACGCGCTGGCGTCCGGGCAAGGGCGTCGGTCTCGGCACCGACTTCACGATCTACTCGCTGATCGACGGTTACGTCAAGTTCGACCAAAACGGTCGTCGCGTCAACGTCGTCGAAGCTCCGGCTTCTTGATTCGGCGTTTCGCGAGCGAGACGGCTTGAAGCGGACGCGTCCCGACGGACGGCGTTTCGCTTTGAGTCGCGTCGACTGAAAGAGGGGGACGGTTGCGACCGCCCCCTTTTTTTATCGACGGACGTTTTATCGGTTTCGAACGAACGTTCGACGGCGACGCGTTGTTAAAACGGCGCGTTTTTGCCGAATCGAACGATTTTAACGCGTTGGAACGACGCTCGCGGCGGCATGTCGCGAGGAAAACGTCGGTTTTGGAGCCGTCGGTTGTTGGTTTAACGCGACTTTGACGGTTTTAGCGGCGGCGCGGAAACCGTTGCGCGGAGAGAGCGGCGACTTTGGAAAAAAGGCGCGAAACGCTCGTTTTTAAGAGAAAATAGAGGTTTTAGGTAAAATGTTTGTCGACGAAGTAACGATCGAAGTCGTCGGTGGGAAGGGCGGCGACGGCTGCGCGAGTTTTCGACGCGAAAAGTACGTTCCGCGCGGCGGCCCGGACGGCGGCGACGGCGGGCGCGGCGGCGACGTCGTTCTGCGAGCGAACCGTAACGTCGCCAGTTTGCTCCACTTGGCGAACCAAAAAACTTGGAAAGCGGAGCGCGGCGAACAGGGCGGCTCGGCGCAGCGGCACGGCGCGTCCGGCGACGATTTGATTATTGAAACGCCGGTCGGAACGATGGTTTTCGACGCGAAAAACGATTTGCTTCTCAAAGACCTGAAAGAGGACGGCGACGAGTTCATCGTCGCTCGCGGCGGGTTCGGCGGGAAGGGGAACGTCCGCTTTAAGTCGGCGACGCTGCGTTCGCCGTTGATCGCGACGCCGGGCGAACCGGGCCAGGAACGCCGCGTTCGCCTCGAGTTGCGGATGATCGCCGACGTCGGGCTGGTCGGGAAACCGAACGCCGGGAAGAGCACGCTTTTGAGCCGCCTCACGAAGGCGAAACCGAAAATCGCGTCTTATCCGTTCACGACGATGCAGCCGCACCTCGGGCTCGCGCAGATCGGGCCGGATCGCGGGTTCGTCATCGCCGACGTTCCGGGGTTGATCGAAGGCGCGCACCTCGGCGTCGGGCTTGGACACGACTTTTTGCGGCACATCCAACGCGCCGGGGTTTTGCTCCACTTGGTCGAGCCGGCCCCGATCGACGGAACCGACCCGATCGCGAACTATAAGGCGATTCGGTACGAACTCGAACAGTTCGACGCGGAACTCGGCGAGCGAACGGAGATCGTCGCGGTCTCGAAAAAGGACTTGCCGGAAGCGGAGGTCGTTCGCCGACGTTTCGCCGACGAACTCGGCGTCGAGGCGCATCTCATTTCGGCGGTTACCGGCGACGGTTTGAAGTCGCTCGTCGAGGCGATCGCGGCGATTTTGAACCCGAAACCGCGTTGGTAAACGGTCGACGGCGCCGGTCTTGCCGATTTTAGCGGAGCGTTCCGGCGCGTCGTTTAGGTTGAATCGGCGGAATCGGCGGGGCGATTGGGGCGAACGGGGAAATAGGCGCGAAACGGGAAACGAAACCGTCAGCCGACGAACTTCGGAATAACGGTGATTCCGCTTTCCGTTACGAAAAATCCGCGCGACCGGTCGAGCTCCGCGTCGAAGCCGACGCGCCAACCGGCGGGAACGACCGCGCCCTTGTCGACGATTGTTCGGCGAAGCCGGGCGCCTCGTTCGACGACCGTTCCCGCGAAAAGGAGCGAGTCTTCGACGACCGCGTCTCGTTCGATTCGAGCGCCGAGCCCGACGATCGAGCGTCGCGCCGTTCCGCCGGAAATAATCGCGCCGGAGCAAACGAGGCTGTCGAGCGCGCAACCCCGGCTTTCCCCCTCGGGCAAGACGAATTTCGCCGGAGGCGAGTTCGGGCGGCGCGAGTAAATCGTCCAGCCTTCGTCGTATAAATTGAGTTCCGGCTCGACCGCGACGAGATCCATGTTGGCGGCGAAGTACGCGTCGAGCGTGCCGACGTCCCGCCAGTACGCGCCGCGTTTTTTGCCGTCCGGGCCCGTTTCGACGAACGGAAAAGCGAAAACGCGGTTCTCGGCGACGGCGCGAGGGACGACGTCGCGTCCGAAATCGCGGCGGCTCCCGAGTTTCGTCGCGTCGCGGCAAAGCGCTTCGTACAGAAATTTCGCGTTGAAGACGTAAACGCCCATCGACGCGAAACAGGCGTCGGCGTCGTCCGGGAGCGGACGCGGCGCGAGCGGCTTTTCCTCAAAGTCGACGACGCGACCGTTTTCGTCCGCCGCTAAAACGCCGAGCCGACCGCGGGCCTCGTCGAGCGGAACCGGGATCGCGGAGATCGTCAAATCGGCGTTTTTCGCGCGGTGAAACTCGATGACGTCGCGGTAATCCATTTTGTAAACGTGATCGCCCGCCAAGACGAGGACGAGCTCCGGCGACTCCTTTTCGATGGAGTAAATGTTTTGGTAAACGGCGTCGGCGGTGCCTTGGTACCAGCTTTCGGCGAGGCGCTGCTGCGGCGGGGCGACGGCGACGAACTCGCGCAGTTCGCGGTGAAAAAAGCGGGCCCAACCGGTCGCGACGTGTCGGTCGAGACTCAGCGATTTGTATTGCGTCAGGAGCAAAATTTGGCGAACGCCGCTGTTGAAGCAGTTGGAAAGGGTGAAGTCGACGATGCGGTATTCGCCGCCGAACGGAACGGCGGGTTTCGCGCGGTCTCGAGTCAGCGGTTCGAGTCGTTCTCCTTTGCCGCCGGCTAAAACGACGGCCAAAACGTTGTTTTTCATTTCTTTTTCCTATTTTGCCTCTTTCTTCGCGCCGTTTTTATACAAATTATCGTTATTTTCCAAAAATGTTTGTTGCGGATACGGACGACGGCGTTATAATTAGTAAGGAAAGACTCTTTTTCGGCGGTTTTTGAATTTTCGCCGAAAGTTGGAACGACGTTCGGTCGAAGGGGAGTTTCGCCTCCTAACCGCTTCGACGCGTTCGTCGAGCGTCTTTCTCGATTAACGAACGGGGTCGGGCTCGCGCAAACGACGAAACGCGGTCTCGACGGATTAAAAATAGACTAATGACGGACGAACGCGCCAAGAAGTTAAAATTCGCCGTCTTTGCGGAAATTTCGTTCCGTAAAGAGCGCTCGCGGTCGTTTCGCCGTCGCCGAGGGAGCAAAACGTTCGCCGCCGCGTCGATTTCGCGGCGCCGCGTTCCGAGTTTCCCGACGTTTCGCCTTGAGGAGCGCTTCTTATGTCGCTGTTGACGATCGGTTCCGCCGCTTACGATACTCTTGAAACCCCGTTCGGTCGCCGCGAGCGAGCTCTGGGCGGGAGCGGCGTTTACGCGTCGTTCGCCGCGAGTTTCTTCACCGAGTCGCGCTTGATCGGCGTCGTCGGGGAAGACTGGAATCCGGAATATTCGGCTCTTCTGCGTTCGCGAAACGTCGATTTGGCGGGGCTCGAAATTCGCGCCGGCGAAAAGACGATGTTTTGGGACGGTCGTTATTTCGACGATATGAACCAACGCGAAACCCGTTGTTTTGAGGCGAACGTGATGGGCGGCGCCTACGCTCCGGTCGTTCCGGACGCTTATAAAACGTCGTCTTACGTCTTTCTCGGGAATATGGCGCCGACGACGCATATGGCTTTGCTCGACGCGATCGAAACCCCGAAACTTGTCGTCGCCGACACGATGGACTTCTATATTAACGGGATGCGCGCCGAATTGCTTCAGCTCTTGAAGCGGATCGACGGGTTGATTCTCAACGACGCCGAGGCCGCGCTCCTGACCGGCGAACGTTCGGCGATTACCGCCGGGCGCAAAATTTTGGAACTCGGGCCGAAGTTCGTCGTCGTCAAGAAGGGGGAACACGGCGCGGTTTGGGTCGGGCGAGACGAAATTTATTTGGTTCCGGCGTTCCCGACCGAAAAGGTCGTCGACCCGACCGGCGCCGGGGACTCGTTCGCCGGAGCGTTGATGGGGAGCCTCGCCGAATCGGGCGATCTTTCGCCGGAAAGTATTAAAAAAGCGTTGCTTAGCGCGACCGTCGTCGCCAGCTTGAACGTCGAGGGATTCTCGCTCGAGAGTTTCCAAAAGGCGACCCGCGCCGACGTCGACGCTCGAATCGCCGCGTTCAAAAAAGCGCTCGTTTGACGAAACGACGGCGAAATTTGACGAAACGAAAATAATTTAGTCGTCGTCGAGACCGACGCCGACGTAGGAATAACGAACGCCGAAACGCGTCGAAGACGGGCCGACGGCCGCGTCTCCGAGTTTCGGCCGAAACGCGAATTTTCGCGACATAAGGAAGAATGTTTTGAGTAAAAACGATTCGCAAGGGAAAAATAGGGGCGCGCGCCGCCGACCGAACGGCAAGTCGTTCATTTCGAAGTTTCAATGGGACTCGGTCGACGATCAAGCGCAGGAAGATTTGATCGTTCCGACCTCGACCGGCTCGTCGTCGAAGCGGCGCGGAAGCGGCAAACCGGCGCGTCGTCGCGAAAAGGAAGTCGGCACGATGTACGTTTCGCCGACCGAAGATTTGTACGGCGCGCCGAAAAAGAAGGCTCGACCGGAGCCGCGCCTCGAGGATTACGCCGATTTCGTCGCCGACGTCGAAGACGGCGAGTTGGACGCGTTCGCGACGCCGAGCTACGGTCGCACTCGCTTGACCCGCGACGACGAGGCGCTCGTCGAAGAGCTGGCGACGAAGAAGGAAAAGGCGGCTCGTCAAAAACGCGCTCCTAAAGTCGTCGCCGACGACGAGGCGCAAGAACGCGAGGCGATCGAGCGGGAAGCGCGGAAAGCGGCGCGTCGCGACGAGCGTGAAAAACGCGAAAAATGCGAGAAAAAAGAACGGGCGGAACGGGAAGAAAAGCGCGAAAAACGCTCCTTCCTCTCGAAAATTAAAGAAGCGATTTCGACCGGTTCCGTTTCGTCCGAGCGCGAGGAACGGGCCGTTTCCGACGGCGGCGCGGCGGCGATTCCCGCGAAAAAGATGCGTTGGCTCAAGGAAAAAGCGACGAAATTCCTTGAATCGAACGGACGAACGCTCGAGCTCGACGGCTCGTTGACGCAGGCGGAAGAGTTGGCCGCGCTCCTCGAAGCGACGATCAAGGCGGCGACCGGCTCCGCGACGGAGGAACGCTCGGCCAAGGGACGCGAACGCCGTCCGGCTCGCACGCTCGAAGAAATTTTCGGCGACGAAACGACTTTCGACGCCGCCGACGACGAACGGGACGCGAAACCGGCGAAGAAGCCGCGTCGAGCGGAAAAAGCGGAACGCTCGGAGAAAGCGGAAAAGATCGAAAAGACGGAGAGAACCGAGAAGCGCGAAGAGCGGCGCTCGCGTCGCGACGAAGAGGTTGGCGAAGAGCCGAAACCGACGAAACGAAAGAGCGCGGCGCCCGCTTGGGACGACTTCGACGACGGCGACGATTACGACCCGATCGCCGTTTGGGAACGAATCGCCGCCGACGAAGACGACGAGGAAGACGAAGCGCCGAGCCCGCGTCCGAGCGCCGAGCGCTCCTCCAAACGCCGCGAAACGCCCGACGACTTCGAGGATTGGTCCGACGAAGTCGCGGCAAAAAAAAAATCGGGGCGAACACGGGAAAGAACCGAAGACGAACCGGCATTCGAAGCGGCGCCGACGTCGCGGTTGAGCGCCGACGAAACGGAGGAAAGCGCGTCGAGCGAGTTTGACGGTTTCGAAGAGCCGCGCTCGAAAAAACGCCGCTCGAAGAAGCGTCGTCGCGACGGCGAAGCGGAGGACGGCGACGACGGCGGGCCCGCCGCTTCGGCGAAAAAATGTCCGGAATGCGAGAAAAAGGCCGCGTCGAAAGGGCTTGAACGCTTCGGCGAACTGACGCTGACGAAGCCGACGCTCCGCGCGCTCGCGCAGATGGGGTACGCCGAGCCGACGCCGATTCAAGCCGGGACGATTCCGCGCATTCAAGCGGGCGTCGACTTGATGGGGCAGGCGAAAACCGGCACCGGAAAGACCGCCGCGTTCATGATTCCGATCGTCGAGTTCGTCGACAAATGCGAGCCGGTCGACGCGCGGATTCCGTCGCCGCTCGCGCTGATCGTCTTGCCGACTCGCGAGCTGGCCGTTCAGGTGCGCGACGAAACGAACCGCTTGGCGCAGTTTCGCGACTTGAAGGTCGTCGCCTGTTACGGCGGGAAGCCGATCGCGTCGCAGGTTGAAAAATTGCGGCGCGGCTGCGATATTCTCGTCGGAACGCCGGGCCGAATCATCGACTTGGCGAACCGCGGCGCCCTCTCGCTCGGGAAAGCGCGTTGGGTCGTTCTCGACGAAGCCGACCGTATGTTGGACGTCGGGTTCCGCCCGGACGTCGAGCGGATTTTGCGGATGACGCCGAGTTCGCGCCAAACGCTCCTCTTCAGCGCGACGCTCGCTCCGCCGGTCGTTCGCTTGGCGAAGGCGTATATGCGCGACCCGGAATCGCACGACTTCAGCCAAAAGAACGTTTCCGCCGACACGATCGAGCAATTTTACTTGACGGTCGACCAAGGGCGCAAGTTCGACGCGCTCGTTAAGTTGCTCGAACTACAGCAACCGCGCCAAGCGATCGTTTTCTGCCGAACGAAGCGTTGCGTCGATATGATCGGCCGCCGTTTGGAAGCGCGTTTCCCCGGCGTCGACGCGATTCACGGCGACTTGGCGCAAACGAAGCGCGACCGCATTATGTCGAACTTCCGTCAAGAAAAGACGAAAATCCTCGTCGCGACGGACGTCGTCGGGCGCGGCATCGACGTGTCGAGCGTTTCGCACATCGTCAATTACGACGTTCCGCAATACTGCGACGATTACGTTCACCGCGTCGGACGAGCCGGGCGGATGGGGCGCGAGGGCGTCGCCTTCACGTTGGTTACCGCCGCCGAGGGCGCCGAGTTGACGCGCATCGAAATCCGCATCGACCGCTTGCTCGAACGGATGGAGCTGCCGGGCTTCGAGGCGTATTCGAAGCCGGTCGAGGGGCCGGGCGCCTCCGCCGAACCGGAGCGTTTCGAGCGTAAGCCGGTCTTCGGCAAGACGGTGCGCCGGGCGCGTCGGGCGCTTTAATCGACCGCGAGTTCGCCGGTTTTGACGTTTAAAGCGCTTAAAACGTTGGAATCGGCGCGTCGCGATCGGACGTTCCGGCTTCGAAACGCGGCGACTTTGTCGGTTTTGCGATTTTTAACGGGAAAAACGTCGCGTCGAGCGTTCTTCGGCGCGGCGTTTCTCGAATTTAACGTTATTTTAGCGAATTTTTAACGAATAAAACGACGAAATGAGCGATTCGACGAATAAAACGAGAGAAGATTGGTACGACGAGTGCGTCGCGTTGCAACAAGACGGCGAGTTGGCGCAAGCGGTTTCCGAGTTGAAGCGGCTGGTCGAAGCTTGCCCGGATTACGGGCTGGCGCGCCTTGCGCTGGCGGTCTTCGCGCAACAAAAGGGCGACGAGGAACTCGCGCTCGAATCGATGCAAAAGGCGTGCGAGCTGGAGCAAGACGATCCGTTTTATTTCACGGCTTTCAGCGCTTTAGCGATTAAATGCGGCTCGCGGGAACTCGCCGAAGACGCGCTCATGAAGGCGCAGGAAGCTCGCCTCGCGGCGCAAATGAAGAAAATGAGCGAGTTGCGCAAGAAGGAACTCGCCGACCGCGAGGCTCGCGACGCGCAAAGAATCGCCTCTCGCAAGGAGAACGGCGTCGACGTCGACGAAGACGACGAAACGGAAGACGCAGAAACGTCGAACTGAACCGAAGCGGCGTTGGCGAAATGACTTGAATTTTGAAATGAATATCGATTTAAGGAACCGAAAATGACCGCGACGCGAAAAGAACGCGTGCTGATCGTCGACGACGAGCCCGTCAATCAAGAGCTGTTGGAAGCGTTTTTGATCGGTTGCGATTACGATTTGGACTTCGCCGCCGACGGCGTCGAAGCGTTGGAAAAGGTAAAATCGTTCGAACCGGACTTGGTTTTGCTCGACGTGATGATGCCGAAAATGAGCGGTTTCGAGGTTTGCGAACAAATCAAAAGCAATCCGGAAACCGCCGGGATAATGGCGCTAATGGTAACGGCGCTCGGCGAACTCGGCGACGTCGAGCGCGCGGTGAAGGTCGGGTGCGACGACTATCTCAGCAAGCCGGTCAACAAGGCGGAGCTGCTCAAGCGCGTCGAAAATATGCTGAAATTGCGCGCCGTAACGAACGAACTCGAACGCTTGCGCCGTTACATCGATTCGATGGAAGACGCGACCTCTCCGAAACGCGACGCGTAAACGAACGCCGTCGCGACGATGAGTTTGCGACGACGGACGGGCGTTGTCCGAACGATTTTAGCGATTCTAACGACCGATTGAGCGAGCGCGGCGTCGAGCGTCGGCGTTCGCGTTTTTGCGGCGTTTAAGTTAAAAATAGACGGTCGACGCAAAACGCGAAGACCGGCGAAACTTTAAGGAGCGCGAACGATGAAGCAAACGAACGGAAACGCGGTTAATCGAAACGAAAATCCGCTTACTCGGCGGCAATTCGTCCAAAGCGGCGCGGCGGCGCTCGGCGCTTGGGCGGTCGTTCCTTATTTCGCGGGCGAACGAACGAAAGCGGTCGCGGAGCAGGCGCCGAGCGACCGACTTCGGCTCGCGGCGATCGGCGTTGGTCCGATGGGATACGGCGACCTTTGCGAATTCAACGGGTTGGCCGACGTCGTCGCGATTTGCGACTTGGACGAAAAATACGGCTTGGCCCGCGTCCTCGCGAACCCGGGAATCGGGAAGAAAACGGGGGATAAAGTCGCGCTCCCCGCGACTTACGCCGACTATCGCCGCGTTCTCGACCGGGACGACGTCGACGTCGTCGCGATCGCGACGCCCGACCATTGGCACGTCAAAATCGCGATCGAAGCGATGCAAGCCGGGAAACACGTCTTCTGCCAAAAGCCGCTGACGCTGACGCTCGCCGAAAACGTTTTGATTCGCGAAGCGCAAAAGAAATACGGGAAAGTTTTTCAAGTCGGAACGCAGCAACGTGCCCAGCGCGCCCAATTCTTGACCGCCGCCGCGTTGATTCGCAAGGGCCTTCTCGGCGAAATCAAGCGGACGACCTGTATTATCGACCAAGGGCGTTACTCTGGTCAAATTCCGAAATGCGACCCGCCGGCGACGCTCGACTGGGAGCGTTGGCAAGGGCAGGCGCCGGTTTTCGATTATTGTTGGGAAAATCGGACGGAATTTTTCTCGCCTGGGAACGTCGGGCAAGGGCGCGGACACCTTCTTTTCCGCTGGTGGTTCGAGTATTCCGGCGGGAAGATCACCGACTGGGGCGCGCACCACGTCGACGCGGCGCTTTGGGCGCTCGGGCGGCAAGAGATCGGCTCCGGCCCGGTTTCTATCGACGGGAGCGACGCGAAATTCATCGTCGATTACGAAAACGGTTTTCCGAAACGAACCGACGTTTACAACACGCCGATTACTTTTAACGTCCGTTGCAAGTTCGCCGACGGAACCGATTTTGATATCGTTAGCGACGCGAAGGACGGGAACGGGATTCTCTTTGAAGGAACGAAGGGGCGGATTCACGTCAACCGTTCGCGAATCGCCGGGAAGATTATCGACGACGGCGTTTGCTCGGAGCTGACCGACGAAGATTTCGTCGCGCTTTTCAACGGAAAGCCGGTCGAGGGGCACAAATCGAACTTTTTGCGTTGCGTTCGCGAGGGCGGAACGCCGATTTCGAACGTCGCGGAGAACGTTCTCGGGATGCACGTTTGCCACTTGGCGAACATTTCTTGCCGATTGAAGCGCGCGATTCGTTGGGACTCGCAAAACGAGAAGATCGTCGGCGACGAACAGGCCGCGTCGTTTTTCTCGCGGGAACAGCGCAAAGGTTACGAACTGCCCAGTTTAACTTGAAAACAACCTAGTTTAACGCCGGTCGCCGTTTGTTAGCGTTCAATGGGAACGCGACGAGCGGCGGCGTTAGCGGTTGAAACGATTACGATGTTTCAGACGGTTAAAACGGCTCGGCGCGTCGACGGTTGGGGCGCGATTAAAGCGATTGGAACGGTTGAAACGCCGTCGGCGCGTCGGCGTCGGCGGCGTTTTTGCGTCGCGCCCGGCGACGTTGAATGGGAAAATAGCGGAAATAAGGGAAGCGCTGGAAATAACGAGCGCGACGAAAGGACGGCGGCGATGAAAGGAACGACGGATAAAACGGAAAAAACGACAAAATCGGCGCAAAAAGCGTCGCGACCGTCGGCGGTCGGCGCTTGGGTCCTGGCGGCGCGACCGAAAACGCTTTCGGCGGCGTTCGTTCCGGTGTTGGTCGGCGTTTCGTTGGGTTGGGCCGACTTGGTCGCGAAGGGCGCGAGCGGTTCGTTTTCCGTTTTAGCGGCCGTTTGTTGTTGCGGTTTCGCGTTGTTGTCGCAAATGGCGGCGAATTTCGCGAACGATTATTCCGATTATAAGAAAGGCGCGGACGGCGAAGAGCGCAAGGGCCCGGCGCGAGCGGTCGCGTCCGGCTGGATTTCGCCGCGAGCGATGGCGGTCGGAACGTTCGTCGCGTTGGCGGCGGCTTGCGCTTGCGGCTTGGCGCTGATTACTATCGGCGGTTGGAACTTGGTCGCGGTCGGTGTTTTATCTTGCGTATTTTGTCTATTGTACAGCGCTGGGCCGATTCCGTTGGCGTATATCGGGCTCGGCGACGTTCTCGTCGTCGTGTTTTTCGGTTTTGTCGCGGTCGGCTTTACCTATTTTCTCCAAGTTGGCGAAATTACTCGCGACGCGGTTTTGGTCGGGTTGGCGATCGGGTTTGCGACGGATAATATTTTGGTCGCGAACAATTACCGCGACCGCGACGAAGACCGTAAAAACCGCAAATTCACTTTAATCGCTATTTTCGGCGAGCGTTTCGGGCGTTACTTTTACCTTGCGAACGGTTTGATCGTCGTCGGTTTGTTGGCGGCGGCGTTTTCGCGTCGCGGCGATTGGGGCGCTTCGACCGTCGCGGTTTTACTGTTTTACCTATTTTTGCACGTTCGCGCTTGGCGGACGCTTTGCCGAATCGGTTCGGGGCGGGCGTTGATTCGCGTTTTGGAGCTGAGTTCGAAAAATTTGCTCGTTTTGGGCGTTTGGTTGGCGGCGATTTTTTTCGTCGCGGCGCTTTAAGCGTGACGAAGCGGACGCTGGCGGCGAACGACGAAAGTTGGCGAAAAACGGCGAAACGGCGCAAATTGGGCGCTCGGCGGAAAACGGTTTTTCTCGGCGGTTTCCGCTTGACGTCGGACGGAAAAACTTTACATTATTAATAACGTCGGCGACCGGCGCGGCTTTCGGCGAGCGTCGTCCGGCGGTCGCGGCGACGCCGTTGTTCGGACGTCGACGCGTTCGGGCGATTTCGGACGGTCGAATCGGCGGCGATTTGCGTTAATTTAGGCGGTTTGGAGAGAATAAAATGAGCGGTTTTGTGCGAGCGAACGTCGCGGCGATGGCGGGGTACGTCCCGGGAGAGCAACCGAAAGAAGGGGAAGCCGTTAAGTTAAATACGAACGAAAATCCGTATCGCGCGACGGAAAAGGCTTACGACGCGATTCGAGCGGTCGCCGATCGGGGGCTTTCGCGCTATCCGAACGCCGTCGCGCAACCGTTCCGCGAAGCCGCCGCGGCGCTTTACGGCGTCGAGCCCGATTGGATTATGTGCGGCAACGGCAGCGACGATATTTTGACCGTTCTGACGCGTTCTTTCGTCGGCGAAAACGAACTCCTCCGCTTGCCGTATCCGAGTTATATTCTTTATAAATCGTTGGCGGAAATCCAAGGCGCCCGTAGCGAAGAGGTGCGGTTCGACGCCGATTGGCGGCTGCCGGAGTATTTCTCGCAAGCGCCCGCGACCGAGCCGAACGCGCCTTGGCGGGTCAATCCGCTCGAAAACGTCGCGGCGGATTCGCTGAAACTCGTTTATTTGCCGAACCCGAACTCGCCGTCCGGGACGGTTCTTTCCGTCGCGGAAATCGAAAAAATCGCCGATTCCTTGCCTTGTCCGTTGGTCGTCGACGAGGCTTACGCCGATTTTGCCGGTTTTAACTGCGTCGAACTCGTCAAACGCAAAGCGAACGTCGCGATTTCGCGGACGATGAGCAAGTCGTACGCGCTGGCCGGATTGCGGTTCGGTTTCCTGATCGCGCGACCGGAGCTGATCGAGCAAACGCTGAAAGTGAAAGACTCGTACAACTGCGACGGTCTCTCGATCGCGGCGGCGACGGCGGCGCTTCAAGACCAAGAATGGCTCGCGGCGACGACGGCGAAAATCGTCGCGACGCGGGAGCGGCAAACGAAGCGGATGCGCGAACTCGGCTTCGTTGTCCCGGATTCGAGCGCGAACTTCACTTGGAACGTTTGGCCGGACGGCGCGGTTTCGCATAAAGAGCTGTACGAATATTTGAAAAAGAACGGTTATCTTGTTCGTTATATGAATTACGCCGGTTGGGGGGACGGGCTCCGGATTAGCGTCGGAACGGACGAGCAAACGGACGCTTGCTTGGCGTTGGTCGAGCGTTACCTGAACGGCGACCGTTGAGCTTCCGGCGTTAAGCCGGGGGAAACGCGTCGAGTTTGCGGACGGCGAACGCGGCGGCGTTGAAGAAAAGTTAAACGAAACGCGACGGCGGGCCTTAACGGGTTTGTCGTCGCGTTTTTTCTTTCTTGCGAGCGCGGCCCGGCGGATTTTCTCTTTGAGCGCGTTGGGGCGTCGCGTTTTCATTTTGGGGAACGTCGGCGAGTCGGGGGGAGGAGTTAAGCGCGACGGCGGGAAAAACGTCGTTTCGACGTTGCGGTTTTACGGGTTTTGTCGGTTGTAGGGGCGGTTTTTCGGAAAACGTTTTTTTTTGCGAGTTGCGTCGCGAAATCGTTGCAAGCGGGCGGGCGGTTGGATAAAATATTTTATCGGGGGCGGCGTTTCTAGCGAGCGCGGCTCCTTCGAACTTTTTGTTGCTTTATCGAATAAAACGATTTTGAAAGGCGGGCAAAATGAGCGACAACGGAAAAATGGCGAACGGAAACGGCGCGACCGATAAAATCGACGCGATCGGACTTTCGGCGGAAGAGCTTTACCGTCGAGGGCGGGCGCTCGCGTTCGGCTTGGACGGCGTTCGAATCGACGGGCCGAAGGGGCTCGCGCTCTTGGAAGCGGCGGCGGAAGCGGGTTCGCTCGACGCGCAAGGGGAGCTTGCCGAAGCGCTTTTCGACGGTCTGCAAGGGACGAAACCGGACGCGGCGCGGGCGGTCGAGTTGGCGAAGAAACCGGCGGAGGCGGGGAATCCGTTCGCGTTGGATACGTTGGGCGCCGCTTATCGGGACGGGAAGGGCGGTTTGCGCAAGGATAAAACGAAAGCGCGGGAGTTTTTCGCTCGGGCGTTCGAAGAGTTCAAGCGAATGTCGGAAGAGCCGAACCCGGACGCTCGGGCGCTTTGTTATCTCGGGTGTTATTTGGGGGACGGGCGCGGCTCGGCGAACGGGAGACCGAACCTCTCGCGGAAGGTTACGGCGGAGTCGGCGCGGCTTTGGTTGCGCTCGGCGGAACTCGGGTTCGCGCAGGCGGCGGCGAACGTCGCGTATTATTATTTGTATTATTTGGACGGAGACGGCGAGGAAGACCGGGCGAAGGGCGTTCGTTGGTACCGGAAGGCGGCGGAACTCGGTTGCGCGACGGCGGCGATCGAACTCGCGTTTTGTTATTTGAATGGGAACGGCGTCGAGCGGGACCCGGCGGAAGGCGTTCGTTGGTTCCGAACGGCGGCGGAAGCGGGGAGCGCGGAGGCGGCGAACCGACTCGGCGGCGTTTACGAGGAAGGTTGGGGCGTCGAACCGAACCCGGACGAAGCCTTGCGATGGTTTTTGCGGGCGGCGGAACTCGGCGACGAGGCGGCGACGGTCAACGTCGCGGGGATGTTGGCGGAGCGGTTCGGCGTCGAGGTCGATTTCGACGAAACGACCGAGGAATCGGCGCCGGACGCGGCGCGCTGGTTGGCCGGCTTTTACGAGCGCGGTTCGGACGAGGCCGGCTTTGAGCGGGACGAAAAGCGGACGGTCGCTTGGTTGCGTCGGGCGGTCGAGCTGGGGGACGCGGAGGCGGCGAGTTGGCTCGGACGCGCTTATTTCGACGGCGCTTACGGGCTCCAAAAGGACGACGCGGAGGCGGTTCGACTTTACCGGTTGGCCGCCGAACGGAAGGACGCGGCGGGAACTTGCAATTTGGCGTTCGCGTATTCGGTCGGAATCGGCGGGCTCAAGCGGAACGTCGCGGAGTCGCGGCGGCTGAACCGGGTCGCGGTCAAGCGGGGGAACGCGGCGGCGGCTTCCAATTTGGCGGGGTCGTATTTGCTCGACGAAACGGACAAAGCCGGGAACGCGGCGCCGAATTACCGGAGCGCGCTCCGTTGGTTCCAAAAGGCGGCGGAGCTGGGGGACGGCGATTCCGCGCTCCGACTCGGCGATTATTATCGGGACGGCGAGCCGAATTTCAAGATCAAACCGAACGCGGCGGAGGCGGCGCGCTGGTATCGAGTCGGCGCGGAGGCGGGAAATCGCGACGCGATGGAGCGGCTCGGCGAGTGTTTCGCGAAGGGCGTCGGCGTCGCGGAGAATAAGGACGAGGCGTTGCGTTGGCTCTTGGCGTCGCAAGGGACGACGGTCGAGGAATACGTCGCGGCGGCGCGGGCGCAAGCAAAGGGAAAATAAGCGAACGTTTAATAAAATAAACGGATTTTGTCGGAAATAACGGCGGCTTGACGGCGCGTCGGCGAGCTTGCAACGGTTCGTCGGCGCGTTTTTTTTGACGTCCGCGCGTCGGGACGGCGTCGGGGCGTCGCAATTTTGCTTGGGGCGGTGCTTTGACGTTGCGGGTTTTGCGTTTTTTGCGGGTCGTAGGGATAAGTTTTCGGAAAACGTTTTTTTTTCGAGTTGCGTCGCGAAATTGTTGCAAAGGGTCGCGCGATTGGTTATAATGAAACGCAAAGGAAAGCGTTCGGCGACGAGCGCGGTTCCTTCGAGCGTTTTTATTGCTTTATCGACGAAAACGATGTTAAGGAGCGACCGAAATGAGCGACTTGGCGAAAAATAACAACGGAAACGGAACGAACGGCGGCGCCGGCGGCGCGAACGGGAACGAAACGACCGGGCTTTCGGCGGCGGAGCTTTACCGTCGGGGGCGGGCGCTTTGTTACGGCGTTTACGGGGAGAAACTCGACCGTCGGCGCGGCGCCGCGTTGCTTGAAGCGGCGGTCGAGGCGGGGCGCTCTCCGGACGCGTCGGAGGAAGCGAAGTCGGCGGCGCTCGACGCGCAAGCGGAATTGGCGGAGCGACTGTCGGACGGGTTCGAGGACGCCGCGCCCGATTGGGAACGCGCCGTCGAACTCGCGAGGGAACCGGCGGAGGCGGGGAATCCGTTCGCGTTGTTTACGTTGGCGAACGCGGCGGCGGACGGTCGAGGCGGCGTCGCGAAGAACAAAAGGCGGGCGAACGCGCTGAAACGTCGGGCCGCCGAAGCGTTTTTGAAACGGGCGAAGGACGGCGAGGAGCGCGGCGACGAGGATCCGCGGGCGCTTTGTTTCGCGGCGAATTACCTTTACGCCGGGGAGTTCGTCGAGCGCGACGGAGCGGAGGCGGTTCGGCTTTATCGGCGTTCGGTCGAACTCGGCTGCGCGGAGGCGGCGAGGAATCTCGGGGTTTGTTATTTGAACGGCGACGTCGTCGAGGAGAACCCGACGGAAGCGGCGCGTTGGCTCCGAACGGCGGCGGAACTCGGGCTCGCCTGCGCGGCGGAAACGTTGAGTCGACTTTACGCGCTCGGGCTCGGCGTCGAGAAGAGCGACGAGGAGACGTTCCGCTGGCTCCGAACGGCGGCGGAGGCGGGAGATATCGGCGCGGCGAGGACGTTGGCGGCGACCGCCCTTGAAAAGAGGGACGCCGACGAGGTCGTCCGTTGGTTCAAAAGAGCGGCGCGACTGGGAGACCGCGCGTCGGCGGGAACGCTCGGAATGATTTACGAGGGCGTTTGGCGTTGTTATGGTTGGCGCGCCGTCGAGCCGAACGAGGCCGAAGCGCTCGCTTGGTATCGTCGAGCGGTCGAGTTGGGGGACGCGCCCGCCGCGGCGCGACTCGGATTCGCGTTCGAACGGGGACAGTTCGGGCTCGAACCGAACGACGCGGAGGCGGTTCGGCTTTATCGGTTGGCCGCCGACGGCGGGGACGCTCGCGGGCTCGGGAATCTCGGGCGCATGCTCGCGGCGGGACGAGGCGGGCTCGAACGGAACGTCGAGGAGGCGAATCGGCTTTTCCGGCGCGCTTGGGGGTTGGGGAACAGAGAGGCGGGGTTCGAACTCGGGCTTTATTATTGGCGCGACGGCGAAGAGCGCGACCCGGCGGAAGCGATCCGTTGGTTCCGGAAAGCGGAGGGGCGGGGTTGCCGCGAGGCGGCGAAGGCGCTCGCGGAGATTTATCGGGACTGGATCGCCGACTTGAACCTCGACCCGACGGAGGCGCTCCATTGGTTGCGGAGAGCGTCGGTCGGGGGTTGCGTCGAGGCGGCGAAGAAGCTCGCGGAGATGTATCGGGACGGATGCGCCAACTTAAACGTCGAGCCGAACGCGGCGGAGGCGGTTCGGTTTTTCCGTCGCGCTTGGGGGTTGGGGGACGCGACGGCGGCGTTCGAACTCGGGACGTTGTATTCGCTCGACGGCGACGCTCGCGACGGAGCGGCGGCCCTCCGTTGGTTCCGAAAAGGGGCGGAGGCGGGTTGCGTCGAGGCGGCGAAGAAGCTCGTCGAATTTTATCGGGAAGGGAACGCCGACTTGAACGTCAAGCCGAACGCGGCGAAGGCGGCGCGTTGGCGGCGAGTCGCGGACGGGAAAGACGGGAAAGACGGCGAGTAAACCGGAAGAAAGGGCGACGGCGGCGAACCGACGGGGCGGAACCGGGCGCCGGGCGCGAGCAATTTTGACGGCGAGCGCCCGGCGCGTTCAATTTCGCTCCGAAAAACGCCGATGAATGAGAAACGACGCGGCGCGTTTCGGCGGAGCGTCGCGAAATGAAGTATTAAGAGCAAAAACGAATTAGGAGAACGTAAAATGGCGAGAACGGCGGCGGTCGAGCGCGACACCAAGGAAACGCAAATTCGGTTGAAAATCGACCTCGACGGAACCGGCGCGTCGAAAATCGCGACCGGTATCGGCTTTTTCGATCATATGCTGACCCTCTTCGCGGCGCACTCGCTCGTCGATATCGAGCTGAGCGTCAACGGCGACCTCGAAGTCGACGGTCATCACACCGTCGAAGACGTCGGGATCGCGCTCGGCGCCGCCTTCAAAACCGCGCTCGGCGACAAGAAAGGCGTCCGCCGATACGGCTTCTTCCTCCTCCCGATGGACGAAACGCTCGCGCGGACGGCGATCGATTTCTCCGGGCGGCCTTACCTCGTTTACGACGCGACGTATCCGGTCGAGCGCGTCGGAACGTTCGATTTGGAACTCGTCCGCGAGTTTTGGCAAGGCTTCGCGAACGCCGCCGCCTGCAACTTGCATATCGGCGTCTTGTACGGCTCGAACGGGCACCATATCGCCGAAGCGATTTTCAAGTCGGTCGCTCGGTCGATTCGCGCCGCCGTCGAGAGCGATCCGCGCCAAACCGGCGTCCCGAGCACGAAGGGCGTTCTTTAATTGAAAGCGCGGAAGTCGCGTCGTTCCGAGCGCGGAGGTCGTTCTTTTATTGGGCGCGAAGGCGTTCGCCGCGACCAACGTCGGCGGACGTTGAGGAATCGCGGGCGGAGCCGTCGTCGCCGTCGAGGCTTAGAACGCTTCTCGTTTTAGCGCGGAAACTCGACCCGTCTCTTTGGCTTCCGCGCTTTTCTGCGAGCCGCTCTCGGCGTTCGTAGGGCGAGCGGTCTCGATTCTATGGAAACCGCTCGCTTGCGGAACGAGCCAAGAAAAAACGAAGGGGCGCGCTTCTCGACGAAACGCGACCCTCGCTATTAAACGCAAAAAATCGAAAAAGATCAACGAACGCGGGTCTTCGCGACGCCGTTCGCCTCGAACGTTCCGCAAGCGGCGAAAACGCCGACGCGCGCCGGAGCGGGGGCCGCCGAATCGGGCGTCGGACGCGTTTGCGTCGCGTTCGCGTCCGAGACGCTCGACGTTTCGGCGTAGTACCCGGAGACGAGCGAAGCGTCGGTCGCGAGCTTGCGAAGCGCCGGCGAAACGAGGTTCGACGCGACGGCGTTCGCGCCGACCGGAAGCGCTTCAAGCTCTTCGTAAGTCGCGAAAACGACCGAAACGTCGTCGCGCCAAGCCGGGGCCTCGACTTCGGCGAAACTCGGCTCGGCGAACTCTTCAAGGCGCAACTCAAGCGACCAATCGCGGCGCTTTTCGACGTCGTCGTCCGCGACGGCCCAAGCGGCTTCAATAAAACGAGCGTCCGCCGGTTCCTCCGATTCGGAAGGGAAACTCGCGATTTCGGCGAGCGGTTCCGCTTCGCCGAGCGTCGCGCCGGCTTGCGTTTCAATCGCCGCCGCAGAATCCGCGAGAAGCGTCGTCGACTCGACGAGCGTCGTCGAAGGCGTTTCGGGAAGCGCGAGCGGCTTCGAAGAATCGACGCGGCGACCGGAACCGTCGAGATAAGAAAGCGGCTCGCCGACGTCGGCGCGGAACAGTTCGAGCGCGTCGACTCGGAAACGCCAACCGTCGAACGTCGGCGCCGTTTCGGGAAGCGCGGACGCGGCGCCCCACGCGAGGCCGACCGAAAGCGCGGCGACGAAAAGTTTCGCGCGGGAAGCGGAGCGTGAGCGGAGCGTTTCTTTTTTCATGGAACCAAAATACCTAAGCGTCGGCGGCGACCGAAACGGCGTTTCGCGAACGGCGAAGAGACTATTTCTCGGAACGTCGCTTCTTATATTATATCGCGTTATTTTTCCGGCGTCTCGCGAAATCGGCGTTTCAAACGAGTTTTTTTGTTTTTTTTGATTTTAATTCGTTATAATCGTTTAATCCAACCTATTTTAACAAACGCCGCTTTTTTTTTATTTGCCGGTTGTAGGAATTGCGACGACGGAAAATCGCCCCGCGTCGCCGCGATTTTTTAATTTTTCTAAAATTTTTTTATTTTTTACGACGGCGGCGACCTCGGACGCGTTGCCGCTCGTCAATTCGAGCGAAATTACCGCGACGCGTCAAGGTGCGGAAGCGCGGCGATTTTAACGATTTTGCTGAATCGCCGGGCTTTTGTATAACGACGGCGAATTTTGTTATTAGCGCAAGCGACGTCAAGAAAATATAATCGATGCAAAAATAAGATTTGAAACTGTTTTAATGAAAAATGAAACGTGATTTTGGTCGGCCGTCGGCTCGATTTCTTGGCGAAAGAGCGGTTGGGCGGGGATTTTCGAAATCGTCGAGCGCGTTATAATAGACGGCTAGAGGCGTTTAAGGCGTCGGACGCGTCGTCGTCCGAAGGAGCCCGGCTCGACGGAAGCGCGCGCCTTACGCGTTTTCGTTAGCTTACTTTGCAAGGCGATAGGGAACTTGGACAATGAAGAATTTTGTCGAAACCTCCATTGAGAACATTCGTCGACAAGTCGGCGACGGTCGCGTGATCTGCGGTCTGTCCGGCGGCGTCGACTCGGCGGTCGTCGCGGCGTTGGTGTCGCGGGCGATCGGCTCGCGGTTGACGTGCATTTTCGTCGACACCGGCTTGATGCGCAAAAACGAGATCGAATCGGTCGCGAAAGTTTTCCGCGACAACTTCGACGCGAACCTTGTCGTCGTCGACGCGGAAGAACGCTTCCTTTCGCTCTTGAAAGACGTCGACGACCCGCAAGAAAAGCGCAAGATCATCGGCAAGACGTTCATCGACGTCTTCACCGAAGAAGCGCATAAGGTCGACGGCGCGAAATTCTTGGCGCAAGGGACGATTTGGCCGGACGTCGTCGAAAGCGGCGGCGAAGAAGGCGCTCCGGCGAAGACGGTCAAATATCACCACAACGTCGGCGGTTTGCCGGAAGACATGGAGTTCGAACTGGTCGAACCGCTCCGCAAGCTGTACAAACACGAAGTTCGCCAAGTCGGTTTGGAACTTGGTTTGCCGGAAGAGTTGGTTTGGCGGCACCCGTTCCCGGGTCCGGGCCTCGCGGTTCGTTGCTTGGGCCCGGTTTCGAAGCCGGACCTCGACTGCCTGCGCGAAGCGGACGCGATCGTCGTCGAAGAAATTACGAAGGCGGGTCTTTACCGCGAAACGTCGCAAGTTTTCGCGGTGTTGCTTCCGGTGCGCAGCGTCGGCGCGAAGAACGGCGAACGCACTTACGAGAAGGCGGTCGTCGTCCGTTGCGTCGCGACGCAAGACTTTATGGAAGCGAACTGGTATCCGGTTCCGTACGAAGTCTTGGCGAAGATTTCGTCGCGCATTTTGAGCGAAGTCGACGGCGTGAACCGCGTCGCTTACGATATTAGCTCGAAACCGCCCGCAACGATCGAGTGGGAGTGATTTCGGAGCGAACTCGGGGAATCCCGGGCGTTTTCCGAGCGTTCCGTTTCGGTCGCGCTTTCTCGTTGCGTTGAAACGATTTAAGCGACCGAAAACGGCGGAGCGAAAGAGCGCGGCGGCGTTCGACGGTTAGCGTCGAGCGCCGCCGGCGTTCGTTTATTTAACGTTCGCGAGGGGAACGAACTTGCGAACAAAAGGCGGCGCGTCGGCTGAAAATAGCGGCGTTGTTGGCGAGCGTTCGCGTCGATTTCGGTCGACTTGACGGAGCGCGGCGCGGGCGAAAAAGTTAAATTGGATTTTCGTCGGAATTTTCTTTGCTACGTTTCTCTTGCGTTTTTTCGTTAAATTTGGTAGAGTTTAACGCGGCGAGCGTCGGGCGCGTTCGGCGTCGCTTCGGTTCGGGAAACTCGACTTTTCCCCCGAATCGGCGCAATAACGCGAAGCGGAGCGCGGCGGTTCGAAACGCGTCGCGAAAAACAAAATGAAGCTCGAATATCGAACGGCGACGATCGACGACGGCGCGGAAATCGCTTACGTCGACGTCGGGGAAGGGCGGTTTCTCTTTTATATCGACGGCTTTGGCGGCTCCGTCGCGACGGCGAACGGGATTATCGAACGCTTTTGCAAGAGCGGCGCTTTCCGGACGGTCGCCTTCGACCAACGCGGATACGGCAAAACCCCGTTTTCTCCCGATTTCGGCGTCGAACGCTCCGCCGCCGACCTGCGCGCGCTGATCGAACATCTCGACGCCCGCGACGTCGCGCTCGTCGGGTACTCGATGGGCGGCTCCGTCCTCTTTTCTTACTTCGAACAATTCGGAACCGACCGCGTCGCGAAGGCCGTTTTTGTCGACACGTGCCCCAAACTTCTCAACGACGACGCTTGGCGGCTCGGCTATTGCCAAGGCGGCTACTTCGCCGACGATTTCGAGCGCGACATGCAAATTTTGCTCGACGATCCGCCCCTCTTCAAGACGACCTTTTTCGCCCGTTGCGAAGTCGCGTCGAACCCGAACGACCCGCCGACTTGGCCGGAACCGTTCGACCGCGACGCTTGGCTGGCGAAAGCCGTCGAGATTACCGGCGTACGCGAGTCCCTCGCGAAACGGGTCTTTTTCGCCGAAATCTCGCCGGAGCGCGCCGCCGTCGACCGCCGTTATTGGGAATCGATGACGACCGCCGACTTCCGCGCTTCGTTGGGCCGAATCGACGTTCCGACCCTCGTTCTGCACGCCGACCCCGGTTCGCTTTACCGCGTCGAGACCGCCGAGTTCATCGCGGCGAATATTCCGAACGCCGAGCGAATCGCGATTCCGAACTCGACGCACGTCTTCCCCGCGAAACGTTCCGACGAATTCGTCGCCGCCGTCGCCGAGTTCTGCCGTTGAACGCTCGCAAAATCGCCGCCTATCCTATTAATAATAAGGGTAAAATCGACGGAAAACGCGGGAAAATCGGGCCGCGCCTTGCGTTTTTTCGCGGAAAAGTTATAATAAAAGCAACGCGCCGCGTCGGTCGAAAACGCCGTCGGGGCCCGGCCTTGCGAGTCGTCTTTCGAACGAGAAAACGAGCTCGCGCCGAAAAATGAATTTTGTTTGAAACAACGATTACAAGGAACGCCACCATGAAAAAAATCGCGACGATCGAAACGGAACGCGGTACGATCAAAATCGAACTTTTCGCCGACAAAGCCCCGAAAACCGTCGCCAACTTTGAAAACTTGGCGAACGACGGCTTTTACAACGGCCTCGTTTTCCACCGCGTCATCGCCGACTTCATGATTCAAGGCGGCGACCCGACCGGCACCGGTTGCGGCGGCCCCGGCTATCAATTCGAAGACGAATTCCACCCCGACCTCCGCCACGACGGCCCGGGCGTCCTCTCGATGGCGAACGCCGGCCCGAACACGAACGGTTCGCAATTCTTCATCACGCACGTTCCGTGCCCGTGGCTCGACGGTCATCACTCCGTTTTCGGCAAGGTTTTCGAAGGCCAAGACGTCGTCGACGCGGTGCGTCAAGGCGACAAAATGACCTCCGTTAAGGTCGAGATTGTCGACTGACCCCGAAATCGGGGCGAACAAAAGCGCGTTTTGCCGAAAAATAGGCGAAACGCGTGAAATTTAGCGACGAAACCGCGTCGTTTGCGTAAAATAAAGAAAAACGCAGGCGGCGCGGCGTCGGCGTTTGACGGCGTTAAGGAAAAAAAGGAAAAACGGGACGGACGGCGAAAGTCGGTCGGTTCGGCGATTTAAGTAAAACGAAAGGACGCGATGGACGAGATCTCCTTTGAAGAAGCGTTTCGGCGCTTGGAAACGATCGTTTCGACGCTCGAAAGCGGACGCGGCGAGCTGGAGGAATCCCTCGCGCGGTACGAAGAGGGGATTCGGCTTCTGCGCCGTTGCCGTCAAATTCTCGACGGAGCGGAGCGCCGCGTCGAAATTTTGAAAGGCGTCGACGAAAACGGCGCGCCGATTCTCGAGCAAGCGGACGAAAACGCGCTCCGGTCGCAAACGGACGTCGCCGGACGTCAAACGCCTCCCGCGACGGCGGCGAAGTCGGGCGTTCGAACGGCGGCGAAAGCGGAAAATCCGGCGTCGACCGAACCGGTTTCGCGGTCGACCCGAACGACGACGGCGCGGCGAACGACGGGAGCGGCTCCGGTTCCGCCGTCGGAAAATT